>NZ_CP024201.1:2235227-2554545 GCF_002749615.1 Caulobacter mirabilis
CTGGGGACCCGGCCGGGTGGACACCTTCAATCCCTACAAGCTGATCCAGTTCGGAACCCCGGCGGCCAGTCTGTCCGAGGCGGAGGTCCATGGCGTCTCCGACTTCCCGGCCATCTTCAACCAGCGCCCCCGCGAAGGCATGGAGCTGCACTGGGACGGCAACAACACCTCGCTGCAGGAGCGCAACCTGTCGGCCGCGATCGGGGCCGGGGTGACGCCCCAGACCGTCGACCACAGGGCGATCCGGCGGGTCGCCGACTGGCTGATGGACCTGCCGGCGCCGGCCAGTCCGCATCGGCCGGATGCGTCGGCCGTGGCGCGAGGACGGGGTCTCTACAAGGCCGACTGCGCGGCCTGTCATGGCGCCCAGGAGCCCCGCGGCTACGTCTTCTCGGGGCCGTATCTGGGCAAGGTGACGCCGATCGCCGAGATCGGCACGGACCGGGCGCGGCTCGACTCCTACACGGAGGCCTTCCGCCAGCAGCAGCTGTCGAAGATGTTCGCCGGCACGCCCTATCGGTTCACCAAGTTCCGCAAGACCGACGGCTACGCCAACCAGCCGCTCGACGGCCTGTGGCTGCGCGGACCCTACCTGCACAACGGCTCGGTGCCGACCCTGGCCGACCTGCTGAAGGCGCCGGCCGACCGGCCCAGGGCCTTCCTGCGCGGACGCGGCCAGGACGTGGTCGATCCGGTCAACGGCGGCTTTATCACGACTGCCTGCGATCCGGCGGCCAAGGCCCCCGCGGGGACCCAGTGCTACGACACGACGCTGGTCGGCAACGGCGCCGGAGGGCATGTCTACGGCACGACCCTGAGCCCGGCGCAGAAGGCCGACCTGCTGGCCTATCTTCTGACCTTCTAGGGGAGCGATCATGAGCGACGGCCTGAGCATCGGCTGGTCTGGCGAGCGGGCGAGGGGCGCGCTCAACGCCTACCGCGGCGTCCTCGGCTTCAACATGGCCCTGCATATCGTCATCGGGCTGCTGTGCCTGTTCGCGCCGAACACGGTGGCGCACATGTTCCAGCTGCCTGAGCCGATCCCGGCCGGCTGGACCCGGGGCTGGGGTGCGACGCTGATCCTGGTCACCGCCCTGTATGTGCCGGGTCTGCTGGATCCGGTGCACAAGCGGGCGCCGAACATCATCGGCATCCTGGGGCGGGTCTGGATGGGCACGGTCTGGGTGTTCTGCGGCGGCGGCTTCCTGTGGTTCGCCCTGTTCGACTACCTGTGGGCCGCGATCATCTTCGTGTTCTATGTCCGCCTGTTCCGCGCCACGATCATGACCCGTCCGTAGGAGGCCTCCGCCATGGCTACGGACCGTACGCCGGCCGTCCTGATCAAGGCGCCGCCCCTCAAGACCGTGAACCTGGGCGTCGGCGTGACGACGCTAAGACTCTCAACGGAGCCGCTGTTCGACCATATCGAGGCCGACCGGGGCGGGGCCTTCGCCGCCGCCGGCGACCGCGCGACCTGGCAGCGGGTGGCGCTCGAAGCCGGTGATGAGCGTAATCTCTGGGACCTCTGCCACGACCTGACGGGGGAGGGATCCTCGCTGGGCGCCGCCGGCGGCGGTGTGGTCTTCGCCGAGCCGGACCTGTGGCAGCAGTGGAACCACCCGATGCCGCGGGTCGACTTCGGCCTGGCCGCCAACTGCCCGACGACGGCCGAGCCCCAGCGGACCAACTTCCCGCGCATTCCCGGCGATAATTTCTGGTTCCGCGACACAGGCCACTCGGGCTTCGCGGCGATCAGCGGCGGCGCGGGGGCGGGGGCCCGCGTCGCCCATATCGACACGGGTTACGACCCGGGTCATGCGACGCTGCCCAAGCATCTGCGGGGCGACCTGCAGCGCAACTTCGTCGAGCCAGACCGGCCGAACGACGCCACCGACCGCGCCGAAGGCCTCTGGGTCCAGGACGGCCACGGAACCGGCACCATCGCCCTCCTGGCCGGGGGGATGTACGGCGGCGCGCCGGGGGCCGAGGTCGTGCCGATCCGCATCGCCGATCGGGTGGTGCTGTTCCGGTCGAGCGCCTTCGCCAAGGCGCTGGACTATGTCTACGGCTTGCGGAGCGATCCGGCCACGCGGATCGATGTCGTCACCATGAGCATGGGCGGCGTCGCCTCCCAGGCCTGGGCGGAGGCCGTGAACCGGCTCTATGAGGCCGGCGTCTTCATCGTCACCGCCGCCGGCAACAACCAGGGCAACCTGCCGACCCGAAACATCGTGTTTCCGGCCCGGTTCCGGCGGGTGATCGCCGCCTGCGGTGTCATGGCCGACGGCAGCCCTTATGCAGATCTTGGCTTCGACCGCATGGCCGGCAACTACGGCCCGGACAGCAAGATGGCGACGGCGCTCTCGGCCTCGACGCCCAACCTGCCCTGGGCGGTCGGCGGCTGCGGCCAGCTGGTGAACTGGAGCGGGCAGGGCACCTCCTGCGCCACCCCCCAGATCGCCGCCGCCGCCGCCCTGTGGATCGCCCGCCATCGCGCCAAGCTGGACGCCTATCCTCAGGGGTGGATGAAGGTCGAGGCGGTCCGTCGCGCCCTCTACGACAGCGCCGAGGCGGGCGATCGGGTGAAGCTCGGGCGGGGGCGGCTGCAGTCGGACATCGCCCTCCAGCACGCCCCCGTCGCCTCGGAACAGCTCAAGCAGGAGGACTCCGCCAGCGCCGAGTTTCCGCTGCTGCGGCTGTTCACCGGTCTCGGCGTCTCGCCGCCGGATCCGGCGCGCCTGCGCATGCTGGAGCTGGAGGCCCTGCAGCTGTCGCAGTCCAAGGCGGTCGAGGATCTGCTGCCGGATCCCGAGCGCCCGCCGGGGTCGCTGACGCCCGAGGCTCGACGGGCGATCGCCGAGGCTCTGGCCGACCAGCCCGGCGCCTCGACGACGCTCAAGCAGTTCCTGCTGGACGCCGACAGCCGCAGCGTTTCGCCGCCGGCCCGCTCCTCGGCCAAGGGCGACAAGGCCGTCGTCGCGCCCGAGCTGCTCGAGATGGCGCAGGTGCATCTGCGGCGCGCGGTGGATCCGCCGGTGTCCCAGCCGGCGATCCGGCGGCTCAGGGTGTACGCGTTCGATCCCTCGCTCGACCTGGCGCAGGAAACCGCGGCGATCAACGTCGCCAAGCTGGACATTCCCTGGGAGCCGGAGCTGCAGCCCGGCCCTGTGGGCGAATATCTCGAGGTGGTCGACATCGATCCCGCCAGCGCCGCCGCCTATGCGCCCGTGGACCTGAACCATCCTTATCTGCTCAGCCAGGACGGTCTGGCGCCGACGCCGAGCGATCCGCGGTTTCACCAACAGATGGTCTACGCGGTCGCGATGAAGACGATTGGCCATTTCGAACGCGCGCTCGGGCGGACCGCGCTCTGGGCGACGCATCAGCCCGAGACCCAGTCAGAGCATCGGTCGGAACAGTTCGTCCAGCGGCTGAGGGTCTATCCCCACGCGTTCCGGGGCCCCAACGCCTACTACAGCCCGGAGCGGAAGGCGCTGCTGTTCGGGTATTTTCCGGCCGGCGGCGACTGGCGCGACACGCCGGAAGGCCAGCTGACGTTCAGCTGCCTGTCGCACGACATCGTCGCCCATGAGACCAGCCACGCGCTGCTGGACGGCCTGCATCCGCGCTACCGCGAGTCGAGTCACCCGGACTCGATGGCGCTGCACGAGGCGTTCGCCGATATCGTCGCCCTGTTCCAGCACTTCACCCTGCCCGAGGTGCTGGAGCAGCAGATCGCCAAGAGCCGCGGGGATCTGTTCAACGCCGGTCTGCTGCGGTTGCTGGCCATCGAGTTCGGCCGCGCCACGAGCCGTCCCGGCCAGCTTCAACAGGCCCTGCGAGACGGCGGCGACGAGCTGTCCCGTGAAAACCTGTCGACTCTGCAGGGCGTCGGCCCCGACCTGCCGGACGAGGCTCACGACCGCGGCGCGCGGCTGGTGGCGGCGGTCTTCGACGCCTTCCTGACGCTGTACGCCGCGCGGCAGGAAGAGGTCGTGGCCCTGGCCACCGGCGGCTCCGGAGTGATGCCTGAGGGGCGGATGCCGCAGCCCCTGGTCAAGGCCCTGGCGAAGGAAGCCGCGACCCTGGCCTCGCAGCTGCTGACGATCTGCATCCGGGCGCTCGACTACTGCCCGCCGGTCGACGTGACGTTCGGGGACTATCTGCGCGCGCTGATCACCGCCGATCGCGACGTCGTTCCGAACGATCCGCGCGGTTATCGCCTGGCCTTGATCGGCGGCTTCACCAAGCGGGGCATCTTCCCGCCGAACGTGCCGCATCTGTCGCCCGGCAGCGTGGTCTGGGAGGCGCCGCCGACGCCGATCAAGACTGTCAGCGCGCTGCTGCCCAGCATGGACCTGGGGTGGAACCGCAGCGGCGCCCGGGAGAAGGCCTGGGAGACCTCGCGGGAGAACGCCCGTGTCCTGCACGGCTGGCTGACGGGTAAGACCTGGAAGGACGGCAAGCAGGTTCCCGTGGAGGTCAAGGCGACGGACACCGAGCTGCAGGCGCTGGGGCTGTTCCGCGATCCCGGCAAGCGGGAGATCCACTGGGAGGAAGACGGCGAACAGCGTTCCGAAACCGTCGAGATCAAGCGCATCGAGGTCCATTCCGTTCGCCCGGCGCGACGGGTGAGCCCCGACGGACAAAGCCGCAGCGACCTCGTCGTCGAGATCACCCAGGCCTGGATCGACGGCATCGGCATCCGTCGCCGCGGGGGCTGCACCGTCCTCTTCGATCTCGAGACCTTCGAGGCGCGCTATCTGATCCGCAAGCGCGTCGGCAATATCGCCTTGGCGCGCAGCATGCCGGCCAGTCCGGAGCCGGGCGGACCGGGGGGCAACTATTTCGCGACGCAGGACGAGCGCGAGCCGTTCGCCCTGCTGCACCGCTGTCACTGAGCCGGAGGGGGCCATGCCAGGTCATCGCGCCAAGATCCGCATGTACCGCCACGGCCTCGGCGACTGCCTGCTGGTTCGCCTGCCTCGCGCGGGCGGGCGGGACTACAGCATCCTGATCGACTGCGGCGTGATCCTGGGCACGTCAAAGGCCAAGGAGAAGATCAACGCCGTGATGGACGACGTCGTCGCCGTGACTGACGGCCGGCTCGATCTGATCGTGCTGACCCACGCGCACGGCGATCACGTCTCGGGGTTTCTTCAGGCCGAGAAGACCTTCCGCAGTCTCAAGGAGGTCGGCCAGGTCTGGATGGCCTGGACGGAGAATCCCGAAGACGCCTTCGCCCAGTCGCTGCTGCCGGCCAAGTACCGCGAGCGGGCCGTCGAGGCGCTCAAGGCCGCAACCAACCAGGCCTTCGCGATCGGCGACGACCAGACCGGCGCGCGAATCCGCAGCTTGACCGACTTTTTCGGCATCGACGGTCTCGGCGCGGCGGGGAAGGGCGCCACCACCGAGGACGCCGTGCAGGTCGCCCGCGAGCTGGCCCCGGCCGGGAAGCTGCGCTACTGCGAGCCGGGCCAGGCTCCCTATCGGCCGGATGGCGTCGCCGCTCGCATCATGGTGCTGGGGCCGCCCCGCGACGCCAAGCTGATCCGTCGGTCGGCGCCCACGAAGAAGGGGCGCGAGACATACGAGGCGGCGGGCTACATCGGCCAGCTGGGCCCGCTGGCGGCGCTGGAGGCGGACGGACGGCCGTTCTCCTCGCTCTTCACCATCCCGACCGATACGGCCAGGGCGATGCCGTTCTTCCGCAAGGCCTACTGGACCGGGGGCGCGGCCGACGACGATTGGCGGGGGATCGACGACATCGCCGCCTCCAGCGCTCTCGACCTGGCGCTCAAGCTCGACAGCGACACCAACAACACCAGCCTGGTTCTGGCCATAGAGCTGGACGGCCAGAGCCAGAGCGGCCACCCCGGCCGCGACGTCCTGCTGTTCGCCGCGGACGCCCAGGTCGGCAACTGGCAGTCCTGGAAGGACGTGAAGTGGGCCGCGCCCGAAGGAGAGGCGGCGGTCGAGGGACTCGACCTGGTCCGACGCACCTTGGTCTACAAGGTCGGCCATCACGGCAGCCACAACGCCACGCTGAAGGCCTATCTGGAATCGATGGAACGCCTGCTGGTGGCCCTGAATCCGGTCGACGAGGTCATGGCCGGCAAGAAACGCTGGGACCACATCCCGCTGCCGTCGCTCGAGGAGGCCTTGCGAAAGCAGGCCGCCGAGGCGCTGGCGCGCGCCGACCAGGACGGGGCCCAGGGGCCGCACGTCCTGGAGGACAGGCTGTTCTACGAGGTCAGCGTCTAGCGCGCGTTCCGCCTAGCGTGACGCCACGACACAGGCCGCCGCCACGCGGCCGTCGCTGCAGATCAGCGGCGCGATCAGTCGCGGATCCTCGGTGATGACACGGTCGTCGTCGGTTCCGGAGTCGATGGGACGAGGGTCGAGCGCCGGCGGCGCATAGGGCGCCAGGAAGCGTTCCTGGATGGCGCTGGCCCCATCCTGCGCCGGCGGCGGCGCGGCCGTCACCGTCATGACGCCGTCCAGGAAGGTGACGGCATAGTTGGCCGAGATGGACAGGTCGCCGCGGCCGATCCGGTAGTCGCCGGCCGGGCTGCCCTGGGCCGCGTCGGTGGCCAGTCCGCCGGTGAATCCGTCGCCGTTGACCAGGCCCAATCCGCCAAGGCTGTAGGTGAGCGGCGGATTGACGAAGCCCTGGGTCCGCGACTGGTTGTGCGCGATGACCGTGACGGGCCGCGGCGTGATCGTCAGCCCGCCCCCCGTAAAGGTGATCGTGTAGTTGGCGGAGGCGGTCAGACTGCCCTGGGTGATGGCGTAGCTTCCGACGCCGGAAGCGGTCGTCGCGCTGGTGGTCAGGCTGCCGGTCAGGCTGTCGCCGTTGACGAGCCCGAGGCCGCCGACGGCGTAGGTGAGCAGCGGGTTGGCGTTCCCGTAGATGCGGCTCAGGGCGTCAGCGGTGACGGTGATCGCCCGCGGTGTGACGGTCAGGTTCGAACCGACGAAGGTCAGGTCGTAGTTGGCCGAGGCGGCTAGGTCGCCCTGGCTGATGGCGTAGGTTCCGACGCCGGAAGCCGTCGTCGCCCCTGTAGCCAGGGCGCCAGTCAGGCTGTCGCCGTTGACCAGCCCGAGGCCGCCGACGGCGTAGGTGAGCAGGGGATTGGCGTTCCCGTAGATACGGCTCAGGGCGTCAGCGGTGACGGTGATCGCCCGCGGGGTGATGGCGAGGGTCGAACCAACGAAGGTCAGGTCGTAGTTGCTGGAAGCCGCCAAGTCGCCCTGGCTGATGGCGTAGCTGCCGACGCCGGAAGCGGTCGTCGCGCCGGTGGTCAGGGCGCCGCTGAGGGTGTCGCCGTTGACGAGCCCGAGGCCGCCGACGGCGTAGGTCAGCAGCGGGTTGGCGTTCCCGTAGATGCGGCTGAGGGCGTCGGCGGTGACGGTGATCGCCCGCGGCGTGATGGCGAGGGTCGAACCGACGAAGGTCAGGTCATAGTTGGCCGAGGCGGCCAGATCGCCTTGGCTGATGGCGTAGGTTCCAACGCCGGAAGCCGTCGTCGCCCCGGTGGCCAGTCCGCCGCTGAGCGTGTCGCCGTTGACGAGCCCGAGGCCGCCGACGGCGTAGGTGAGCAGCGGATTGGCGTTCCCGTAGATGCGGCTCAGGGCGTCGGCGGTGACGGTGATCGCCCGCGGCGTGATGGCGAGGGTCGAACCGACGAAGGTCAGGTCGTAGTTGGCCGAAGCCGCCAGATCGCCTTGGCTGATGGCGTAGCTGCCGACGCCCGAGGCGGTGGTGGCGCCGGTGGTCAGGGCGCCGGTCAGGCTGTCGCCGTTGACGAGCCCCAAGCCGCCGACGGCGTAGGTCAGCAGCGGGTTGGCGTTCCCGTAGATACGGTTGAGGGCGTCGGCGGTGATGGTGATGGCGCGCGGCGTGACGGTCAGGCTGGAGCCGACGAAGGTCAGGTCGTAGTTGCCGGAAGCCGCCAGGTCGCCCTGGGTGACGGCGTAGGTTCCGACGCCGGAGGCGGTGGTGGCTCCGGTGGCCAGGGCGCCGCTGAGCGTGTCGCCGTTGACCAGCCCGAGGCCGCCGACGGCGTAGGTGAGCAGGGGATTGGCGTTACCGTAGATGCGGCTCAGCGCGTCGGCGGTGATGGTGATGGCGCGCGGCGTGACGGTCAGGTTGGAGCCGACGAAGGTCAGGTCGTAGTTGCCGGACGCCGCCAGGTCGCCTTGGGTGACGGCGTAGGTTCCGACGCCGGAGGCGGTGGTGGCTCCGGTGGCCAGGGCGCCGCTGAGGGTGTCGCCGTTGACGAGCCCGAGGCCGCCGACGGCGTAGGTCAGCAGCGGGTTGGCGTTCCCGTAGATGCGGCTGAGGGCGTCGGCGGTGACGGTGATGGCGCGCGGCGTGATGGCGAGGTTCGAACCGACGAAGGTCAGGTCGTAGTTAGCGGTGGCCGCCAGGTCACCCTGGGTGACGGCGTAGGTTCCGACGCCGGAGGCCGTCGTTGCGCCGGTGGCCAGGGCGCCGGTGAGCGTGTCGCCGTTGACGAGCCCGAGGCCGCTGACGACGTAGGTCAGCAGTGGGTTGGTGTTCCCGTAGATACGGCTCAAGGCGTCAGCGGTGACGGTCAGCGCTCGCGGCGTGATCTGAAGGTTCGAGCCGATGAAGGTGAGGTCGTAGTTGGCCGAAGCCGCCAGGTCGCCCTGGCTGATGGCGTAGGTTCCGATGCCGGAGGCGGTCGTCGCCCCGGTGGCCAGGGCGCCGGAGAGGCTGTCGCCGTTGACCAGCCCGAGGCCGCTGACGACGTAGGTCAGCAGCGGGTTGGCGTTCCCGTAGATGCGGCTGAGGGCGTCGGCGGTGACGGTCAGCGCTCGCGGCGTGATCTGAAGGGTCGAGCCGATGAAGGTGAGGTCGTAGTTGCTGGAGGCGGCCAGGTCGCCCTGGCTGATGGCGTAGGTTCCGATGCCGGAGGCGGTCGTCGCCCCGGTGGCCAGGGCGCCGGAGAGGCTGTCGCCGTTGACCAGCCCGAGGCCGCCGACCGCGTAGGTCAGCAGCGGGTTGGCGTTGCCGTAGATACGGTTGAGGGCGTCGGCGGTGATGGTGATGGCGCGCGGCGTGACGGTCAGGTTGGAGCCGACGAAGGTCAGGTCGTAGTTGCCGGAAGCCGCCAGGTCTCCCTGAGTGATGGCGTAGGTTCCGACGCCGGAAGCCGTCGTCGCCCCGGTGGCCAGGGCGCCGCTGAGCGCATCGCTGTTGACCAGCCCCAGGCCGCCGATCGTGTAGGTCAGCAGGGGATTGGCGTTACCGTATATGCGGCTCAGGGCGTCGGCGGTGACGGTGATGGCCCGCGGCGTGATGGCGAGGGTCGCGCCGACGAAGGTGAGGTCGTAGTTGCTGGAAGCCGCCAGGTCGCCCTGGGTGATGGCGTAGCTTCCGACGCCGGAAGCCGTCGTCGCGCCGGTGGCCAGGGCGCCGGTGAGCGTGTCGCCGTTGACGAGCCCGAGGCCGCTGACGACGTAGGTCAGCAGTGGGTTGGTGTTCCCGTAGATACGGCTCAAGGCGTCAGCGGTGACGGTCAGCGCTCGCGGCGTGATCTGAAGGTTCGAGCCGATGAAGGTGAGGTCGTAGTTCGCCGAGGCCGCCAGGTCGCCCTGAGTGATGGCGTAGGTTCCGACGCCGGAGGCCGTCGTTGCGCCGGTGGCCAGGGCGCCGGTGAGCGTGTCGCCGTTGACGAGCCCGAGGCCGCTGACGACGTAGGTCAGCAGTGGGTTGGTGTTCCCGTAGATACGGCTCAAGGCGTCAGCGGTGACGGTCAGCGCTCGCGGCGTGATCTGAAGGTTCGAGCCGATGAAGGTGAGGTCGTAGTTCGCCGAGGCCGCCAGGTCGCCCTGAGTGATGGCGTAGGTTCCGACGCCGGAGGCCGTCGTTGCGCCGGTGGCCAGGGCGCCGGTGAGCGTGTCGCCGTTGACGAGCCCGAGGCCGCTGACGACGTAGGTCAGCAGTGGGTTGGTGTTCCCGTAGATACGGCTCAAGGCGTCAGCGGTGACGGTCAGCGCTCGCGGCGTGATCTGAAGGTTCGAGCCGATGAAGGTGAGGTCGTAGTTCGCCGAGGCCGCCAGGTCGCCCTGAGTGATGGCGTAGGTTCCGACGCCGGAGGCCGTCGTTGCGCCGGTGGCCAGGGCGCCGGTGAGCGTGTCGCCGTTGACGAGCCCGAGGCCGTTGACGACGTAGGTCAGCAGTGGGTTGGTGTTCCCGTAGATACGGCTCAAGGCGTCAGCGGTGACGGTCAGCGCTCGCGGCGTGATCTGAAGGTTCGCGCCGACGAAGGTGAGGTCGTAGTTGCTGGAGGCGGCCAGGTCTCCCTGAGTGATGGCGTAGCTTCCGACGCCGGAAGCGGTCGTCGCGCCGGTGGTCAGGCTGCCGGTCAGGCTATCGCCGTTGACCAGCCCCAGGCCGCCGATCGTGTAGGTCAACAGGGGATTGGCGTTGCCGTAGATGCGGTTGAGGGCGTCTGCGGTGACGGTGATCGCGCGCCGCGTGACCGTCAGCGAGCCTGACGTCGTGTTGACCGTATAGCCGTAGTCCGAGGCCAGGCTGCCGGGGACGATTTCCAGGGTGTAGCCGGTCCCGACGCCGGCCGTCGCGGCCGCACCGGTGGAGCTGACGGCAAGGCTCGGGAACAGCGCGTCGATCGTCGGGGCCAGGAAGACGCCGGCGACGCTCGGCGCGCCGACCAGGTCCGCCCATAGCGAGGGAAGACCGCCGGGGGCGATGACCTCGCCGTAGACCTTGGTCGCGTTCCTGGCCGCCACAGTGATCGTCGGGCTGTTGGCGAAGACATAGCGGTTGCCGGTCTGGGTGATCGCGCCGGGCGCCGCGGTCGCCAGCGTCCGGCCGAACAGCGCCATGTTCTGGCTATCCAAGCTGCCGAAGGTGTTGCCGAGATGCGAATTCGCATAGACCAGCCAGCGGCCGCTCGCAGCGATGACGCCGTCGCTCCCCTGGTTGTTGATGAACAGGCCCCGTGTCGAAAGCACTGGGCTGGCGCCCGAGACCTTCGCCGCCAGGGTCAGGTCGCCGACGGCGCTGAGCGTGACGGCGCCGGTCGTGGTCACGCCATTGATCGTTGTTCCCGAGCCGTCGGAAAGGCTTGAGACCGTCAGGGCGCCGCCGGTCGTCAGGGCCAGGCTGCCGACGCTGGCGGCCACCGTGGCCACGGCGTTGCCAGCGTGATTCAGGGTGAAGTCTCCGGCGCCGGTGATCACCAGGTTCGCAGCGGTGACCCCCGCCGTCTGGGTCACCGCGCCGCTGGCCTTGAGCGCCAGCAGGCCGCTCTGGTTCACGGCCTGGTCGATCGAGAAGGCGGCCGCGCCGCTCGAGATCTCGCGATTGGCGGGCGTCAGGCCGCTGGTCAGCGATCCCGCGGTCGCCACGAGAGTCGCCTGCGCCGCCGAGAGGGACGCCAGCGGTCCCAGGTCGTCGCGCCGCCAGGTCTCGGTCAGGTCGAAGCCGCTGGTCAGGTCGTTTCGCGATCCGATGCGGAAGGTGAGGGCGTCCGCTCCGTCGGCCGTAAAGGCGACCAGGCCCTGGCCGGCGCTCAGCGTGCCGGGGGCGCCGAAGGCGTAGTAGTAGCCGTTGGCCCCGCTGCCGACGGTCGAGATGGCCGCGCCGCCCGCCGCTAGGGTGATCATGGCCTGCCAGGCCGAGCCGTCGGCCTTGCGCGCCGTGCCGGAGACAATGTCGATCCCGTTCGGGAAGAAGCTTCTGAGGTAGGGATACTTGCCGCCGGTTCCGCCGGTCCAGACGTCGCCGGACAGGCCGACCGGAACCCCGCCGCCCTGGAGCTGGGCGGTGGTCAGGACGACTCCCCCACTGGAGAAGCCCGTCGTGTCGCTGTCGACATAGACGTTGGATACGGAGCCGGAACCCGTTCCCACGGCGCTGAGCAGCGTCGATCCGGCGTTGGCGTAGCCGGTGATCAGGGCGCCGTCGATGACGCCGCTGTTGTCGCCGACGAGGCCGGTGGAGGCGTTGGTGTTGAACAGCAGACCGGCGGCCAGGACGTTGTGAACCGAACCTGGGTTGCGCCCGGCGATCGCGCCGGCCGTTCCGCCTCCGCCTCGCACCAGGCCGGTCACGTAGCTGTTGGCGATCGAGCCTGCGTTCTCGCCGACCAGCCCGCCGATATCGCCGTCGGTCCCGATGACCGCCGCACTGCTCCAGACGTTGAAGATGGAGCCTTGCGAGAGGCCGGCGAGCGCGCCGACGTCGCTGCCGGCGCCGCCGGCGATCGTTCCGCCGTTCAGACCCACGTTCCGCACCACGCTGCCGGAGGCGAGGGTTCCGAACAGCCCGAGCTGTGCGCCTGTTCCGGTGATGGTCAGGTTGTCGATCGTGTGGCCGAGGCCGTCGAACCGTCCGGAGAAACTTCCGATCAAGGCGGAGCCGTAGCTCCCGGCGCCGAGGTTGGCGACCAGGGCGAACCGGCCGGCCGATCCGTTCATGGACGGAAGGTCCTGGATCCGGCTGATCAGCGCGTAGCCTTCGCCGTTGATCACCAGGGCGCGGCCGCCGGTCGCGGTGTTGTAGATGGTGTTGCCGAAGTTGTTGACGTAGTCGAGCCGGCCGCCGCGGGCGAAGGTGAAGTTGGTGTCCGGACCGCCGTATCGGATGTCGAAGGTGTTGGCGCCGCGGTTGGTGACCACCGCGTTGACTCGGATTGCTCCGGCGCTCTCCAGAACCATCGTCGAGAAGTCGGGCGAGTACCAGTACGACCCGGTCCAGCCCTGGGTGTAGCCGCCGATCACGGTGATCGGCGCGTCGATGGTCATCGTCCCGCCGCTGCCGAGCTTGAAGTAGGTGGTGTCGGCGGTGGTGATCGCCGCGGCGATCCTCAGGTCGCCGGCGCTCCTCAGCACGAGGCCGCCGCCGCTGGCGAGGGTCGTGGCGGCGTTCAGGATCAGCAGCGAGCCCGGCGCGACGGTTTCTATGCTGAGCTGTTGGCCGGCGGCGACCGAAAGCGGCGTGTCGACCGTATAGCTGGCGCCGGTCGCCAGGATCCGCTGCGCGGTCGCGCCGTTGTAGGCCGCCTGGGCGACGGTGTTGCCGCCGATGGCCTGGGCCAGGGCGGTCGTGTCGATCGCGGTCTGGGAGTAGAGCAGGGCGGCGGTGTTGAAGGTCCGCGTATTGCCGTAGAGATCGACGCCGCCCTGCACGGTCGCGCCGCTGGCGGTGAACAGGTGGAAGGCGTTCGTCGTCCCGGGCGCGTCGGGTCCGGAGGACTGATTGGTGTAGACGGCTGCGCTGTCGCCGGCGGCGAGCATCCCGGCCGGGACCAGGAAGTAGTAGTAGCCGTTGCGGTCGGTGGTGACGCTGCCCCAGTAGAACCCCATGGCGTTCAGCGAAACGAAGGCCGGGTCCTTCGAATAGACCGGCGCCGGCTGGGCCGAGATCAGCGGGTTCCGGCCCTGATCCTTGTAGGCGATGCCGGAGACGGCCTGGGCGCCATTCGGGAAGAAGGCCTTCAGATAGGGGTACAGGCCGTCGGCGCCGCCGGCGAAGGCGGAGCCCAATGTGGCGAGCGCGCCGCCGCCGGTCTGGAACTGGACGGTGCTCAGGCCGCCGCCGAAGTAGCTTCGGGTGCTGTCGTAGAGGCTGGCGGTGACCGTCCCCGCGCCCTGGTTGCGCCCGACGAGAGGGCCGACGTTGCTGTTGCCGTGGACCGAGCCCGCGAAGAAGGAACGGGTGATGGAACCCTGGTTGTCGCCGACGAGGCCGCCGACCCGGTCGCCGCCAAGGATGGCCCCCATGACATAGGTGTCGGCGATGGTTCCGTAGTTTTCCCCGACCAGGCCGCCGACGTTGATCGAATCCCGCGCCTTGACCCCGACCAGCGAGAACGACTGGCTGATCGCGCCGCCGTTGATGCCGACCAGACCTCCGACGACCGCGGTGCCGCTGACCCAGCCGCTGGCCCAGACGTTTTGAACCGTCCCCCGAACATTGCCGGCCAGAGCGCCCGCGACCTGGTTCGCGTTGATATAGACGTCGCTCAGACCGAGATTGCGCACCACGCCGCCGATCCCGATCCGTCCGAACAGCCCGATGCCGCTGTTCGGCGTGCCGATGAACAGGTTCGAGACGACATTCCCGAGACCATCGAAGGTTCCGGTGAAGCCGTCGCCCTGCAGGCTTCCGTTCACTGTCCCGATCGGCGTGAAGCCGTAGGGCCCCCAGGTGCGGGTCGCGACGGCGTTGAAGCTGGTCGCCAGGGCGTAGCGGCCGCCCAGCCCTGTCTGGGTGATCGCCTGCAGCTGGGCGGCGTCGTAGATCAGGGTGTAGGCCTGCCCGTTGATGGTCAGGCTCTGCCCGCCTTGAGGGCCGGTGAAGTTGGCGCTGAAGCCGTAGGCGTAGGTGACGCCGCCGCCGGCCCCGTAGTTGAGCGCGAGGCCGGCGGTTCCGTCGGCGACAAGGCCCGCGTTGACGGCGATGGATCGGTGGGCGCTGAGGGTGAGGGTGTTGGCGCTCCAGCTGATCGGGGCGGCGATCGTGATATCGCCGTCCTGAGTTCCGCCCGCGCCGGTGGAGATGGTGACGTTCGCCGTGGCGAGGGCGTTCTGCAGCGTCGTGACGTTGATGACGCTGTTGTCGCCCGTCGCCGTGAAGCCGCCGGTGTCGGGGGCGTTGGAGATGGTGACGTTATAGGGATCGAGCAGCAGATCGCCCGTTCGGCCCTTGGGCGCGCGCAGATCGACCGTTCCGTTGAAGCCGAGCAACCGCTTGCCGGAAACCTCGGTGAAACCGCCGTCTCCGCCATTGGCGCCGCCGCGGGCGGAAATCCGGCCGGAGAAGGCGGTGACGTCGTCCGACCAGACGATGACCCGGCCGCCGTTTCCGGCCTCGAGCGCGTCGGCGGTGACGGCGCTGGCCCCATCGATCGTGACGGTCCTGGCCCGGGCGAGGTCGCCTTGCCCTTGGAAGTCGCCGCCGATCCGCACGGCGCCGCCGCCGTCGCGCCCGGAGGCGTCGAGGCTCGCGCCGGTCAGCGTGATCGCCTCGCCGGTGACGGTGATCGCGCCGCCCCGGCCGCCGTCGCGCGCCGAGGCGTCGACGTCGCCGGTGATCGACACCGCGCCGCCGCCGCCGTCCAGCACCACCGCGCCGGGACGACCCGACACCGACCGGGCCTCGATGACGCCTTCCAGATTGACGGTCCGGCGCGCCGCGTCTCGGGCCGCCGCCGCTGAGACCTGCACCAGCCCTCCGTCGGCGGTGATCCGGCCAGACTGCACGATCAGCGGCTCGGCGGCCTGCTCGGCGCTGGGCACGGCCACCTGCAGGAAGCCGTCGCCGGCCAGATCCAACGTCGCCCGTTCGCCGGCGCCCAGGGCCACCTTGCCCAGCGGGGCGATGATCGACCCGGCGTTCTCGATCCGCCCGCCGATCAGGGCCGCATAGCCGCCGCGGCCGACCACGACCGCGCCCTGGTTGCTGACCGCGGCCGAGCGTCCCGCCCCCTTGAAGGTCAGCTTGCCCGCCAGAAAGTCGTCGTCGGCGATGTCCAGGCTGGAGGCGACGAAGCCGGCGGCGGAGACTTGCCCGGTCTTGGAGATGGCGATGCCGTTGGGGTTGACCAGGAACACCTGCCCGTTGGCGGTCAGGCTGCCGGCGATGGTCGACGGGGTGTTCCCGGTCACCCGATTGAGCAGCACGGACTGGGCGCTCGGCTGCTGGATGTCGACGCTGTTTCCCTGGCCGATCGAGAAGCCCTGCCAGTTGACGATAGCCTGGCCGGTCGACTGGTTGATCGTCATCTGACCGGCCGTCGGCGTCGAGATGGTCACGCCGCCGCTGGCGACGGTTCCGCCCGTCGGCAGAGCCTGGGCGTGAGCCTGGGCGGCGGCGATCAGAGCGCTGGAGGTCAGTAGAGCGGTCAGGAACGGGCGGTGGGGCATGGCGAGGCTCATGACGTCTAGAACTGAACGGCGCCGGTCAGCGTGAAGCGGTCGTCGCTGGGGATGCGGTCGGTGCGGTGCTGCCGGCCCCATTCGAGGGACAGGCTTAGCGCGACGCTGTCGGTGACGCCGGTCGCAAGCCGCAGGCCCAGGCCATAGGCGCCGTAGGTCGAGCGCTCGCGCTCGAAGAAGGTCGGCCGCTCCAAGCGAAGATGGCCGACCGCGCCGAAGAGGTAGGGCGAGGCGGAGAGAGCCGCCTCGCCCGCGCGCACGGTCCAGGGCGAGGACAGTTGTGCGCGCATGGCGTAGCCGCTGTCGCCCTGCAGGCTGCCGGAATCGAAGGTCGACAGGGCGGAGGGCGCGGCGATGCCCATCTGTTCGGACTGGGGCAGCGGATCGCCGAAGCTGCTCTGCGCGCGCGCGCTGAGGTCGAGCGTCAGATGCTGCGCGAGCGGCTGGGTGAAGGCGACGCCGAACTCGATCTTCCTGAAATCAGCGTCGGCGCCCATCCGCGACAGCGGCAGCAGGGGCGTGGCGTCCGCCGCGGTGCGGGCGCCCAGGCCGGTCAAGCCTTGCGACGCCCTGACGTTGCCGCTCAGCACGCCGTTCGCCTGGGTGAACCAGACCCCGTCCAGCGACAGGCGCAGAACTCTCAGCCGGTCGGAAGCCAGCGGCACGATGATCGGGTGGACGACGTAGAGATTGTCGTTCTGAGCGTCGATCCCGACTTCGGCCGCCAGCGTCGTGGCGCGGCTGCGGATCAACGGATAGCGCAGGCGCAGGGAATAGCGCTCGAAGACGCTGCCAAAGCCGAGGGTATTCTTCGGATGGCTGGGGTTGGCGCGGGTCCGGGTGGCTTCGACGTTGGCGGTCAGGCCGTCCAGGCCGATCGGCAGAACCATGCCGACGGCGAGGGTGCGACTGCGGGGATTGTCGCTGAGATAGCCCTTACGGCCGTCTTCCGGCAGGCCGCCGGCGCGGAAATAGAACTGTTCCCCCTGACCGAACAGATTGTTGGCGTCGAGCCCGACGCCGGCGGACCAGTCGCCGAGCGGGGACGAGGGGGCGTTGTCGAAGGTCCATTGCCCGGTCACCGGACGCTCGACGCCATCGATGATCAGCACGCTCGACCCATGGACCGAGCCCGCCGCAAGCGCGGATCGCAGCCGTGCGCCGGAGATGTCGCCGGCCAGCAGGAGGCGTCGCTCCAACTCCGGCATCCGAATGCCGGGTCGGGCGACGATCGGCGCCAGGATCGCTTGGACCCGGGTCTGCAACCGCTCAGGCAGCGCCGAGACATCGACGCGCTCCACGTAGCCGTCGATGACGATCAGCTTCAAGCGGCCGCCGTCGGCCAGGGTCTGGGCCGGGAGGACGACGCGGACCAGCGCATAGCCCGCCCGAGCGTAGGCGGCTTCGAGGCGCCGCGCGGCGGCGAACACTTCGGCCGCCGTGATGGTCCGGCCGATCAGGGCGTTGGTGATGGCGGCGGTCTCGGCCGCCATCTCCGGACGTCCGCCCTCGACCTCGATCTCGGCCAGGACGAGCGGCAGCGTTTCGGCGCCCTCCGGCGTCTGCAAGCCGGGATGGTCGGGCACCGCGATTCCCCCCGGAACCGTCTGGAGCGGCGGCCGGAAGCTGGGCGGCGTGATCTGGCTGGCCGTCTGCGCCTGGGCGGCGCCGGCGCCGAACACGACGGCTGCAGCCAGGCTCAGCGCCAGGGCGGATGGCGCTGCGCCTCGACAAGGGAAGCTCCCCGGACGAGTTCCAGTGTGGTGACGCGAAATCAAACCGATCCCCAGATACCCAAAACGGGGTAGAGGCTAGGGATCCGGCGCGGCGCGCAGTAAGTGCCATTTGGGAGCGATGCACGCTCGCCGGGAACGGGTCCGGATCAGCTGCGGAGCACCGGCATCGAGAGGGCCAGGCGGACGAGGTCGGCCTGGCGATGGCAGCCGGTCTTGGCCTGGACGGCCTTGAGGCGAGTCCGGGCGGTGCTCAGCTTGATGCCCAGAGCGCTGGCGGCCTCGGCGAGGGTGTCGCCCTGGACGAGCAGGGCGGCCAATCGCGCCTCGGCCGGCGCCAAGCCATACCGGGTGGTGATCCACTGAATTGGCGTGCGCCGCTCGGCGTCCGCGTCGACAAGGATCACCAGGACCTTCCCGAGGGCGCCGTCGCACTCGGCGCCCTGGGGAAGGGGCGAGATCATCGCATTGAGAAAACCGCCGCTCAGGCGGGGCAGGGCGAGCCCGTTCACGGCGATATGGGGGCCGCCGGCGGCGCAAGCGAAGATCGCCTGGTCAAGCGCGGCGTTGGCCGTCTCGGTCGTAGCGCGCAAACGGCCGTCTCTGGAAAGCGCGATCCCGTCGCGAAGGGCGGCCATCTGCTCGGCGGCTCGATTCATGGTCACGAGGCGGCCGTCGGACGAGAGAAGCAGCGCCGCGTGCGCCCAGGTCTCGAACACCAGCAGAGCCGCTCGGCCCTGTTGGCGTTCGCGATCCAGGAGGCCGTGCAGCCGAAACGCCCGCGCGATGTGCGGCGTCAGGAGGTCCAGCAGGCGCAACTGGCCTTGACGTCGGTCCGCGTCGTCCTTGTGGTCGGCCAACGACAGGGCGACGCTGCGCCGCTGGTTTCGCTCGATGATGACGCCGGCTGCGTAGCACCCGAGTCCTCGGGCGCGGATGAAGTCGTTGTAGAATTCGGTTCTTGCCAGGTCGTCGTTCGAGATCACGGCCTCGGAGAGGCGGGCCCGGCCGACCGGCAGCTTGGTCAGGCCGCGTTCGACATACGGACTGGTGTCGACGAAATGCTCGGCATAGGCGCGCACGTCGCCGTCGGCGAAATTGCGGTGGAATGTCAGGGCTGAGGTCGGCCGGCCGTTCTCGTGGCCGAACAGCATCATCCGCGTTTCCGGATAGTGGCTCTCCAACGCCTCCAGGAAAGTCGCCCAGTGCTCTGCATGAACGGCGGCCTCGGTGATGTGGCCGAGGAGGTCCAGGATCGCAGCAGTCGAGAGGTCGCTCGATGAGGCCAAGCCCGGCGCTTTCTGTGCTGCGATCAAGGTTAACCTGAGACGGTGATACGCCAACGGCCGACGATGACAAGCGAACCCTCGCGAGGCGGGAAAACGCGTGATTTTCAAGCGAGGAGGGCATGCGGGGAATACCGCTTGATCCTCTAGCGACTAGAGGATGCAGATTGGCGGCCACGGAGGATTTCCATGGCGTTCGCCAAGTCCGAAGCCCGTCTGCGGGCCTTTCGCATCGCTATGAACCAGGCCTGCGCGGCCTTTGCGGTCGTGAGCGGATCGCGCCGTCCGGCGGATTATGTAACGCATTGCCATCCCCTGTCGGCGTGGTAGCGAGGCGGCGATGACCTTGGCGATCGCGAAAACCAGAAGGCTTCTGGCCGCGGCGGTGGTGCTCCTGCTCGCCGTGTTCGTCTTTGCGCCTGTGGTCGAGGCGGCCTCCTGTGGTCCGGAGATTCCCGCGGCTGAGGCGGTTCTCCACGACGGATCATCGCCTGAGAAGCATGACGCCGGAGACCCTGCCCATGGGATCTGCGCCCACGGCCACTGTCACCATGGTTCGACCGCCAGCACATCTTCGACCGAAGCCGTCCTACGCCTGTTCGACGCCCCGCTCGACCAGCGACCGGCCGGCGCCGACGCGCCTTCCAACTACATAGCCGAAGGCCCGACCAGACCGCCCAGGGCCTGACGCGAGCGCGTCCAGCGGACGCATCTCCCGTCAGACATCTGGAAGCTGAATCATGCCTATCCCGTATCGCCGGCCTGGTCGCGTCGCGACCGGCTGCGCGGCGGTCGCCGCGGCGACCCTGCTCACCGGCCCTGTCTGGGCCGCCCCGGCGCCTTCGTATGAAGCGCTGCTCAAACGGCGCGATGTCGCGCCCATCTCGCTCGAGGCCAAGGCTCTGGCCGAGGCGGCCGACGCCCGCGTGCTGCAAGCCCGCGCCCGCCCCAATCCGACCCTGTCGGTCGATGTGGAGAACATCTACGGCAGCGGGGCGAACTCCGGCCTCAGCAGCGCCGAGACCACCTGGACCGTCGGCCAGAACCTGGAGCTCTGGAACCGTCGCTCTTCGCGGATCGCCGCCGCTCGCGCCGACGCCGGCGTGGCGGCGCTGCAGCGCGACTTCGCCCTGGTCGACGCCGCTGGACGATTGGCGACGACCTACGCAGACGCGGAGGCGGCGCAACGCCGCCATGCGCTGGCCCAGGAGGCGCTCGCGCTCACGGTCGAGGACGCCCGCGCGGCCTTGAAGCTGGTGGAGGAGGGGCGCGAGCCGCTGCTCCGAGGCATCCAGGGCGAGGCGGAAGCCGCCGCGGCTCGGGCGACGCTCGACGAAGCCCGCGCCGAACGCGACGCCGCCTATGCGCGCTTGACCGCGACGGCGCTGCTCGAAACGCCCGTCACCGTGATCGACAGCAGCCTGCTCGACCAGGCGCCCGCGATCGCCGACGAAACGGCGGCGGCGCTGCCGGAGGTCAGGATCGCCCAAGCCGAACGTTTGGCCGCCGAACGTCGGATCGCGGTCCAGCGTGCGCTCGGTCGGCCCGATCTGAGCGCCAGCATCGGCTTCCGCCAGTCCCGGGCCGACGACTCCACCGCCTTCACGGTCGGCCTGAGCATGCCGTTGCCGCTGTTCGATCGGAACCGCGGCAACGTCCAGGCCGCCCAGGCCGATCTGCGCGCCGCCGAGGCCCGGCTAACCGGGGTCGAGCGGACCGCGACCGCCGACCGGGCCGCCGCCATGGCCCGACTGGCCGCTTCGAGCAGCCGGGTCGTCGCCGCGGACGGCGGCGTGAAGGCGGCCGAGGAAGCCTACCGCCTGTCGCGCCTCGGCTTCGAGGCCGGACGCATCTCGCAACTGGAGCTTCGCGCCACGCGCGCGGCCCTGATCAACGCCCGCAACGCCGGCATCGACGCCCGCCTGGCTCGGGTTCGTGCGGAAACCGAACTGGCGCGCCTGCAAGGCCGCGCACCCTTTGGAGGGGTTCAATGACCATCAAACGTCAACTCGACAAACGCCTCCTGATCGGCGGCGTCGCCGTCCTGGTCGTGCTGGGCGGCGGCGGGCTGCTCTACGCTGTCGCCCGGCCGGAAGCGCCGGTTCCTGCGGCCAAGGCGAGCGCCGACGGCCACGCCGAAGGCGAGGCCGCGCATGCTGCAGAAGCCACGCCGCCCAAGGGGGCGGAAGCGGACGAAGGCGTCGTCGCCCTGACCGCCGAACAGATCCAGGCGGCCGGCATCACCGTCGTCGCCGTCGGGCGCGGCGGCGGTGCGGAGACGCGGCTCTCGGGCCGCGTCGAGCCGATGATCGACGCCCGCGCCGTGGTCGGCGCCTCCGTCGGCGGCCGTGTGGAGCGGGTGCTGGTCGCGCCGGGTCAATCGGTCCGGATCGGCCAGCCCCTGGCGGCCCTGGTCAGCGGCGAGGCGGCGACCTTCCGCGCCGAAGCCGACGCGGCCGCGGCGGAGGCCGAGGCCGCGCGCCTGGCGCATCGCCGGGATCAGACGCTCGTCGAGCAGGGTGTCGTCGCCCGTCAGGACGCCGAGACGTCGCGCGCGCGCGCATTGAGCGCCGAGGCTTCGGCCCGGGCGGCGCGGGCGCGGGCCTATGCCGCCGGGGCGCCGAACGCCTCGGGGCGGGTTTCAGTGTCCAGTCCCATCGCCGGCGTCGTCAGCCGTGTCGATGTCGGCCCCGGCGGGTTCGTCGCCGCGGGCGGCGTCGTGGCCGAGGTCGTCAATCCCGCGCGGGTGGAGCTCGTCTTCCGCGCGCCCCCGCACCTGGGAACGACCGTGCGCGCGGGCGCGAACCTGAAGGTCAGCGGCCCGGGCGGCGACTTCGACGCCGTGGTCACCGGCGTGGCCTCGGCCGCCGACGGCGCCAGCAGCGCCACCGTCATCCGCGCTCGGACAGAGGGCGGCGTTCTCCCCCCGGCAGGCTCGGCCGTCTCGGCGGCGGTCGTCACCGGCGGGGAGGGCGGCGGCCTGACAGTTCCCGCCGACGCGATCCAGACCGTGGACGGCGCGACGGTCGTCTTCGTCCAAGCGCCGCAAGGCTTCCGCGCGGTCCCCGTGCTGGCCGGCCGTCGCGCCGGCGGGAGGATCGAGATTCTCAAGGGCCTGGAGGGCGGCGAGCGTATCGCCGGGACCAACGCCTTCCTGCTCAAGGCCGAGCTCGCCAAGGGCGAAGCCGAGCATGGGCACTAGGGGGCGATCATGTTCAAAGCCATCATCGAACTCTCCGTCAGGTTCCGCTGGTTCGTCGTCCTGGCCACGGCCCTGGTCGCGGCCGTGGGCCTGTTCGAGCTGACCAAGCTGCCGATCGACGCGGTCCCGGACATCACCAACCGCCAGGTCCAGATCACCACCGTGGCGCCGGCCTTGGCGCCGGAACAGATCGAGCGACAGGTCACCTATCCGCTCGAGACCGCCATGTCGGGCATTCCCGGCCTGACCAGCACCCGCTCGCTGAGCCGCAACGGCTTCAGTCAGATCACGGTCATCTTCACCGACCAGACCGACATCTACTTCGCCCGCCAGCAGGTGGCCGAACGGCTTGCCCAGGCGCGGGAGCGATTGCCGGATGGGGTCGAGCCCAACCTGGCCCCCATCACCACGGGCCTCGGCGAGGTGCTCATGTGGACGGTGGACTACAAGCCGTTCAACGCCGCCGCCGCCAAGGCCGGCAGACCCGGCTGGCAGCCGAACGGCGACTACCTGACGCCCGACGGCGATCGGCTGACCAGCCCGCGCGAGCGCTCGACCTACCTGCGCACCGTCCAGGACTGGATCGTGGCCCCGCAGATGCGGACCGCCAAGGGCCTGGCCGGCGTCGACACCGTCGGCGGCTATGTGAAGGAGTATGCGGTCCGTCCCGACATCGCGCGGCTGGCCGGCTACGGCCTGAGCCTGGGCGATCTCATCCAGGCGCTGGACCGCGCCAACAGCCAGGCCGGGGCGGGCTATGTCCAGCGCGCCGGCGAACAGCTGGTGGTCCGCACCGACGCCTTGGCCTCGACGATCGACGACCTGGCTCAGGCGCCGGTGGTCAATCGCAACGGGCTGGTGGTGCGGGTCGCCGACGTCGCCGCCGTCGAGATCGGCCAGGCGCCGCGGCTGGGCGGCGCCAGCCGTGACGGCCACGAGGCTGTCCTCGGCACGGCCCTGATGATCGCCGGCGGCAACAGCCGCACCGTCGCCCAGGCGGCCGGCGAACGGCTGGAGGAGGTCCGCAAGACCCTGCCGCCGGGCATCGAGGCCGTCACCGTCCTGGACCGCAGCGCCCTGGTGAACTCCACCATCGCCACGGTGGCGCGCAACCTCACCGAAGGCGCGCTGCTGGTCATCGTCGTGCTGTTCCTGCTGCTCGGCAACATCCGCGCCGCGACGATCACCGCCCTGATGATCCCGGTCAGCTTCCTGTTCGCGGTCATCGGCATGAACCGGTTCGGGATCAGCGGAAACCTCATGAGCCTCGGCGCGCTGGACTTCGGCCTGCTGGTCGACGGCGCGGTCGTGGTGGTCGAGAACACCCTGCTGATGCTGTCGCAAAGGCGGTCGGACCTGGGGCGGATCCTGACCCGGCACGAACGCCTGGAGGTCGCCATGCAGGCGGCCCGCCAAATGGTGAAACCGGCGGCCTTCGGCCAGGCGATCATCCTCTTGGTGTTCACGCCGCTGCTGATGCTCGAAGGCGTGGAGGGCAAGACCTTCATCCCGATGGGCGCCACGGTCATGCTGGCGCTGGTCGGCGCCTTCATCTTCTCTTTCACCTTCGTGCCGGCCATGACGGCGCTGCTGGTCCGCGACCCGAAGGCGGTTCACGCCGGCCCCGACGGCCGCGTGCAGGAGCATGAGACCTTCCTGCTCCGCTTCGCCCGTCGCTGGCTGCAGCCGCTGATCCAGCGGGCCGTCGATCGTCCCAAGACCGTGCTGCTGGCGGCGATCGGCGCGCTCGTCGTGGGGGCAGGGGCCTTCTCGATGCTGGGCCGGGAGTTCATCCCGACCCTGGACGAGGGCGACATCGCCCTGCAGGCCCTGCGGGTGCCGTCGGCCTCCCTGGAACAGTCGATGGCCATGCAGATGGCCCTGGAGCGCGCGATCAAGGCCCAGCCCGAGGTCGAGACGATGTTCTCGCGCACCGGCACGGCCGAGGCCGCCGTCGACCCGATGCCGCCGAACATCTCCGACAGCGTCATCGTACTGAAAGACCGCAAGGACTGGCCCAATCCCAAGCTCAGCAAGGAGGACCTCATCGCCCGGATCGAAGCCTCGATCTCCAAACAGATCGGCAACAGCTTCGAGTTCAGCCAGCCGATCGAGCTGCGCTTCAACGAACTGATCTCGGGCGTGCGGACCGACCTGGCGGTCATGGTCTACGGCGATGATTTCGCGACCCTGCAGAAGGTCGCCGACCAGGTCGCCAACGAGCTGCGCCAGACGCAGGGCGCGGCCGACGTCCGGGTCGAGCAGGCGTCCGGGCTTCCGACCCTGACGGTCAGCGTCGACCGCTTCGCCGCCGCCAGCTACGGCCTGTCGGCCGCCGACGTCAGCGAAGCGGTCTCGGCCGCGGTCGGCGGCGCCGAGGCGGGGCGCATCTTCGAGGGCGACCGGCGCTTCGACGTGGTGGTCCGCCTGCCGGACGAGGCCCGCAACGACCCGGCCAGCCTGGCGGCGCTGCCCATCGTGTCCGCCTCGGGGATCACCGTGCCGCTGTCCTCGGTGGCGCGGATCCAGACCGCCGAGGGGCCGAACCAGATCAGCCGCAGCAACGGCAGCCGCCGCATGGTGGTGCAGGCCAACGTCCGCGGACGCGATCTGGGCGGCTTCGTCGCCGACGCCCAGAAGAAGGTCGAGCAGGTCCAGCTTCCGCCAGGCGTTCGCCTGACCTGGGGCGGCCAGTTCGAGAACCTCAAGCGCGCCGAGCAACGGCTGGGTCTGGTGATCCCGATCGTCTTCGTCCTGATCGGGGTGTTGCTGTTCATGGCCCTGGGCTCGTTCGCGGAGGCCGGACTGGTGTTCGCCTGCGTGCCGCTGGCCCTGGTCGGCGGCGCGCTGGCGCTGCTTCTGAGGGGCATGCCGTTCTCGGTCTCGGCGGCGGTCGGCTTCATCGCGGTCTCCGGCGTGGCGACGCTCAACGGGTTGGTGCTGATGCAGGCCATCCGGGAGCGATTGAACGCCGGCGCCGCGCCCCGCGACGCCGCGATCGACGGCGCGGCCAGTCGCCTTCGGGCGGTGCTGACGACGGCCATGGTGGCGATCGTCGGCTTCATCCCGATGGCGATCGCCGTCGGCGCGGGGGCGGAGGTGCAGAAGCCGCTCGCCACCGTGGTCATCGGCGGTCTGCTGACCGCCACCCTGCTGACCCTGCTGGTCCTCCCGACCTTCGCGGCCAAGGCCGTCAGGCATCGCCTGGCCGAGGGCGTCGAGGACTGACCGCAGGGCTCGGTCCAGCCGTCGGCGGTTCCCCCAAGCCTGCCGGCGGCTGTGACCGCAGATTCGAGCTGACCCCGCGGCTCGATCCGATGCGCGCGGGGAGGGCGGTCGGTTCCCGCGCCTTCCCGGATTTCAAGGATCGATCGAAAGGGGCTCGGTCCAGCCGTCCGCCGTGCATCCCCATGCCGCGGGCGGCTGTGACCCGGAGTTACGCGTTCTGTTGTTCAGGTGCAGACTGGAACCAGGGAGTCGTTCATGGCGACACATGCTGACAACGACGGTCACGCCCACGACCACACGGCCGGCGCCAACGCCCGGCAGCTGACCATCGCGCTCGTCCTCACGGGCACGTTCCTGGTCGTCGAGGTGGCGGGCGGGATCATCTTCAACAGCCTGGCGCTGCTGTCCGACGCGGCGCACATGTTCACCGACGCCGCGGCGCTGGCCATCGCCTTGGCGGCCATCCGTATCGGCGCCAAGCCGGCCGACGACAAGCGCACCTTCGGCTACCGCCGTTTCGAGATCCTGGCGGCGGCGTTCAATGCGGTGCTGTTGTTCCTGGTGGCGGGCTACGTGCTCTACGAGGGCGTCAAGCGCATCCTGGAGCCGCAGCCAGTGGGCTCGATCGGCATGCTCGCCGTCGCGGCGGCCGGGCTGGTCGTCAACCTGATCGCCATGCGGCTGCTGGCCAGCGGCAAGGATCGCAGCCTCAACGTCAAGGGGGCCTATCTCGAGGTCTGGGCCGACATGCTGGGATCGGTCGGCGTTCTGATCGGCGCCGCGGCGATCTGGCTGACCGGCTGGCGCTGGGTCGATCCCGTCGTCGCCATCCTGATCGGTCTCTGGGTTCTGCCGCGCACCTGGATTCTGCTGCGCGCGGCGACCCACGTTCTGCTGGAAGGCGCGCCGGCCGGCCTCAGGCTCGCCGAGGTCCGCGGCGCCATCGCCGCGATGCCTGGAGTCTCCGACGTCCATGACCTGCATGCCTGGACCTCCGGCGCCGATGTGGCCAGCGCCTCGGTCCACGTCGTGGTGACCGAAGCCGCGTCGACCCACGAGGTTCGCCAGGCCGTATCGGCGCTGCTGAGCCAGCGCTTCGGAGTCGAGCACGTGACCGTGCAGATCGAGGTGGCGGGTGAAGACCCTCACGCGCCGCTGCACGAGTAAGCGAGGGTGATGCGTTGAGAAGATGGCCTCAAGGTCTTGGAATGGCTGATGTTTGGTCTGCTCTAGGTTCAGGCGCTACTTAGCGCTTCGCCGGCCAAGGGCTTCTATTTCCGATAATATTCCTTAGGCGAAATTAGATGGAAGCTGACCGGATCGGTTGCGGAAGCTGCCTGTCGCGGACTCTACCGCCCCCTGAATTCAGCGCGGGGTTCGCCGCAGGTCGTCGATGATGAGCTGGGTGACCTGGGTCAGCATGCGCGCATAGTCGGCGCGGCTGAAGAGCTGCTTCTCCACGCGAAACTCAGCGTGAACGCCAATCATCATGCTGAGAATTTTCGCGGCCGCTTCGGATGCCGCGCCTGGCGAAACAGCGACCTCCCTGACGATCTCGTCGCAGATCTCCTGTCTGACCAAACCATGGAAAGACGCGTAGATCGGTCGCATCGCCTCGTTGCGGCTTTGCTCCAACAGCATCACGGATAGAAACTCCGCTGTCGGGCGGTCGTCGAAAATCCCATCGAGCCGACTGACGAGCTCGACCGTGCCGCTCGCCCCCGTCGCGCGTATCGTCGCCAGCGCCCGTCTGACGCACTCCTCCAGGCAGGCCTGCAGAAGGCTCGGCTTAGTGCCGAAATGGAAGAAGACCGTCGCCTGGCTGTAGCCCGCGCGCTCGGCGATCAACTCCGTCGAGGTTCCGCGAAATCCCGTTTCTCCGAAGGCCGCGATCGCAGCCTCGATGATCTTCCGGCGGGCTTCTTCGGGGTTCTTGGACACCCCTCGTCGTCTCTGAACCACAGTGTCCGCCGGCTCTGCCATGGCCCTCCTTCGCACCTTGACGGACATGTTGCAACTGGATACTGAGCGCTCAATCAATTGAGTGATCACTCAGATAAGCAAGGCGAGGACGCGAGATGAAGCTGTTCACCATCATCGCCAATGGCGTGACCCAGGTCGGCGTCGGATTGACGGAGGACACGCTCCTCGCGCTCGCCGACGCTCACGCGCTGCAGGGCGGATCCGGGGGTCCCTTCGGCGGCATGATCGATCTTATCGAGGCCGGTCAGGCGGGGCTGGACAGGGCCCGCGCCCTGGCGTCGGCGCCGCCGCAAGCCGCCATCCACACCTTCGCTGACGTCGTGCTCAAGGCTCCCCTCCCCGTGCCGGCGAGGCTGCGAGACTCCTCGATGTTCACGGAGCACCTCGAGATCATCCGCAAGGAGATGGCCCGCCTCGCCGTTCGCGACGCCGCGGATCCGGAGGCGGAGCTTCAGAAGCTTCTGGAGGGCGACTTCAAGCTGCCGGACGTGCTTCATCGGCTCTGCTGCTACTACAACGGCAACCACCACGCCGTGATTGGACCGGACGAGCCTCTGCGGTGGCCCGCGATGTCCGAAGTCCTCGACTACGAGCTCGAGTTCGCCGTGGTGGTCGGGCGCGGCGGGCGCGATCTCTCGCCGGAACAGGCCCGGGACCATGTCTTCGGCTACACGCTGATGAACGACTGGTCGGCGCGCGATCTGCAGGTCGATGTTTCCAAGTCCGGCGCGGGGCCCTGTATGGGCAAGGACTTCGCCACGAGTCTGGGCCCCTGCATCGTCACCGCGGACGAGCTTTCCGATCCCCATGACATGGCGCTGTCCGCCTGGGTCGATGGCGAGCGCTGGTCGGAGGGATCGACCCGGAACATGCGCCATACCGTTTTCGAGGCGCTCAGCCAGTTCAGCCGGATCTCGCCGCTGGTGCCGGGCGAAGTGATCGGCTCGGGCACCTGCGCCTACGGATCAGCGGCGGAACAAGGGCGTCGCCTTCAACCCGGCCAGACCGTCGAACTCCGAGCCGAGGAGATCGGCTCCCTGACAAACCAGATTCAACGCTGACCCAAGCGGCGGCGAAAAGAAAAGACGGGGATGAACAGATGAACACCAAATACCTGACGACGACCGTAGTGGGCCTCGCCTTGATGGCGGCCTCTTCAGCCGACGCGCAAGCGCCCGCGGACAAGCCGCAGGAGCAGGATGCGGCGCAGGCCACGCAGCTCGAAGACATCATCATTACGGCCCAGAAGCGGGAAACGAACCTTCAGGACACCCCGGGGGCCATCGCCGCCCTCGGCGCCGAAGCGATCGCGAAACTCGGCGTCAATGACGTGACGGGACTGCGCGGCCTGGTGCCGAACGTATCGATCGGCGAGCCGCGGCTGGCGTCCAGCTCGATCATCGCCATCCGGGGCATCGCCGGACAGGACGGCGGCGTGGGCCAGGACGAACCGGTCGCGCTCTACCTCGACGGGGTCTATCTGGCGCGACCGCAAGGCCAGCTGTTCGCCCTGACGGACATCGCGCGGATCGAGGTGCTGAAGGGCCCGCAGGGCACGCTCTACGGCCGAAACTCGACGGCCGGGGCGATCAACATCGTGACCAGCAAACCAAGATCCGAGTTCGGCGGGCTGTTCGAAGCGGGGCTGGGCAACTACGGCGCGACCCATGCAAGGGGCTCGATCGAAGGGGCGCTGGCCAGCCGCCTCAGCGCGCGCCTGTCGGGATCGTACTCCAACTTCGACGGCGACCTGAAAAACACCTTCACCGGAGGGCGTGAGCGTTCGAACGAGGAATGGCTCGGGCGGTTCGTCGCCCGCTACGATCTCAGCGACGCGGGCGGCCCGTCGATCGACCTCTCGGCCGACTACGGCGAGGCCACGAGCAGCGGCAGCGCGATGAAGAACCTGACCATCAACGGTGGTCGATATGGTGACCCGGATCGCGTGGCCTTCGACCTGCCCGACCGGGGCATGACCCGCGCGACCGGCGGCGCGAACGTGACCGTGGAGCAGGCGTTCTCGAACGGCCTGAAGCTGACCTCCATCACGGGATACCGATACCTGGATCTGGACGTCCGCTACGACGCCGATGGAACCAACATCGCCGATTTCCAGAACGCGATCGCCGCCGGCCGGATTTCGCCGGCCGCCGCGGCTTTGCGCGACAGCTCGTCGTACCAGTACTTCCATTCCAACGCCTACAGCCAGGAACTGCGACTGGCCGGTCGCACCGACAGCCTGAAGTGGATCGTCGGGGCCTACGCCTATGACGAGACCACGGACTTTCGCTTCACCGTCAATCTCCTCGCGCAAAGCCTGAACCGGCTGTCGAGCGACACCATCGCCACCGCCGGCTCCACCTCCTACGCCACCTACGGTCACCTCGAATGGACCTTGAATGATCAGTTCGAGCTTCAGGGCGGGCTGCGCTACAGCTACGAACGCAAGACCATGGACCGGAACATCGTAACGGGCGCCCCGCCCGCTGCGACGGTCGAGAGCCTCAGCAAGTCCTGGGACGATATCACCGGCGACATCACCCTGAACTACCGGCCCGTCGATGGGGTGCTCGCCTATGTCACCTTCGCCCAGGGGTTCAAGAGCGGCGGCTTCAACGCGAGCCAGGCGTTGTCCCCGGCCTTCAATCCCGAACGCGTCACCTCCTACGAGGCGGGCCTGAAGACGGATCTGTTCGATCGGCGCGCGCGCCTCAACATCGCGGCCTTCCACATGAAGTACACCGACCTGCAGGTCCGGTTCGCTTCGGGGATCGGCCAGACCACGATCCAGAACGCCGCCGAAGCGACCATCAACGGCGTCGAGATCGACACGCAGGCCCGCGTCGGTTCGGACCTGACGGTCAGCCTCAACGGCGCCTACCAGGAAGCTAAGTACGACAAGTATCAATTGGGCGCGCTGGACCTGAGCGGAAACTACCTGAATCAGGCGCCGCGCTGGTCGATGCGCGCGGCCCTCGACTACAACCGGCCGATCGCGGACGCCGGCGACCTCAGCGTGCATGCCGGCTACTCGTGGCAAAGCCGCGAATTCTACCGCGCCCAGAACGATCCGATCAGCAGCAACCCTGGCTACGAGAACCTCGAGGGCCGCATCGGCTTCTCGCCCTCGGCCTTCGACGGCGTCGCGATCGAGATCTGGGGCAAGAACCTGACCGACGACCGGTATGTCGGCGGCGTCATTCCGCTCGCCAGCGATCTCGTCTTCATCGGCAGCATCAATCGGGGGCGCACCTATGGCTTCGACATCCGCTACCGGTTCTGATCCCGAACTTCCGGTCTGGACGGCGCGCAACATCGCCGTCCTGGCCCTCCTGACGAGCGCATACGCGCTCAACTTCATGGATCGCTACGCCCTGGTCGCGATGGCGGCTCCGATCAAAAGCGAGCTCAGGCTGACCGACGGGGAGCTTGGCCTCCTGTTTGGCCTGGCCTTCTCCCTGGTCCACGCCGCCTGCAGCATCCCGATGGCGATGCTGGCCGACCGATGGGGGCACGCGCGGGTCATGGCCTTGTCCCTCGCCTTCTGGGCGGGGATGACCCTGTTGGCCAGCCGCGCCAGCGGCTTCCTCCCGCTCGCGGCGACCCGAGCGGGCGTGGGGGTCGGCGAAGCGGGCGGCACGCCGCCCGCGCACGCCATCCTTTCCGGCCTGTTCAAGGGGCGTACGCTGCCGATCGCCCTGGCGATCTACTCGACCGGCTCGGGGATCGGACTGACCCTTGGGCTGAGCCTCGGCGCCTTGATGGCGGCGGCCGTCGGCTGGCGCACGTCCCTCATCATCATCGCGATCCCGGGCTTCATCCTGGCGCCCCTGATCTGGCTGGTCGTGCCGAGGAACCGGGACGCTGCGGGTCATCGGCCCCGGCCGCAGGCTCGGCGCCGGTTCGGCGACCTCGGGTTCACCTTCTACACGCTCGCCCTCGCGATGGGCTCGGCGGCCGTGGCGGGGTTCTCGGCCCTGGCCTGGCTCCCGAGCATCGCGTCGCGAAGCTACGGCGACGCGGGCGCCGCGCTCGGCGTGGCGATCGGGCTGAGCAACATGGTCGGCATCCTGTGCGGCGGCTTCCTGGCGGCGTTCATCGAGAAGCGGACGACCTTCACGCTGCGCCAGTTCTGCGTCCTTGCGTCGCTCGTCGCGGGGCTGATGCTGGTCTCGGCGAGCCTGGCGGCGAACGCGTCCCTGTTCATCGCGTTCTCGGCGGCGTTGGTCTTCTCCCACAGCATGATGCTGGCGCCCGTCCTGACCCAGGCTCAACGCCTCGTCGCGCCGGAGCACAAGGCGCTGGCCTCGGCCATCGTCCTTCTCGGGATCGGCCTGCTGGGCGCCGGCCTCGGCCCGCTGCTGGTGGGCTGGATCAGCGACCGCCTCGCCGCGAGCGGCCCACGCGCCCTCAACCATGCGCTCGCGATCATCTCGGCGGCCTATCTGCCGGCGGCGGTCTTGTTCTTCCAGCGTTCGAAGGAGGTCGATGCCGGCCATGCGAGATGACGACGTCTACATTATCGGGACCGGTCGCACGCCGTTCAGCAGCGACCGCTCCGCGTCGGTGAAGGCGCTGGCGCAATCGGCGATCGAAACAGCCCTTTCGGACGCCGGCGTGTCCCGCGCCGAGGTGCAGGCCGCCTACTTCGCGAACGCGGGACAAGGGGCGCTGGGCGGACAGCATATGATCCGCGGCCAGATCGCTCTGCGCCATGCCGGCTTCGAGCATATTCCGGTCGTGAACGTCGAGAACGCGTGCGCCAGCGCGACGACGGCTCTCACCCAGGCCGTGGCTTTGATCCGGGCGGGAGAGGCCGACGTCGCCCTCGCCGCGGGCGCCGAGCGGCTCGCTACGGGCGACCGTCCCAACGAGAAGCTGTTCTTCGCTGGGGCCACTGACGTCCTGGCCGCGGAGAGCGACGGCTTCGTCGCCGAGCAGGACCGCTCGGTCTTCATGGACATCTACGCATCGCTGGCGCGCGACTACATGGAGCGTTACGGCGCCACGCGCGAAGCGTTCGCCGCGGTGGCCTCCAAGAACCTCGCCCACGCCGTGCACAACCCGAACGCCCAAAGGCGGCAGGCTTTGACGCTGGGGGAGGTGTTGGCGGCTCGAGAGGTCGTCTGGCCCCTGACGCTGCCGATGTGCGCGCCGATCGGGAACGGCGCCGCGGCGGCCGTGATCTGTCGCGGCGACGTGCTCAAGCGATTTCCCGCCGCATCGCCGCTGCGCATCGCCGCGGCCGTCCTGGGCACGGGGACGCTTGACCCGGCCCAAGCGCGCCAAGATCCGATCACCAAGCGATTGGCGCGATCGGCCTACGAGCGGGCCGGCGTCGACCCCCGGGACGTTCACGTCGCCGAAGTGCACGACGCCACGGCCGCGGGCGAAATCATCCAGATCGAAGCCTTGGGTCTGGTTCCCGAGGGCGAAGGCGGGCGGGCCACGCTGGCGGGGGAAACCCGGCTAGGCGGCCGCATCCCCGTCAATGTCTCGGGCGGCCTGGAGGCCAACGGTCATCCGATCGGCGCCACGGGCCTCGCGCAGGTGCATGAGATCGCGGACCAGCTGCGAGGACGGGCCGGCGCGCGCCAGGTTGAGCGCGCCTCGATCGGCGTCGTCGAGAATGGCGGCGGCTTCCTCGGCGCCGAAGAGGCCGTCGCTTCGGTCATCCTCATCGAGAGGGCTTCCCTATGATGACTCTGGGCTTCCTGGCCGAACAGGCCGCCGCCGAACGGCCGGACGCCGCGGCGGTCATCGACCTGAACGGCGACACGCTCACCTTCGCCGATCTGTCGGCGCGGGCCCGGGGGCTGGCGGGCCACTTCTCCGCGATCGGCCTGCGCGCGGGCGATCGGATCGGCTTGGCCATGAGCAACCACGCGTCGTTTTTCGAGGTCTTGCTCGGCGCCTGGCGCGCGGGCCTGATCGTCGCGCCGATGAACCCGCGCCTTCATCCGCTCGAGTTCGTCTCGTTGATGGAGGATTGCGGGGCCGGCCTCTGCGTGGCGACGCCCGACCTGGCCCCGTCGATCGCGGAGGCGGCTCCGCAGCTGTCGATCCTGACGGTCGGCGCGCCGGACTATCGCGAGGCGGTCGCGCGATCGGAGTCGATCGAGCCCCCTCCTCCGGTCGACGCCGCATGGCTGTTCTATACCAGCGGGACGACGGGCAAGCCCAAGGGCGCGACCCTCACGCACGCCAATCTTTGGGCGATGATCGAGAGCTTCCTCGTCGATGCGGGCGCCGCCGTCGACGAGGCCATGCTTCACACCGCCCCCCTGTCGCACGCTGGCGGCCTCCTCGGCCTGGCGTTCCTTCATCGCGGTCTGCCGCAGATCGTGATGCCGACAGGGGCGCTGGATGCCTCGACCTTCGCGGCCGGGCTGTCTCGCTGGAGCCGATCGTCGTTCTTCGCGGTGCCGACCTTGCTCAACCGGATGCGCGACCCTGACTTCCTCGATCCCGCGCTCCATGGGCGTATCCACAAGATCATGTTCGGCGGCGCGCCGATGTACGCCGAGGACCTCAAGTCGGCGATCGCAACCTTCGGTCCCGAACGTCTATGGGGCGGCTATGGTCAGGGGGAGGCGCCGTGCACGATCGCCCACCTGCCCACCGCCCTGCTGCAGGACGCCGGGCCGCATGATCGTGACGAGGTCTTGGGCAGCGTGGGGCTTCCGCGTTCGGGGGTCGAACTGCGGGTGATGAAGCCGGACGGGTCCAGCGCGGCGGCCGGCGTGTCCGGAGAAGTCCTCGTCCGCGGCGCGGTCGTGATGTCCGGCTATTGGAACCGCCCCGACGACACGGCCGCCGCCCTCGCGGGCGGATGGCTGCGCACGGGCGATATCGGACGCATCGGTCCGACCGGTCTGCTCACGCTCGTTGATCGCGCGAAGGACATGATCATTTCCGGCGGCTCCAACATCTATCCTCGCGAGATCGAGGAGGCGTTGCTGCGCCATCCCGCGGTGCGGGAGATCGCCGTCGTGGGTCGCCATGACGCCGAATGGGGCGAGATCCCCGTCGCCTTCGTGGTTCTCAGCGCGCCGGCTACGAGCCGGCAACTCGACGAATTCTGCGCCGCCCAGATCGCGCGCTACAAGCGCCCCCGGGAATACCGGTTCATCCAAGACCTTCCGAAAAGCAGCTACGGCAAAGTCTTGAAGTCGAAGCTTCGCGACTTTCTCCAGCTTGCCCACGCTCTCAACTAGTGGAAACTGTGTATGCGCCTCGTCGACCTGACCGTCACGCTTGACCCCGCCAATCGCGAAAAGCTGCCCCCTGCCCTGTCCAGGGCCGCCGGCGTCGTCGCGCCGACCATTGAGTACCTCCACCCCGCCGAGGCCGGCGGCAAGAACGAGTTCTGCCTCAGCCTCGGCTGCCGCCACGAGGATCTCCCCGACGGCGAGGGATGGGGCGCCGAGCGCCTGAGCGACATGTCGACCCATTGCGGCACGCACGTCGACGCGCCTCTGCACAGCGGTTCACGTATCGCCGGAAAGGCGGCCAGGACGATCACCGACATCGGGCTGGAGGAACTCTACCGGCCGGCGATGGTCCTTGATGTCCGGGCATGGGCGAAGGGCGGCGAGCCGATCACGATCGAGATGCTCGACCGTGCGATCGAGGCCGCCGGCAGGCCTGTCCAGCAAGGCGACGCGGTGCTCATCCGGACCGGCCAGGAGCGCTACACGATGGACGACCGGGAGTACTTCAACCAACCCGGCATGTCCCGCGAAGGCACCCTTCATCTCACCAGGATGGGCGCGACGGTTCTTGGGACGGATGCGATTGGCTGGGACCTGCCCTTCCCCGTCATGACCGCGCGGTTCCGCGAGGGCGGCGACAAGCGGTCCCTGTGGGATGGTCACAAGGCGATCACCGAGCGCGAGGCCTTCATCGTCCAGCAGCTGACCAACCTGGGGTCGCTCCCGCTTTCGGGTTTCCATGTCGGCTTCTTCCCGATCAAGCTCGCCAACTGCAGCGCCGCCCCGGCCCGGGTGGTCGCCTTCGTCCCGGAGTAGACGCTTCCCGCGGCGCGCGCCCCGGCGGCTGGCGGCTCCCTCCCCCTGCGCCGCAGTCCGGCCGGGGGAGGTCGGCGGCGCCGTGCCGCGCACAATAGCGCCGCAGCGGCGTCGTGCTGCCGGCCGGATACTCCGCCACCAGCCTGGGTCCGTTGTAGAGATAGACCGTCCAGGCTCCGCCCGAGCCAGTGGACGACAGTCGTCCCTGCGGGTCGCAGCCCAGACTCAGGCCCGGTCCGCCGCCGGTCACCGACGTCAACCGGTTCTCCACTCGTAGGTGAAGGCGCGCCCCGTCGTCGGCCTCCCGCGCTTGTCGCGCCGTGATCGCGCTCGGCCCATCGTTCCCGAAGCGACAAGGTTGGGCTGAGCACGCTCCAGCTACCAAGATCTAGGCTAGCCGACTTGGACTCTCGTTCGGCCCTCAGGAATGAGCGCGTGCCTCTGTTTCTCGATCTCGTGGAGCTGGTATAAGCTCCGCTTTCCCGTCAAAGTCGAGCTCGAATTCTCATCTGATCGCCCAGCAGCGCCCGGTCGCCGTCAGGGCGAAAGCTGCCAAATCGATAGGAGAAGCCTCGGCACACTTCAGCCACTGAGGCTTTTTGCAGCCCACTTGCCCCTATTCACCTCTGGCAGTGGAGGCGAGCCCCCAACTTTCGTCTGCTCCTATTTCCGTCGCAGGCTGAAGAAGGATTGGAGAACAAGGTGAGCAACCATCAAGGCGCCGACGCCGAGAACTGCATTGAACTTATGATCATGTGGCACAGCTAATGCCACGACCACGGCAACTGCATTCCATAAAACTACGATAGGCCAGAGCGCACGACGCTTCATACATCACCTCAAGATTCACTTCGGCTTCTTCTTTGCTTCCGATTCCTCTCGTGGCGGGATTGCGGAGGCCCTAGCTCGAATGTTGGAGCCTGTAGGCTTCGACGTTGGTTGAGCGCCTTTGGATGTAGCAGGGCCATTGTTCATCGGCGCCGGCAAGGAAGAAGACCAAGGGCCCGGCGCTCCAGTCCCGGTTCGAGGTTTGAGCAGAGTGAACGTTTCCGCATAAGGACGCACGGACGCTCCTACCCCGATGCCTAGGGACATTGTGGGCTTTCCGTTGGTTTCGCCAAAGGAGAACGTCACCAATCCCAGCGTGACCTCCTTCATTTCAGCCGACCCGGCGAGATCTGATGCGGTGCACGTGCCGCAGCTTGTAATTGAGCCTGAGAACTCAAGACCAATGCCGCCATGGGCATTTGTTATATAACTCCCCTCGGCCGTCGGGTACTGTCGAGTAACGGGATCGTTTGGTTTTTGCTCTCGGTAGTTTCCGTATTCTACGCTGGCTGATCCGGCTGTTCCTTGAAATCCAACCTGCCAGGTTTCGGTCCCCGTCGGATCCGCCTTATTCACCGGATCCCCACCCACATAGGCGTAGAGGTTCAGGTCGTCCTTGTAGCCGATCGGGTCGGTCTGCAGGAAACGGCCGGCGATCGGATCATAGACCCGGGCCTTGTAGTGGTAGAGCTTGGCCTCCGGCAGCATGATCTGGCCGGTGTAGCGGAACCGGCTGCCCGTCCAGTTCCCGCCGCCCGGCTCGCCCCAGGGGCCGTAGCTGTAGAGTTCCTCCATCGCCCCGTCGCCGCGCGACCAGCCCACCACTGAGCCCTGCCGGTCCTGGTGCAGCCAGCGCCACGGCTGCCAGGCGCCGGCCTCGGCCCAGAAGATCGGCTCGTCGGTCCCCGGGCCATGCACATAGCGCCGCAGCGGCGTCATGCTGCCGGCCGGATACTCCGCCACCAGCCTGGGTCCGTCGTACAGATAGACCCTCCAGGCGCCCGCGGACTCCGAGCCGGAGAGCCGCCCCTGCGGGTCGTAGAACAGTCGTATCCCCGGCCCGCCGCCGGTCACCGAGGTCAGCCGGTTCTCCACGTCGTAGGTGAAGGTCCGCGTCCCGTCGCTGGTCAGGTTGCCGCGGGCGTCGTAGCCCCCGCCCACCGCCGCGATCGCGGCGTCGCGGTTCAGGCCGTCGTAGGTATTGCCCGTCGTGGCCGGCCCCGGCGGCGCCCAGACATAGGCGGCGTTGTCGTCCGTCCGCGTTTTTACTTGGCTGGCCGGGTTGTAGGTGAAGCCCCAGCTGACATCGTGGGCTGCGCCGGCGGGGTTGTGCGCCAGGCTGTTCAGCCGGCTGGCCGCGTCGTAGCCGTAGGTCGTCGTCGCGCCGTTCAGCCGGGTCTGCCCCGTGCGACGTCCCAGGCTGTCGTAGCCGAAGTTCGCGATCAGCCCGGCGCCGCTGTCGCTGACCGAGATCGCCCGGCTGGCGTTGTCGTAGCCGTAGGTGGCGTAGGTCGCGCCATCCGGCCAGGTCACGCGGGTGCGGTTGCCGGCGGCGTCGTACTGGTAGGTCATCGCCCAGCCGAACGTCATCTCCCACGTGATCCGGCCGGCCTTGTCGTACTGGGCGAAGATGCCGGCGCCGTCCGAGAACTGGGCGGCGCGCACCCGGTCGCGCAGATCATAGGCCGTGAACACGTCCTCCACCGTCCCGCCGGGGATATCCTTGGCCGTCTCCCGGTTCAGGGCGTCGTAGCCGTAGGCGATCACCTGGCCGTCGCGTTTGCGCACGCTGATGCGGTTGCCGGCCTGGTCGTAGCCGTAGGCCTCGTAGTCGGTGGCGCTCGAGGTGTTCTGCCCCGCCGTCGTCACCGGGAAATACAGCCCCGACAGCCGGTCGAAGCCGTCATAGGTCATCGTCGAGCGGTTGCTCCGCGCGTCGGTCACCGTCGCCTGCAGGCCGTTGGCCGTATAGGTGTAGGTCGCGTAGGCCTGAGGCGTCGCCGTGCCGAACGCCCGGATCGTGGCGGTCTTCTGCCCGGCCAGGTCGTAGCTGTCCTTGGTGATCCGGTCGTTCCCGTCCGATCCCGCCGGTCCCAGCGTGCAGGCGTCCGCCGGCAGGCCGGCGTAGGCCGCCGGGTTCATCCGCACCGCCGTGCAGGTCGGCCGGTCCAGGCCGTCGTAGGCGAACTGCGTCACCCCCGCCGGGCTGGTCGTCTTCAGCTTCTGGCCGGTGGCGCTGTAGGCCGTCTCCACCACCTCCAGGGCCACGAAGTCCGACCCCGTCGCCGTGGTCGTGGTCCCCTTCTCCGTCCGGATCTCCCGGCCGTCGGCGTCGTAGACGTGCCGGGTCGCCGTCCGCGGCAGCGGTCCGGCCCCGTCCGGGTCCGGGCTGATCTCGAACACCAGCCGCCGGTTGGCGTCCCAGACATAGTTCGAGGTGTACTGCGCCAAGGCCGGCCCGGCCCCCAGCAGCGCCGCCCCGGCGATCGTCGTCGCCAGGAACGCCTTCAGCCCGCTCATCGTCCTCATGCCCCCCGGCCCTTTCACTGGCCCGCTCACTGGATCGTCGCCGGGCAGGTCGCCGTGCGCGGATCGCTCACGCCGGTGATGTTGCCGACCGCGTCGTACTGGTAGCAGGTCCGCAGGTTCAGCCCGCCGCTGTCCGTCGTGCTCGCCTTCAGCCGGTACTGCGCCCCGGCGTCATACTCGTAGGTCGTCGTCGTGCTGCTCGAAGAGTCGATCTTCTCGGTCATCGAGGTCATCAGCGACACCCCGCCCAGCACCGTGTAGCCGTAGTCGGTCTGCGGCCGCGCCCCGTCGTAGTCGGCCGGCTTGAGGACCTGGGTCAGGCTCCCCGTCGCCCCGTTCCAGCTGTAGCTGGTCACGTCGACGACATCCGTCCGCGGGCCGTCCGACGCCGTCGGCCGGTTGCAGGTCTTCGGATTGACGCAGGTCCAGACCAGCGGCCCCTCACCGTAGCTCACCGTGCTGGTCAGGTCCGCCAGGCCCGAGCCCGGCTTGGCCTTCTTGACCAGGCTGACCATGTTGTCCCGGACGTCGTAGCCGAACAGGTCCTGGTCGCCTTCCGGATAGGTCCGCGACACGACCCGCTTGCGGCCGTCCAGCCCGCTGGTCGTCACCCGCCCCAGCTCGTCGATCGTCCGCGTCAGCCGGCCCCCTTCCAGCGTCTCCACCGCATAGCGGCCGCCTTCCGGGTCCTGGCGCTCGCCGCGATAGCCCTCGGCGATGAAGAACTGGTGGGCGCCCCGCACCCCAGGCTGTCGGATCGACACCCCGTCGCGGGCCTCCTTCACCCGGCTCACGCTGTCGTAGACGTACGACAGCGACGGCGTCACCGTGTCCGCGGGCGTGTACAGTGCGGCGATCCGACAATAGGGGTCGGGCCGCTGCGCGACGGTGCGCAGGCGCGGCGCGGTGAGGTCCAGACGCGTGACCCCTCCCATCATGTCGACGGCCTTGACGACATGGCCGCAGGGCGCGGCGCCGTCGAACTCGGCCTCGACCTCGTAGAACATGTTCGGCCGCGCCGGCAGGCTCAGGGTCGGCCCCAGGTTCGAGGTCACCAGGATCGGGTGGTCCGAGGTGTTGTTGAGCGAGTCCGCCTGATAGTTGAGCGTCAGGCTGATCCCGTTCGGCCAGGTCCAGCCGCCCAGCCGCCATCCCCGCGTATGGGCCAGTTCGCGGCGGTTGAAGGTGTCCACGTCGCCATTGCCCCAGTAGGGGAAGGTCTGGACGTCGCCGCCCACGCCGGCCAGCTCGAAGCTGATCGTGCGGTAGTCCCATCCGCGGACGATCGCCTCCTGCTGCTGGGCGCCCGGCGACCGGCCGCGGATATGATCAGGACGGACGACGACCGGCGCGCCGGACATCGTCAACCGCTCGGCGCCGCCGTTGATCGGCAGGAAGCCGCCGTCGGCGAGCTTGGCGAACTGCTTCGACTGCGCGCCCTGGTTGATGGTCACGACGTTGAACATCTGGCGATCGGCCCACCAGTCGGCGACCAGCGCGCCGGTGACGTCGCGCCGGGCGCCGACCGACAGGCTTCCCCAGGCGTCCTGCATCGCGGCGAAGGCGGCGATGGTCGTGGTCGCCGCCTGGACTCGGCCCTGCCCCATCCCCTCGAACCCGGAGCTCGAGAGCGCGGCGTTGATCTTCCAGTTCGACATCGGCCCGTCGCTCGGCGCGCCGTTGCCGATCCCTTCGGAGACGTAGGCCGGAATGTTGGTCAGCGTCCCGCCGCGCAGCTCGACCCGGCGTTCGAGCCGCATCGGGAACTCCCCGACCCCGACCGAGGCCAGCGCCGGGCTGGTGAAGCCGGCGGCGCCCTTGTCGAGGTTGACGCCCACCGCCGCGCTGCGATCGACGAAGCGATCCTTGATGATCTGGGCCGGCAGCACGGGTCCGTAGGCCTGGACCTGGGTGACCGACGGCGCGCCGCCGCCCTTGGTCGGCCGCCCCCAGCGGGTCAGGATATGTGCGATCTCGAGCGGATCGGCCGGCGCGGCCGGGTCGTACTTGGTGGCCACGATCGCTCCGCCCCGCTGCACCGGCGGCAGCCGCTCGTAGGTGGTGATGATGTGGCCGTTCGCCGACACATTGTGCTTGGGGTACTCCGAGCCGATCCGGTGCCCCGGCCCGAGCGAGGCCTCCGACGAGGCCACCACGTCGAAACCCGCCGCGGCGTAGGACTGGATGCTCGTCGCCAGCCGGTCCCGCATCCGATCGACCCAGAAGAGCGGGATCGCCGGGACCCGGTTGTAGGCCGCCACCGCCGTGGTTCCGCCGTCGTAGACCGTCAGCGCCCTGGCTCCGGTCGTCGAGGCTCCGGCCGCGAACCGATACGCGGCCCGCGCCCCGACGACCGGCGTCTCCCCCGCTTCCGGATTGTTGCCCCAGGCCAATCGCGAGGCGGTGGAGGTGGCGTCGGGACTGTTCGACATCTGCGCGACGACGCCGCCTTCCAGCGCCGAGCCGGTGGCGGCGATCGCGAAGATGGCCGCCCGTCGCTTGGCGTCGTCGTCGACCTTCGACACCAGGCCGAAGCTGCTCTCGATGTCGACGACCGCCACCTCGTCGTAGGCCGTGAAGCCCACGGTCTCTCCGCCGGTCTCGCCGCCGGGCTCGACGATCGGCGGCGGCACGACGGCGAGCGCCTCCTCCGAGCTCACCACCCCGACATTGTGCAATGAGACCACGCGGGCGTTGGCCAGCTGGGCGTGAATCTCGCTCGCCTTCGAGAATTGAGCCGCCCAGGTGGCCGCGACCTTGGCCCGCATGAGGTCGCCCGATCCGGAGGGCACGTTCCCGGTTTCGCTGATCGGCGTGTGGGACAGCAGGATGGCCGGCGTGTCGAACGCCTGCTCGCGGTCCCATTTCTCGAGCAGCCCCGGCGACGTCTTTCCCCAGGTGAGCAGCAGGGTGGCGGGACGCAAGGTCAGCAGCGGCTTGGTCACCACCGCGTCGCCGTAGGTCCCTGATCCGGCGGCGAAGGGATGGTCCACGGTGATCTGCAGCGGCAAGGCGTAGGACGCCTGGCCCGCCAGCGCCGGCCCGATCGGCAGGCCGACGCCGTCGAACTGGAGGCTGGGGGTCCAGGTCGGATTGCCGGGGGTGGTCGTGGTTTCCACCGGAACGATCTCGAGCCGGCGGCCGTAGGTCTCATCGGCGAAGAAGCTGGCGTCGACGTACAGCCGCGCGGGAATCTGACCGATGGCGGGCACTTCGCCGTAGAGCCTGAACTTGGCCCGATAGGCGTCCGGGACGCCGCCGGCCCAGGTGGCGGCGACACTGTAGCCGGCGGGCTGATTCTGCAGCCATCCTCCGGCCGGTCGCTGCGCCGGCAGGATCGTCCGCCCGCCGATGACATCGTCGAGGTCGGCGGCCTGCAGGTCGGCCTGACGCAGGCGCGTCAGCAGGGCCTGGTCATAGCCCTGCAGCGTCGTCGACAGGGCGCCGGCGTTGAGCTGGCCGAGGACCGACACCCCGGCGGTTCCGGTCGCGGTTTCGCTGCCGCCGGCCGCGGCGGCGACCTGTCCGGACGTCAGGCCCATGGCCGCGCGGACATCGATCCCGGCCTTGTGGTCGTAGGGTTTGTACGAAGGATCGAAGAAGCGCGGCGCGCCGGCGATATCGGCCTCGACCCAGACATGGCTGATCGTGACGCTGGTCACGGCGCCCGAACAGGCCGGCAGCGACGCCGGGATGCCGCCCGCGGCGAGGAAGTCGCAGGCCGCCTTGGCGTCGGAGATGCCGGTCCAGGCCGTGAACTCCGCCGCCGAGAGGACCCGGGTTCCGTACTTGTAGCGGGCGCTGAAGGCAGACTCGCGAAGCAGTTCGACGAGCAGGTGCGCCTGGTCGAGCGGCGTGCCGGCCCTGTCGATGATCACGCCCAGTGGCCCCTTGTGGCTCCCGAACATGAACTCGGTGTCGATCCCGTTGCGGACGTACTCATAGATCAGGTTCGGGTCGCCCCGCAGGGCGCGCGCCAGTTCCCGGATCTCAGGGGCGCGGAGACGTATGCCGCCCGGGCAGATCTGCGCGTTGCTGGAGTAGTCGCGACACAGGCCGTCCGTGGCGGTCTGGGCCTGGGTCGCGAACCAGGCGTCCGCCGTCGACGGCGACACCAGCGCGCCCTTGGCGATCTTGACGGACGGAACCGGCGGCAGCGTCGCGGTGATCTGGGCGAGCGCCGGCGCGGCGTGGAGGCCGGCGACCAGGGCGGTCGAGACCAGCCAGGCGAGTTTCTTTGAGTTGTTCATGACCAGGATCACCCCCGCTCCCCCGGGGGTGACCGGGGCAGCCGTCTTCTGAAAACTGGATAGAGATCGTCACCCGGGCGCCGCGCGGCGCCCGCGACCGCCGCCTAGGTGGTGGTCACCGTGGCGGTGCGGTTTCCGTTGTCGTCGTAGCTGTAGGTGATCGTGACGCCGGTCGAATAGGTCACGGTCTTCAGCCGCCCCAGGTCGTCATAGGTATAGGTGACCGTCGCCGCGGACGCGCCTCCCCCCGCGACGCTCAGCATCACCGCTGTCGCCGCCATCAAGCCCCGAAGCATCGCCCCACTCCCACTGACCTGCAGGCCAGCCTAATCAACCAGGGAGCGAAGACAAGGGGCTTTCGGCCAGCCGCTTCGGCCGATGCCTGGGCGTCAGCTGTCGGGCGGGCTTGGTTCGGCGGAGGGCGGGCTGGGGCGAAGTCGCAGCAGCGGCGCACAACCGAAGCCAAGTCTCGCTTCTCAATGGCTCATGCCCAAATCATGTCAGTCGCGCCGAAGCGGAAAATAGGGCCGTAGAAGACGCAGGCCGTGTCGCGCCTTTACCGGCGTCTCGAATATGAGCGTCAACGCACCTAGGACGACGAGCATGAAGAGAATGCCTGTCAGCAGACCGACTGCGGCCCATCCCGCTCGCAGGCATAGATTGAAGGCTAGAACCAAGCCTAGGGCCTGAAGGGTTAGCCAGCCGACGCTGGCGGTCCAGGCCATGGCCCTGCTGTTCGCGCTCAGGAGGTCAGCCTCGTAGTCCGACATCGGCGACCGCGGCAGCCGCAGCGTCACAACATAGGTTACTGAGGCGACGCCGAGGATTCCGCTTGCAGACAGATAGACAAGGAAGCCCGCAGGCTTCGAGATGTCGCCGCTGTTGGCTCCCTCCAAGAGAACTGAGAAGGCCAGAACGGCTGCTGCGGCGACCGTGAGGCCGATGGTCTTTGGTGGTGTCATCTCGTCCATATGGCAGTTGTGGCCGAGCGTCGTTTAGGGACTATTGCCCTGGGCGCAATCGGGCCCTTCATGTCGTGACGGGCGGGGTCGAAGGGGCGGCAACTATTGAGTACGAGCGCCTGAAAAGGCGCCCCTTTTAGGCGCGATACCCGTAGATGCTAAGCTAGTGCCGGCTCAATAGTGCATCTTCTCGGTCGTTCAATATCGATCACAGCATTTCCAATCTATATCCAGGGATCTTGGGGTGTCAGTAAATATTGAATCCGCTGGAGGCAATGGTGACAAAATCGTTCCAATTTTTTGATGTGGAAAATATTCTTCTATAATTTTCTATATGTCCGTCTTGGTGGTGATATTGCGAAATTTCTAAAATGTGATCGGGCCTATGATCTTCTTCTCAGCGTTACCATCGTCTCGTTGTATCTCTTTGCGTAATTTCTGGCCTTGTTCTGAAGGGCTCTATGCTCATCATCCGAAATCATATCAGATGTTCCATGGATAATCCTTACATCTGAGGGGGATAGGTAGTCCAACCTCATGCCATCGGGAATCCCGGGGACATATGTGCCAACGCCCCCGATACCTAGTAGGGCATAGTCCCCCCTGCTCGCTGCATGTCGGGCGTCGCTCTCGGCCTGCGCGATATCCAGCGATCTCAGGTGCTGCCGTTGGGCCAGGGACGGGCCGCTGCGTTCGCAGCCGGAGATCATAACAACCACGCATCCGAGGAGCATCTCGCGCCTGATCATCTAACGCTCCCGCCTGAACCCGTCCTCTCCGGTAGCCCTAGCTCCTTCCGAATTGGGTTCTCATTATGCCTAATGTTCTGCATGTATGGGCCTTCGTCGGTCATTCCAGTCACGCTGTGGCCGATTTCGTGCATTATAACAACGGTCATAGGAGTATCTTGCATTCCAGTGGTGGTTGGAACCGAAACTACTGATGTCGGATCAATTTTTATATTTCCAGTTCCTATATCTGTTTCATTTTTTCGGCTTCCTGGGGCGAGAATTATTTGTCTTGTAATGTCTCTGTCTCGCATTATTTTGGCCAATTCCTTTCCCCTTTCAGTAGAAAAGCCCTTGTTGGTTTCGGAAACCACTAAGGCGCGCTGTGCCGCCGTCCCCCCACTTACCGTAACTAACGGAGGTGGCGGCGGAGTCGGCGCACCATTGCCCTCTACGCCGTCCGTCACTTCCTTCTTTGCACGACGATCTTGCCCGATTTCGAAGCCCATTGCCTGCTTCCCCGTCGGATCATTCTTGTTCACCGGATCCGCGCCCACGTAGAGCGTCAGGTTCGGATCGTCCTTGGTCCCGACCGGATCGACCTGCAGGAACTGGCCCAGGCGCGGGTGGTAGTAGCGGGCGCGGTAGTACCAGAGGCCCGTCTCCGCATCGTGGTAGCGGCCCGTGTAGCCGAACGGGACATTGGCCGGCAGCGCGCCGCTCATCTCGCCGTAGGGGCTGTAGGTCACCGGCGTTCCGGCCGCGCCCGCGCTGTTGGAGCTGTTGATGATCGAGCCCTGGCCGTCGGCGTGCAGCCAGGTCACCGTTCCCGCCGGCGTCACCGTCGCCAGCGGCGTGTCCACCGACGCGCCCGGCACATAGCGGCGCAGGATGTTCCCCGCCGCATCGGCCTCGGCCAGCTCGTCCTGGCCCGACCACAGCATCCGGGTGACGACGCCGTTGACCGTCTTCTTGGTCCGCCGGTCGTCGCCGTCGTACTCGTAGGTCGCGGTCGTCCCGGGCTTGGTCGCGCCGCGCAGGCGGTTGCGCATGTCGTAGGCGAAGGTCCAGTCGCCGTCCGAGGTCATGTTCCCCCGGCCGTCGAAGGCCAGGCTCGCGCCCGCTTCCGAGGCCAGCTGGTTCAGCGCGTTGGCCGCGCCGTAGGTTCGGGCGTAGCCCAGGGTCGGCGTCCAGTCGTAGGCCGCCGGGTTGGCCCGGTAGAGGATTAGCCCCGCCTTGTCCCGCGTGTAGGTCAGCGGCGCGTTCAGCGGCGAACCGGCCGCGAATGTGTGGGTCACCTGTTGCAGGTCGCTGTCCGGCTCGTAGCCGTAGGCCGTGCCGGTCCCGTTCGAGCGGGCGAAGTGGGTCGGCCGCGACTGGCTGTCGTAGGTCCAGGTTCCGGAGCCGCCGGTGAAGCTCACTGTCGCCATCCGGTTGGCGGCGTCGAAGCCATAGGTCGCCGTCCAGCCGTCCGGCCACTGGACCGAGGTCCGGTTGCCGGCCGCGTCGTAGCCGTAGACGAACTGGAACCACGGCCCGCCGCTGGTCTGGTTCTCGGGATAGAACAGGTCGTTCGTCACCCGCCCGGCGGGGTCGTAGCTGTAGATCCGCACGTCGCGGATCAGGGCGACGTCGAACACTCCCGCGGTCGTCTGCTGCGATACGTCCTTGAACACCCGCCGCCCGGCGAGGTCATAGGTGTTGCGCGACAGGCGGCCGACAGGGGACGCGGTCGTCGGGTCGTCCTGCTCCCGTTGATAGGATAGCCGGCCGGCGGGATCGTAGACCATGATCGTCCACCGATCGTCGCCGGCGTGCTTCCTGTGCTGGACGTACTGGAGCTGGCCGCGTTGATTGTGGAACACCGTCTCGACCGGAGCGGGCAGCGGGCCGGCGCCGTCCGGATCGGGATAGGTCGTGGCCATTTTCCGGCCCAGGCCGTCGTACTGGAAGGTCGTGGCGTTGCCGCGCGCGTCGCTCTCGCTCGCGATCAGGCCGCTGGCCATGTAGCCGTAGGATCGCCAGGCGTGCGTGGTCTGGCCCGCCGGAAGCTCCGCGGTCAGGGCGCACGAGGGATCCGTCACGCTGGCCCGGAACCAGCGCTCGACCAGCGTCGGCTCGCCGGCCAGGTTGTAGCTGGTCCGTGTCGCCCGGCCCTCCGGGTCGACCTTGATCGTCTCGCGCCCGGCGAGGTCGTAGCAGGTCCGGACGATGTCGCCGGACGGATCGGTCGCCGCCAGCGCCCGGCCGGCCGGCGAATAGGCGGTCGCGCTGGTCCGCCATACTCCGGCCGTCGCGTCCCACGCCCGCTGCTCAAGCACCCTGCCGACCACGTCATAGGACCACTGCGTCCGGATGCCGGTTCCCGCCGGCCCGAGGGTCTCGGTCTTGCGGCGCAGCGCGTCGTAGCTGGTCGTGCTCACATTGCCGCGGGGGTCGGCGGCCGACGTCACATCGCCGCGCGCGTCGCAGGCGAAGGTCGAGGTCAGGTTCAGGCCGCCGGCCTGCGAGGCCTCTGTCGTCGAGGTCTTGCAGAAGGCCGGCTGACCGTTCTGGCCGTAGGCCGTGCTGCTGCGCCGTCCCGTCGGGTCGGTCGCGGTCGCCGGCCGGCCGAAGGCGTCGTAGGTCATGGTCCAGATCGGGCGGCTCGCGACATTGGAGACGCCGTCGAGGACCTGTGGCTCGGTCACCGTCTGGACCAGCCCCTGGGCGTTGTAGCTGTAGTCGTAGTCACGCTCCGACGAGTCCCAGGCGATGACCGGCAGGGTCACCTTGACCGGCTTGTTCCAGGTCGGGTGGTACTGCGCCTTGAGGATGATGGTCTGACGCCACCAGGGGTCGGGCGCGCCATTCGAGATCCGCCGCTTCTCGACGACGTTGTTGCGGTCGTCGTAGGCGAACTCCTGGCGCTCCAGCCACGGCAGCAGCCGCGTGGCCACCCGCCCGCGAGCGTCGTAGGTGGTGTAGGTGGTCCGGCCCAGCTCATCGGCCTGGGCGATCGCCCGATCGTCAGTGTCGTAGCTGATGCGGACGACGCCGTTCAGCGGGTCCTTCCGAGCGCCGAACCCCATGCCCGGCGCATAGTAGGTGTAGGCCGGTCCGCCGGCGCCCTGGGCCAGCGAGTCCGCGTCCCGCCAGGTCCGCACACGGCCGAGCTTGTCGTAGGCCAGCTCGAACTGCGGCGTGGTCCTGCCGGGCTCGGTCACGGCCATGAGCCGGGGCCAGGGAGACGGGCGGGCCGCGAAGTCGAACTCCCACCTGTAGGTCCAGGTCTGGCCGGCGGCGTCGACGAAGCTCTTGGCCACCGGATAGTTCCAGCGGTAGCTGCCGTCCGGATTGCGAAGATAGTCCTCGACCACCGTCGTCGAGCGGCCGTCCGAGCTCTTGGCGTCCATCCGGTTGATGTCGATCCAGACGCCCAGATTGCTCGACACCCGCTTCAGCTTGTCCGCGCAGGCGGGGAAGTAGGAACTGATCAGCGGATCGCTTCCGTGGCCGCCGTACTGGATGTTGAGGTCGGTGCAGTAGGTGAAGGTGAGCGCAACGCCCGTGGGGAAGGTCCAGCTGTTGGCGAAGAAGCCCTGCTCGTGGCCCTTCACGGCCTCGTAGTCGTTGCCGTCGTCCGCGCCGCGCCGGCCGTTGGGGTTCCAGACCTTCCAGCCGAAGGCGATCTGGTCGCCCCCTCCCTGGGTCAGGACATAGGACACCTGATCATAGATCCAGGTGCTCGAGCGTGCGTACTGGGTGTACTCCTCGGCGCGACGCTGACCGGTCTGCACCAGCTTCGATTGCGATGACGGCGCGGCCGCCAGCGTGCCGTCGGCGACGCGGACGAAGGTCTCGGACGACGCGCCCTGGCGCACGGTGACGACGTTGTTCGTCAGATGCCGCGAGAGCCAGCGCATCACGCCGAGGCCGGCGAGCTGGTGGGGCGCGGACTGGGCGTCCGCCTTGTAGACCTCGAACGCCGCCTTGATCGCCACCATCGGCGCGGCCAGCGACAGCGGCGTCGTGCCGCCCATCGCCTCGAGGCCGCCGCCGGACGAGGTCGCCCGGATGTCGAAGTTGTGGGTCCAGCCGCCGCGCAGACATTTGGGACAGCTCTCGCCGCCGTTCTGGTAGATGCGCTGGAAGGACAGCGCGTAGGGGAACTCGCCCTGGCCGACCACCAGGTCCGGCGCAGGCCGGTAGGTGTAGGCGCCGGTGCGCAGGTCGACGCCCTCGAGGTTCGAGCGGTCCTTGAACTCGTCCTTCAGCAGGTCGCCCTGCATCGGCGCCGTGCGCTGGGCCTCCTCCCGCGCCGACGCCGTGCCGCCGCCGCCCTTCAGGGCGCGGGCGACCGAGGTCACCACATGGGCGATCTCGCTGCCGTCGCCATTGAACGCCACCCAGGCGCAGCCCCGGTGCATGAAGTCGTCGCCTTCGGCCGCGCGGTTCCCCGTTGGGTACATGCCGTTCATGCTCCCGGCGGAGCGCGACACGACGCTGCCCGGACCCAGGTACCGGTCGTTGGCCTGGATCACGGTGTAGGCCTGGTTGGCGGTGGCCTGGCCGGTGCAGGCGACGCCTTTGTAGGAGACCAGTCCTTCGCGGTACTGCGCGACGGTCGCCCCGCCGGGCAGCAGCCGGTGATAGCGGATGCTGCCGGCCAGGTTTTCCTGGCCCCAGCCGAAGCGCTGCGCCGTGCTCGCGGTCTCGACGGCGTCGGTCTGCTGTTCGAACAGGCTGCCTTCCAGCATGCCGCCCAGGGCCGCGATGGTGTGGCGCGCGGCGGTCTTGTCGACGGCGACCCCGGCAAGGCTGGTGGTGCTGAAGCCGGAGTCGAGATCCAGCCGCACCGCCTCGTCCACGACCGTGCTGGCGAGGATCATTTCGCCGGCGTCGTGCTGGTCGTTGTTGTTGACGTCATGAACCTGATGCTGGATCTGCGTGTAGGCGACGCCGATAGTGTAGTGGTGCTGCACCAGGGTGTTGGACGCGCCCTCGACGAGCTGAACGCCGCGCGTCATCTGCGCCAGCCAGGCGCTGTAGAGGCGCCCCTTCAGCTTCTCTGATTGCGTCGGTTGCGAGCCGTATGGAGGCCCCCAGTATTCGGCGCCCGGCGGCATGAGCGGCTGACCGGTGAAGCTGCCGCCCCGACCGGTCTCGCCGGCGTAGAAGTCGTCGTTGACCCGCGCCTGGAGCTCCGAGCTGGTGTCGCCCCAGCCGTGGGCGATGATGACGTCGACGCCGCTGTCGACCTCCTTGGTCGACACCCGGTCCATCCAGGTTCCATAGGCGCCGGCGCCGCCCTGGCGCGCGGCGTAGGGAAGGTTGGCTGAGATCCTCACCCCAGGGACGGCCGGCGTGAGAAGGCAGCCGGAACTGGCGCCGGCGGGGAGCGGCCCCTGCAGCGAGAAGCCCTGCCCTCCAACGGAATGGGTGTTCGACGGCGGCCCGTACTCCCAGGTATCTGCGGTGTGGTAGACGAGCCGCTTGCCGTAGATCTCGTCGACGAACAGGTCGACGCGGCAGTTTCCGGCCTCGACGGTCAGCTTCGTGCGGAACTTGTCGGGCAGGCCGCCGGTGTAGCCGCCCCAACTCGCGGCGAGCACCCCAGTGGTGGGCGTGGCCCAGGGATCGGCGGCGGGGCGGATACGCTCGCCGCCCATGATCTCCTCGGAACGCTTGTCCTTGTAGGTGGTCTTGAGCTTGGTCAGCAGGGTGTTGGCGGTGCTGTTGAGCGCGCTCTCGGCCCCAGTCAGATTGACGCCGGTGACATAGGCCACGCCGCTCTCGGTTCCCGAGCCCGTCGGGGTCGCCGCGGTGGCGACGAAGCTCGAAGGCGACAGACCCGCCTCGGTCGCGACATTGATCTGCGTCCAGCGATCCATGGCCTTGTAGGACGGATCCAGCGTCACGGTCGCGCCGCCGATCACGGCGCTGACCCAGGCATGGCCCATCTCGACCTGGCTGATCGTCCCCGTGCCGGTCACCGTCGCGGGAATGCCGCCGTTGGCCAGAAACTGCCGCGCCGCCGCCGGGTCGGTCAGTCCCAGCCAGTCGTTGAACTGCGCGCCGGTCAGGGTGATCGTCCCGACCTGATAGCTGGCGGTGATCCCCGCCGCCCGCAACAGTTCGACCAGCAGTTGCGCCTGATCGAACGCCGTGCCGGAGCGATCGATGATCGCGCCAAGCGCGCCCTTCTGCGCCCCGAACCGAGGCTCGTAGCGGACATGGTTCTTGACGAAAAGGAAGATCTTCTGAGGGTCGTTTTCGAGCGCCGCCGCGGTCGCCGTGATCTCGATCGGCTTGGCGGACGCCCAGTTGTAGGTCGTCGCGCTCGTGGCGCCATCGTAGTAGGCGGCCTTCGCTGCGGCCGGGGACAGCTGCTCGGCGTCATAGAAACGCATCCCCGCCAGCGCGCCGCTGCCCGCAGGCGGCGTCTGGCTGAAGGCCTCGCCGGGGGATAGCAGCGCCACTCCGGCCGCCAGGGCCAAGGCGACGCCAATCCCCGGGTTCCGCAGTCGTCCAGGTATGGCCCGGAACCACAGGCGCAACGCAGCACGCAGCCCAACGCGAGCCATCACCAACTGACGCATGGTCCCCCGAACACTTTTGTCGCGATCAACCTAGACTGGCGCTTGACCGATATGGAAGGCCCGTTCGATATGAAGGTCAGAGTATTTTCGCATCCGGGGGAAGCGCTTGGCGACGACGGCAATGCCCATGCGGGCGCAAGCGGCGCTCGCGCCGTCCCTAGGAAAAGTCCGCCGTAGCGAAGGCGTCGTCGACGTCCTGCTGCTCACGACGGCGATCCAGCCCGCTCGCCGGGGACGCTAGTTCCGTGGGCACGCTAACGCCGCGCATGTTCGCCTATGCGTGCGCGACCACGATGGTCGCGTCGGCCGCCTCCGCCCCCACGCCGGCCCGCGCCGACGTGCAGTACGTCTATGACGCCGCCGGACGGCTCTGGAAGGCGATCTACTCCAACGGCGTGGCGGTCGAGTATCGATACGACGCGGCCGGCAACCGCAAGGAGATCGTGACCGGCGCCGGCACACCGACGTTGCCGCCGCTGTCGCCGCCGCCTCCCCCTCCGCCGCCGCCTCCCCCGCCGCCGCCTCCGCCTCCGCCTCCACCGCCGCCGCCTCCACCGCCTCCGCCGCCCCCGAACGGAGCGCCGACGGCGGTCGCCGACTACGTCTATCTCGAGCTGCCTCTGGGGTACGGCGACTGGACCGAGGACGTGTATGTGCGCGCGAACGACACCGATCCCGACGGCGATCCGCTGACGATCATCAGCGTTACCGATCCGGACGGGACGCCGTCCGCGAGCATCCAGGGCGGCGGGACGTTCGTCCGCGTTTCAGGAATCCAGAACGGGCAGACGACGTTCACCTACACCATATCGGATGGGCAGGGGCACACGAGCACGGCCACCGTCACCATCGAGCGAACCGTTCAGCACTGCGCGGAGTGCTAGGGCGTATCGACCGCGCGCCCTGTCATTCTGACGATAGGATGCTCCCGGAGCTTCTCCGGAACCTGCCGAACGGCGCGGGAAAAGGCGCCGTTACCCTCCCGGGTGCAGTCCCGGCGCTTCCTGGCCCGTTCGGGTGACGTACTCCGTGTAGCCGCCGCCGTACTGGTGGGCTCCCTCGGGCGTCAGCTCCAGCACGCGGTTCGACAGAGCCGCCAGGAAGTGGCGGTCGTGCGAGACGAAGAGCATCGTGCCCTCGAAGTTCGCCAGAGCCGCGACCAGCATCTCCTTGGTCACCATGTCGAGGTGGTTGGTCGGCTCGTCGAGCACGAGCAGGTTTGGCGGGTCGAACAGCATCTTGGCCATCACCAGCCGCGCCTTCTCGCCGCCTGAGAGGACGCGGCAGGGCTTCTCGACATCGTCGCCGGAGAAGCCGAAGCATCCCGCCAGGGTGCGCAGCGCGCCCTGGCCCGCCTGCGGAAACGAGCCCTCCAGAGATTCGAAGATGGTTTCCTCGCCGTCGAGCAGGTCCATGGAGTGCTGGGCGAAATAGCCCGTCTTGACGCTGGCGCCGATGTTGACCACGCCCTGGTCAGGCGCGGTGGCGCCGGCCACGAGTTTCAGCAGCGTCGATTTCCCGGCGCCGTTGGCCCCCAGGACGCACCAGCGCTCCTTGCGGCGCACCAGGAAATCGAGCCCTTCATAGATCGGCTGGGCGCCATAGCCCTTGTGGACGTTGCGCAGGCTGATCACGTCTTCGCCCGACCGCGGCGGACTCTGGAACTCGAACTGCACCGACTGGCGTCGGCGCGGGGCCTCCACGCGTTCGATCTTGTCGAGCTTCTTCACCCGACTCTGGACCTGGGCGGCGTGCGAGGCGCGCGCCTTGAACTTCTCGATGAACTTGATTTCCTTGGCCAGCATCGCCTGCTGACGCTCGTACTGCGCCTGGCGCTGCTGCTCCGTGAGCGCGCGCTGTTGGTCGTAGAAGTCGAGATCGCCGGAGTAGGTGATGAGCGAGCCGGCGTCGATCTCCACCACCTTGCCGATGATGCGGTTCATGAAGGCGCGGTCGTGCGAGGTCATCAGCAGCGCGCCCTCGTAGTTCTTCAGGAAAGCCTCCAGCCAGATCAGGCTTTCCAGGTCGAGGTGGTTGCTGGGCTCGTCGAGCAGCATGCCGTCGGGCCGCATCAGCAGGATGCGAGCCAGCGCCACGCGCATCTTCCAACCGCCGGACAGCATGCCGACATCGCCGTCCATGCGCTCCTGGCTGAAGCTCAGGCCGGCCAGCACCTCGCGCGCCCGCGCTTCAAGGGCGTAGCCATCCAGTTCCTGGAAGCGCTCCAGCACCTCGCCATAGCGCTCCATGACGGCGTCCAGCTGGTCGGCTTGGTCCGGGTCGACCATAGCCGCTTCGAGCGTGGCCATTTCGGCGGCCAGCGCGCTGACGGGGCCGACGCCGTCCATCACCGCGGCGACCGCGCTCTGTCCCGACATCTCGCCGACGTCCTGGCTGAAGTAGCCGATCCTCATGCCCGGATCGATCACGACCAGACCGTCGTCGGGCTGTTCCTGGGCGGTGATCATGCGAAACAGCGTCGTCTTGCCGGCGCCGTTCGGGCCGACGAGCCCGACCTTTTCGCCCTTCTGTATGCCCATCGAGGCTTCGATGAACAGGATCTGGTGGCCGTTCTGCTTGGAGATGTTGTCGAGGCGGATCATGGGGCGGTCTGCTAGCCCGGGCGGCGTTGGAACGCCAGCCTTGGAGCTCCGCCCATTGCAGGTGCGACAATCAGGCCGTCATCCCAGCACGGCGCCGCCCGCGCCCAGCCATGATGTCCGAAGCCGCGGCATGATCTGCCCGAAGCCCGCCCATCCTGAGGTCTTATGAGCCCACGACATGACCCGTCGGCGGCGTGCGGACGATGAAATGGCCTTTCACCCCCTCCGGCCAGTCGCGATAAGGCACCACGCCCTCGTCGCTGGCCATGTAGCGACGGGCGTACTCCAGAATGGCCGTGGCGGCGTCGATCGTCGGCTCGAACCTCCCCAGGACGTAGCCGATCTTCCCCGGCGCCCGCAGATGGATGGTGCAGTAGCTGGAACAGGCGAACAGGCAGGGCATGGGCTCGATCGCCAGGTCGGCCAGCGACGAGTCCGCGTCCTTGGCCGCGAGCAGCGCCTCCAGCAGCCGGGCGCCGCCCCGTACGCCCTCGGCGTCCTCGTAGGCGTCCGGCCCGAAGCGGCATGTCGAGCATACGACGAGGCCCGGCCCGTCGGCGCTCCTGGTCAGCAGGGACATACGCCCTCCCCCGTTCAGCGGCGGCTGCGCGAATGCGCAGTCGGTCGACGCGGCGCAGGCCGCAGGTCGTCGCTCAGACGGGTGTCCGCGCCATGGCCATCCCCTGGGCCCGGGCAAGAGCGACCCGCGCCGGCCGGTCTCCTGGCTCGCGGGTCGTCACGCGATGCGCGGCCTTCCCGGAGCGGACTCCAGTGGCTGCGACCCGGCGGGCCGGGTCACGCTGCGCATCGCGCTCGCCGCTCACAGTTGCAGGGACAGCCTCGGTTTCGGGCGGACGCCCTCACCGTGTTCCCGTAGAGCCCTCTCGGGCGCCGGCGCGATCAGGGACGGCGCGCCGCCCCTGCCCCGCCCCTTAGTCCAGTCCGCACGTCCCGCCAAGAGCATTGACCGCTCGGGTCGCGACGGCCTATCGCTGCCTTGTCGAGGTATGGAGGGCGCAAGCTCTCCGGGAACGCGGTGAGGCCTACGGGCCCAATCCGCGGCTGCCCCCGCAACTGTGATCGCTCGTCGATTGGATCGGCATCAGGCCACTGGGACATCGTCCTGGGAAGGCGCCGGACCGGGAGAGCGTAAGCCAGGAGACCGACCCCGACGGACAGACGACGCAGGTGCGGCGGGCGCCTGACGGCCAGATCGCCGACGCCGCGGGGCGTCGCCGCGCGCCGTCATGCTCACGCCCGATCAACGAGGAACGGCATGAGCAGAATTCCGACGACCGTGGTGACCGGCTTCCTGGGCGCGGGCAAGACCACCTTGATCCGCCACCTCCTGGAGAACGTGAATGGCCGCCGCATCGCCGTGGTGGTCAACGAGTTCGGCGATGTCGGCATCGACGGCGAGATCCTGCGCGGCTGCGGCATCGAAAACTGCGAGGACGAGGACATCGTCGAGCTGGCCAACGGCTGCATCTGCTGCACGGTGGCCGACGACTTCCTGCCGATGATGCGCAAGCTGATCGACCGGCCCAATCCGCCGGAGCATATCCTGGTCGAAACCAGCGGCCTGGCCCTGCCCAAGCCGCTGGTGAAGGCCTTCACCTGGCCGGACGTGCGGACCCGCGCCACCGTGGACGGCGTCATCGCCCTGATCGACGCCGACGCCGTCGCCCGCGGCCGTTTCGCGCCCGACGAGGACGCGCTGGCCAAGGCGCGGGCCGAGGACCCGACGCTGGATCACGAGACGCCGCTGGAAGAGCTGTTCGAGGAGCAGGTCGCCTGCGCCGACCTGGTGATCCTGAACAAGACCGACCTGGTCGACGCGGCTGGGCTGGCCGCCGCGGAGGCCGCGATCCGCGCGGACCTGCGTCCGGGCGCGAAGATCATCCATGCGGCCATGGGCGGGGTCGATCCCTCGGTTCTGCTCGGCCTGGGCGTCGCCGCCGAGGACGACCTGAACAGCCGCCGTTCGCACCATGACGACATGGCCGACGGCCACGACCACGACGATTTCGACAGTTTCGTCGTCCGGGGCGACGCGGTGGCGGGGCCCGAGGCCCTGGTCGCCGCCCTGGAGCCCCTGATCGCCGCGCATGACATCCTGCGCCTGAAGGGCGTGGTCGCCGTCGCCGGCAAGCCGGCCCGGCTGATCGTCCAGGCGGTGGGGCCGCGCATCCAGGCCTACTTCGACCGCCCGTGGCGCGACGGCGAGGTGCGTGCGACGAGCCTGGTCGTGATCGGCGAGAAGGGCCTGGACCAGGCCGTCATCGCACCGGCGATCCAGGCGGCGCTCGCCTAGTGCATCTGCTCGCCCTCCAGCCGGGCGCTGTCCTCGACGGCGAGGAGGCGGTCGATCTCGGCCAGACGGCGGGCGACATCGTCGTACTGTCGAGCAACGACACCGACCTGGCCTGCCTGTCGCAGGCGGTCGCCGGCCTGCCGGACGACTTCCCGACTGTTCGGCTCGCCAACCTGATGGCGTTGCGCCACCCCTACTCGGTGGACCTGCATGTGGAGGCCGTGGTCGCCAAGGCCAGGTTCGTGATCGTGCGGCTGCTCGGCGGCCGCGCCTACTGGCCCTATGGCTTGGACGAGGTGACCCGGGTCTGCCGCGAACGGGGCGTCCCCCTGGCGGCTCTGCTGGAAGAGCAGCCGGACGGCGAGGACGGCCTGCGGGCGTCCACGGTCGACGCCGTTACGCTCCGTCGGCTGGACGGCTATCTGCGCGAGGGCGGCGAGGTCAACGGGCGCAATCTGCTGCTGCATGTCGCCGACCGGATCGGTCACGCCTGCGCCTGGCGGGAGGCCGCGCCGATCCTGGAAGCGGGCCTCTACTGGCCGGGCACGGCCCAGGCCGACATCGAGACCATCCGGGCGCGCTGGACTGGTGGCGCGCCGGTGGCGGCGGTGGTGTTCTACCGCGCCCTGGTCACCTCGGGCGCCACGGCGGCGATCGACGCGGTGATCGAGGCCTTGGCGGCGCGGGGGCTCAATCCCCTGCCCGTCCATGTCCGCAGCCTGAAGAGCCCGTTCGCGGTCGGCCTGCTCGACAGCCTGTTCGCGACGGAACGGCCCGACGTGGTGCTGAACGTCACCGCCTTCGCCACCAGCGCGCCGGGCCAGGCGCGCGGCGGCGGCGTGCTGGACCGGCCGGGCGCACCGGTGCTGCAGCTAGTGTTCGCAGGCGTCAGCCGGGAGGTCTGGGCGGCCAGCGGCCGCGGCCTGGGCTCGCGCGATCTGGCTATGAACATCGCCCTGCCCGAGGTGGACGGGCGGATCTTCGCCGGCGCCGTGGCCTTCAAGGCCGAGCAGCGCTTCGACCCGCGCACCCAGTGCTCGATCGTCGCCCACCAGGCCGACGACGAGCAGGTCGCCTTCGCCTGCGACCTTGCCAAGGCCTGGGCCGACCTGGCGCGGACGCCCGCGGGCGAGCGGCGGGTGGCGATGATCCTGGCCAACTACCCCAACCGTGACGCGCGGATCGGCAACGGCGTCGGCCTCGACACGGCGGCCAGCGCCGCGGTCGTGCTCGCCGGCATGTCGGCGCAGGGCTACGACCTTGCCGACGCTCCGCTCGATGGCCAGGCCCTGTTCGAGCGGCTGCGGGCCGGCGCGACCAACACGCGGCGCGGCGTCGGCGGCGTCGCCCTATCTCTCACCGAGTACGAGGCGGTGGTCGCGGCCTTGCCGACCGAAGCGCGAGACGCCGTCACGACGCGCTGGGGAAAGCCTGAAAATGATCCGTTCTTTGATAGAGAAATCAGTGGCTTCCAGCTTCCTTTGCATAGATTTGGAAGCGTCGTGGTCGGCGTGCAGCCGGCGCGCGGCTACAATATCGATCCCAAGGGCAGCTATCACGATCCGGACCTGCCTCCGCCGCACGGGTATCTCGCCTTCTACGCCTGGCTGCGACGGTCGTTCGGCGTCCAGGCGATGGTACACCTGGGCAAGCACGGGAATCTGGAGTGGCTGCCGGGCAAGGCCCTGGCGCTCTCGGCGGGCTGTTTTCCCAAGGCGATCGCCGGGCCGATCCCGCAGCTCTACCCGTTCATCGTCAACGACCCGGGCGAAGGCTGTCAGGCGAAGCGGCGGATCGGCGCGGTGATCGTCGACCACCTGACGCCGCCGCTCACGCGAGCCGGCAGCTACGGCCCGCTGCGGGCGCTCGAGACGCTGGTCGACGAGTACTACGACGCCGCCGGGCTGGATCCCCGCCGCCTTTCCGGCCTGCGGGAGGAAATCCTGGCGCTTGCCGGCGGCCAGGGCCTGGACATCGATGCCGGGCTGGATCTGACGGACACCGATCAGGCCTTAACTAAGCTCGACAACTATCTGTGTGATCTGAAGGAACTGCAGATACGAGATGGTCTGCATGTGTTCGGCGTCTCGCCGGAGGGCCGACTGAGAACCGATCTGCTGACGGCGCTCGTCCGCGCGCCGCGGCGCTTGGGAAACGATGGCGACGCCTCGTTGCTGCGGACGCTGGCGGATGATCTCGGGCTCGGCTTCGATCCCCTGGCTGCGGACCTCGGAGCGCGATGGACGGGCGCACGCCCGTCCGTCCTGGCCGACATCGATGCGCAACCTTGGCGGACGACGGGAGACACGCTCGAGCGGTTGGAAGCGCTCGCCTCGGCGCTGATCGCCGGAGAACGCTCGTGTGACGACGGCTGGACGCGAACCAGGGCGGTCATGACGGCCGTCAAGACGCAGATCGCCCCGGCGGTCGACGCCTGCGGCCCGGCGGAGATCGCCGCCCTGCTCGCGGGTCTCGCCGGCCAGTTCGTCGCCCCAGGCCCCTCGGGCGCTCCGACACGGGGCCGGCCGGAGGTCCTGCCGACCGGGCGAAACTTCTACGCCGTCGACACCCGCGCCGTGCCGACTCCGGCGGCCTGGCGGCTCGGGTGGGCCTCCGCGCAGATGCTGGTCGAGGACCATCTGCAGCGCACCGGTGACTGGCCGCGCGCCGTCGCGCTCTCCGCCTGGGGAACGGCCAACATGCGCACCGGCGGCGACGACATCGCCCAGGCGCTGGCGTTGATGGGCGCTCGCCCGACTTGGGAAGGCTCCACGGGGCGCGTGACCGGCTTCGAGGTTCTGCCGATCGCCCTGCTCGGCCGGCCGCGCGTGGATGTCACGCTGCGCATCTCGGGCTTCTTTCGAGACGCCTTCCCGGACCAGATCGACCTGGTCGCCAGCGCCGCCCGCGCCGTCCAGGCCCTGGACGAGGCCGAGGAGGACAACCCCGCCGCCGCCCGTTTCCGCCGCGAGGTCGCCGACCGGCTGGCCGCGGGGCAGGCGCCGGAGGCGGCCGAACGGTTTGCGGGGCTGCGCGTCTTCGGCTCCATGCCAGGAGCCTATGGCGCCGGTCTGCAGGCCCTGATCGACGAGGGCGCCTGGGAGACACGCTCCGACCTGGCCGAAGCCTTCCTGGTCTGGGGCGCGTTCGGCTACGGCCTAGGCCTGGACGGCGCGCCCGTGCGCGGAGAGTTGGAGCGGCGGTTGTCGTACGTCGAGGCCGTGATCCAGAATCAGGACAACCGCGAGCACGACCTGCTCGACAGCGACGACTACTACCAGTTCGAAGGCGGCCTCGCCGCCGCCGTGGCGGCCGTCAGGGGCCAGGCGCCGACGACCTATCACAACGATCATTCGCGCCCCGAACGACCCGTGATCCGCACGCTCGAGGACGAGATCGCCCGGGTTCTGCGCGCCCGGCTCGTGAACCCCAAATGGATCGCGGGGGTCATGCGGCACGGCTATCGCGGAGGGGCCGAGATCGCGGCCGGGGTCGACTTCCTGTTCGCCTTCGCCGCCGCCACGGGCCTGGTGAAGCCGCATCATTTCGACCTGGTCGAAGCCGCCTTCATCGAGGACGCGACTGTCCGCGCCTTCCTCGAACAGGCCAACCCCGACGCCCTCCGGGACATCGCCGAACGGCTGAGCGAAGCCGTCGCGCGCGGGCTCTGGAAACCGCGCAGCAACAGCGCCGGCGAGCGTCTTCGCCTGGCAGCCATGGCGAACAAGGGCCTTGGCGGGTCGGCCGATTGCGGCTAAGGCCGAACCCAGGGGGTGCTGAAATACGCATTTCCTGACATCGCGCCGGCGCCCGAGAGGGCTCTACGGGAACATCGGTGAGGAGCCTCGCTCCAGGTCCGAGGCTGTCCCTGCAACTGTGAGCGGCTAGCGTGATGCGCATCGTGGTCCAGGCCGTCTGGATTGCAGCCACTGGGGTTCGCCCTGGGAAGGCCGCGCGTCACGCGTTGATCCGCAAGCCAGGAGACCGGCCGGCGCGGGTCGCTCTTGCCCGGGTCCAGGGGATGGTCCAGGCGCGGAACTCCGTCTGAGCGACGACGAGCGGCGGAGAGCCGCATCGACCGGTCCGGCCGGGCGCTTCGCTGCGTCCTGCGCCTGCCGGCGCGTCGACCGCTGGACGGCTTCCCGCGAGGCCGCCGGAGGACGCTCTCCGCCATGTCAGTTGGACGTGAGCCGGAGGACCGTCTGTGTCCCGAACGATCTCCCACGCCGCCCTCGCCGCGGCGCTTTCCCTTGTCCCCGCCGCCGCCCTGGCCGAAACGACGTTCGCGCCCTCGGTCTCCGAGCTGGTCGTCACCGGCCAGAGCCTTGAAGAGACCCTCCCCCGCCTGCTCGCCGACCATGGCTACGACGTCGAGGTTGTGACGGCCGAACAGATTCGCGACGGCGGCTTCGTCGACGTGTCCCAGGCCGTCGAACTGCTCGTCCCTGGCGCCTTCATGACCACCCAGGCCGGGCCGTTCAGCTATGTGAACCTGTCGCTGCAGGGGTCCCGGTCCAGCGACGTGCTGTGGACCGTCGACGGCGTTCGGATCAACAACCGCCTCTACAACTCGACCAGTCCGGCCGACACCCTGCCCGCGGCCATGGTCGACCGCATTGAAGTGCTCAAGGGCGGCCACGGCGTGCTGTACGGAACCCAGGCTTCGGCGGGGGTGATCAACGTCGTCACCCGGCCGTTCAGCGCCGATCTGGCCGGCTCGCTCAGCGCCGGGGCCGACACCAACGACGGCCTGCACCTGAACGGCGCGATCAGTGACAGCTTCGGTGGCCACAAGCTCGTCGCCTGGCTTTCGAAGGATAAGAGCGATGGCTACGAGATCTTTGACGCCTACCAGCCGAACCTGACCGACAAGAAGCGCGGCTACGACGTACTGAGCGGCGGCGTGAAGTACGGCTACGACTTCACCGACGACCTGTCGCTGATGCTGACCTACATCCGCACCAGCGCGGCGCTGGATTATCCGAGCCAGAACGGCGTCTCGGTCAACGATCGCGACGAACAGATCGGCATCGTCCGCCTCGACTACACGCCGGACAGCGGGCCGCAGTTCTTCATCAAGTCCTACTATCATCAGTGGGACACCGACTATTACACCAAGCCCAACCCGTCGAAGTACTGGGGCTACAAGGATTTCGGCGTCAGCGGACTGGCGCGGTTCCAGATGCGGCTGGCGGACGTCGACGTCGGCTACGATTTCCAGAACTACAAGGGCCGCGACGAGGTCCTGCTGATCGAGGGCGAGACCGAGCAGGTCCACGCCCTCTACGGCCAGGTCCGCACGAACGAGGCCTTTTCCGATCGCGCCCGACTGACCGCGGGCCTGCGCTACAACAAGGCGTCCGGCGCCGAGACCGTCGTCTGGAGCGCCTCGGGCGTCTACGACCTGACCGACGACCTCTATGTCGAAGCCTCGGGAGGGACCTCGTTCCTGCTGCCGGACGCCGAAAAGCTCTATGGGATCGATCCCTGCTGCGCGCATGGCAACCCGAACCTGGAGCCCGAGGAGAGCCTGAACTTCAACGCCGGCCTCGGCGGACGCCTGAACACCGCCTGGCCGCTGACCTGGCAGGTCACGGCCTACTGGCGAGACGTGAAGAACCTGATCACCACCAGCACGGTCAATCCGCCGCCCGGGTTTGACAGCGTCTACGTCAACATCGACGGCAAGACGAAGGTCTCGGGCGGCGAACTGGTCGTGCGCGGCCAGCTCGGCGAGGACTTCAGCTACACCGCCGCGTACAGCTACAGTCGCGAGCGCAACCGCACGACCGGACTGCAGATCGCCGGCCGGCCTGAGCATTCGGGCAAGCTGACGTTGAACTGGGCCCCGGCAGGCCGCCCGTACGGCGTGACGGCGGCGGCGAAATACGTCGGCCAGACGGAGACGCCGGTCACCGGCTTCGGCGTCCAGCCCTACGGCGACTACACGGTCTTCGACCTGTCCGGTCACTGGTACGTCGACGGCGACGCCAGGCGCACGCGCCTCAACCTGCGGCTGGAGAATGCGCTGGACGAGGACTACGCGACGTCGGTCAGCTCCGCCGTCCTGCGCGGCTCCAGCCCGGCGACCCGCTTCCTGTTCCGCCGTCTGGGCATGCCGCGCACGGCCTACATCAGCCTGAGCTATCGGTTCTGACATGGCCGTCGCGAAACGACGGGGCGTGAGGGGCCCCTTCTTTCAGATGCTGATGGTCGTCCACCGCTACCTCGGAGTGGCGGTGGGCGCCGTCATGACCGTCTGGTGCCTGTCGGGGTTCGTGATGATGTACCAGGGCTATCCGGCCCTGCGCGAACCCGAGCGGCTGGCCGGGCTGGAGCCGCTGAAGCTCGATGGCTGCTGCGTCCTGCCGAGGCTGGACCCGAAGGACGCCGCCAGGCTGTCCGGGTTCCGGATCGAGATGCTCGAGGGCCGCCCGATTCTGCGGGCGGCGATGGGAAGAGGCTCGGCCGGCAAGACCTACGACCTGATCACTGGCCGCCCGTTCGGCGAGATCACGCCCCAGATCGCTCTCGGCGTGGCCGCGCGACAGGCCGAGGCCCTGGGCGTCGAAGGCAGGCCCCTGTCCATCCGCGCCATCAAGCAGGACCAGTGGACGGTCCAGTTCGCCAAGCGCCATCAGCCGCTCTACCAGGTGCGCTTCGACGACCCCGGCAGAACCGACATCTATGTATCGGGCGTCAACGGCCAGGCCTTCCAGCACACCAACACCCGCCTGCGGGTGCTCGGATGGCTCGGGGCGGTGCCGCACTGGCTCTACCCGACGGTGCTCCGCCAGGACGGCAAGCTGTGGAACGAGGTGGTGATCTGGCTGTCGGTCGCCGGGACTTTTCTCACCGCGACGGGCCTCTATGTCGGGATCGTCCATCTGGGAAGGCGGCGCAACGGCCGGTATTCGCCGTTCCGGGGGCTCTGGTTCTGGCACCATATGGCCGGACTGGTCTTTGGCGTTCTGACCCTGACCTGGGTGTTCAGCGGCCTGATGACCATGAATCCCTGGGGACTTCTGGAGGGCGGCGGCGACCGCGCGATCAGGGAGGTACTCGTCGGCAAGACCACAGGGCCGCAGATCGAACAGGCTCTGGGCCAGGCGGTGGCGTTGAAGCCCCGCGGCGACATCGCCCAGCTGATGGCCGCACCGGTCGCCGGCCGGATCAGCCTGGCTTCGGTGGCCCGCGACGGCGAACAGGTTCGCCTTGACGCCTCGGGCCGCCCCTCTCCCGTCGGTGAGGCCGAGATCCGCGGGATGCTCGCGCCGCTCAAGCCGATGCGCATCGAGCTGCTGGCCGCCGAGGACGCCTATTACTACGGTCGAAAAGGCGACCCCGCCGACCTGCCCGTCTGGCGTGCGATCCTGCGCGATGATCAGAGCACTCGCGTCTATATCGATCCCGACACCGGCCAGGTGAAGCGCGTTGTCGACCGTGACGCCCGCCTGTCCCGCTGGGTCCGCAACGGGCTGCACGGCCTCGACTTCGCCGGGCTGCGGAACAGGCCCCTGTGGGACCTGGTCGTTCTGCCCCTGCTGCTGGGCGTCACATTGGTCTGCGCGACCGGAGCCTGGATGAGCATCCGCCGCATCCGTCGTGACGTCGCCCGTTTCGGCGCCGCCCTGGCCAACCGACGACGCCGTCGACTCTCCCTACACCCCGAACCCCAGGAGCAAGCCTCATGACAGGCCTGAACACCCTTGCCCGCCGCGCGCTGGTCCTCGCCCTTGCAGCCGCGCCGCTGGCGTTGGCCGCCGGCCCCGCCCTCGCCCACCACGGCATGCACGGCGAGCAGCCCTCGACCCCTGCCGAGGGCTTCGTCACCGGGCTGGCCCATCCCGTCCTCGGCCTCGATCACCTGGCGGTGCTGATCGGCGTCGGGCTTCTGGCCGCCCGCTTCCGAAAGGGGCTCAGCCTTCCCGCGGTGTTCATCGTCGCGATGGCCGGCGGGTGCGCCCTGCATCTCACCAGGCTCGACCTGCCGTTCGTCGAGGTCTGGGTCGCCCTGTCGATCATCGCCGTCGGCCTGGCCGCCGCGCTGCGCCCGGCGACGCCGTTGCCCTTGGCGATCGGCCTGTTCGGCTTGGGCGGCCTGGTTCACGGCTACGCCCTGGCCGAAAGCATGGTCGGCGCCGAGACGGGCGCGGTCTGGGCCTATCTGATAGGCTTGGCGCTCACTCAAAGCGTGGTCGCCACCGCCGCCTTGCTCGCCTCGCGCTGGGTGGCGGTGCGCCGGCAGATCGTCAACCGCATCGTCGCGGGTCTGGTGGCGGCCTCCGGCGCCGCATTCCTTCTTCTGGTCGCAGCCGCTTGACGGCTGGAGCGGAGGTCGGTCGGACCATGTCCGGCAGGCCTCCGCAGCAGACCAACGTCGCCCGATCATGGTCGGCTCGGGCGTCCAGACTGCGGGTCTGCCAAGCATGCCTCGGACGCATATACGATGCCTGCCGTATTTCACATGACCTCGAACTTTGCGTTGATGCCGTCGCGGCTTCGCCGCCAGCGTTCGGTCGTTCGCGGAAGATCTATAGAAATACAATTACAGTGCCAGCGTATGGGCAAATTGACCAAAAATTGTCCGATCATGGATAATATTCAGCCGATTTTTGTTATCCAAAAATTCTGGCGGGCCGCCATTGAGTCTGCTCGGGGCGCGGCGGGCATGGCGTCCTAGGTCCGTTTGGTTGAAATTATACACTCCAGCGTTGACAGATCGATCTGTAAGCATACCGTCATGGTTGTGCTTTGGCTGACGACGTTCGTCGCCATACGAGCTCGGTTGATAAGTTCGAAGCTGTAGATTCGGATTTTTCTGTGATGCTGGTTCGAAATTCGAGTTTAGGCTCATTTCGCCAACGCTATTCGTGGCGAATCTGGCCGCTATTGAAGGCGAAATCTGTATGCCGAGAGGCAATATTGGCCTTTAGGGCTCTTCACAGGCTTCAGATTCTGTCGATGGAGCCGGATGTTTTGAAAAATCACTTCAAATTTCATGCGGAATGGCGAGCAACGTCCTGCTCTCCATGACGTATCAGTATTTCGGATATGCTCTTAAGTGATCGATGGAATTCGATCGATATGACCCACGCAACATGGAATTGACGCATGGACAAGCGCATTGACGTCATGGGCCGCAAGACGGGGGTCAGCGAAAGCCACGTCGTACAGCAGGGCGACACGGTCATTCCTATCAACGACGCGGCGACGGTGAAAATTGCCGCGCAACGCAGCGACGTTGTTGCGATGGTGCGCGAGGGCGACGATTTGATCCTGCGTTTCGCCGACGGTTCGGCGGCGCGCCTGGACGGCTATTTCCATTGCCCTCGTGAGTCGATCGCCGATCTGATCTTCGTCGATCCTGACGCGGAAGGGGAATGGGCCGCGAACCTCGGCGCCTCGGGCTGCTATCTCGAAGGCGATCTGGTCTCGGAGCAACTGACCTACTCCTTCGAGCCGACGAGCGCCGCAGCCGTCGGTGTCGGCGGCGGCGCCGGCATCGGCGGCGCGACGCCCCTCTGGCTTGGCGGTCTCCTGGTCGGCGCCGGCGCAGCCGCGGCCGGCGGCGGCGGCGGAGGCGGCGGTCCCTCCGGCCCGCCGCCGGACACCACCGCGCCGGCCGCGCCAGTCGTCGCGCCGACGAACGGCCGGGTGCTGACGGGCACGGCCGAGGCGAACTCGGTCGTCCGCATCGATGTCAACGGCGATGGAACGATCGATGGCGCCGTCGTCGCCGACGCGACCGGCGCCTGGAGCTTCACGCTCGCCACGCCGCTGGCGAACGGCGTCATCGTCCGTGTGACCGCCGCGGATGCGGCCGGCAACGTCTCTCCGCCAACCACCGTGACCGTGGATGCGGCGGCGCCCCCGGCCCCGAGCGTCAACCCGAGCAACGGCGCCGGCCTGAGCGGCGTCGCCGAAGCCGGCGCGACGGTGCGGCTCGACCTCGACGGCGACGGCGATATCGACGCCACGACCACGGCCGGCTCCAACGGCGCCTGGAGCTACACCCCCGCCACGCCTCTGCCTCATGGCGCGACAGTCATCGCGACGGCGGTCGATGCGGTGGGCAACGCCTCGCCGCCGACCAGCGTGGTCGTCGACGGTCTCGCTCCGGCGGTTCCGACGATCAATCCGAGCCGTGGCGATGTGCTGACCGGTTCGGCGGAAGCCGGTTCAACGATCCGGCTCGATCTCGACGGCGACGACGACGTGGACGCCACCACGACCGCGAACGCCGCCGGCGCCTGGACCTATACGCCGACGGGGCCGCTGGCCAACGGCGTGACCGTGATCGTCCGGGCCGCCGACGCCGCCGGGAACGTTTCGCCGCCGGCCAGCGCCGTGATCGATACAACCCCGCCGGCCGTTCCCGCGATCGGCGTCGCGACCGATGATGTCGGGGCGCTGCTCGGCCCCGTCGCCAACGGCGGGAGCACCGACGACACGACGCCCACCCTTTCGGGCGCGGGCGCGGAGGCCAACGCCGTCATCACCATCTACGACAACGGCGCGGCCATCGGCACGACGACGGCGAACGCCGCCGGCGCCTGGAGCTTCACGCCCAGCACGGCGCTTACGCCGGGCGGCCACAGCCTCACGATCAGCGCGACCGACGCTGCGGGCAACGCCAGCGCCCAATCGGCCGCCTATGTCATCACCATCGACACCAGCGCGCCGGCTGTCCCGACCATCGGCGGCGTCGATGACAACGTCGGCGCGATCCTCGGCGGCGTCTCCAACGGCGGCGTCACCGACGACACGACGCCCACCCTCTCGGGCGCCGGGGCTGAGGCCAACGCCACGATCACCGTCTACGACAACGGCGTCGCCATCGGCACGACGACGGCGAACGCCGCCGGGGTCTGGAGTTTCACGCCCGGCGCGGCGCTTACGCCGGGCGGCCACAGCCTCACGATCAGCGCGACCGACGCCGCGGGCAACGCCAGCGTCCAATCGGCCGCCTATGTGGTGACCGTCGACACCAGCGCGCCGGCTGTCCCGACCATCGGCGGCGTCGACGACAACGCCGGCGCGATCCTCGGCGGCGTCTCCAACGGCGGCGTCACGGACGACACCACCCCCACGCTCACCGGGACGGGCGCGGAGGCCAACGCCACGATCACCGTCTACGACAACGGAACCGCCATCGGCACGACCACGGCGAACGCCGCCGGGGCCTGGAGCTTCACGCCCAGCGCGGCGCTGACGGCCACGGCTCACAGCTTCACGATCAGCGCGACCGACGCCGCGGGCAACGCCAGCGCCCAATCGGCCGCCTATGTCATCACCATCGACACCAGCGCGCCGGCTGTCCCGACCATCGGCGGCGTCGATGACAACGTCGGCGCGATCCTTGGCGGCGTCTCCAACGGCGGCGTCACCGACGACACCACCCCCACCCTTTCGGGCACGGGCGCGGAGGCCAACGCCACGATCACCGTCTACGACAACGGAACCGCCATCGGCACGACCACGGCGAACGCCGCCGGGGCCTGGAGCTTCACGCCCAGCGCGGCGCTGACGGCCACGGCTCACAGCTTCACGATCAGCGCGACGGACGCCGCCGGCAACGCCAGCGCCCAGTCGGCCGCCTACGTCGTGACCATCGACACCAGCCTGCCGGCCATCCCCACGATCGGCGGCGTGACCGACAACGTCGGCGCGATCCTCGGCAGCGTCTCCAACGGCGGCGTCACGGACGACACCACCCCCACGCTCACCGGGACGGGCGCGGAGGCCAACGCCACGATCACCGTCTACGACAACGGCACCGCCATCGGCACGACGACGGCCGACGCCGCCGGGGCCTGGAGCTTCACGCCCAGCGTGGCGCTGGCGGCCACGGCTCACAGTTTCACGATCAGCGCGACGGACGCCGCCGGCAACGCCAGCGCCCAGTCGACGGCCTACGTCGTGACCATCGACACCAGCCTGCCGGCCATCCCCACGATCGGCGGCGTGACCGACAACGTCGGCGCGATCCTCGGCGGCGTCTCCAACGGCGGCGTCACGGACGACACCACCCCCACGCTCACCGGGACGGGCGCGGAGGCCAACGCCACGATCACCATCTACGACAACGGCACCGCCATCGGCACGACCACGGCCGACGCCGCCGGGGCCTGGAGCTTCACGCCCAGCGCGGCGCTGGCGGCCACCGCGCACAGCTTCACGATCAGCGCGACCGACGCCGCCGGCAACGCCAGCGCCCAGTCGGCCGCCTACGTCGTGACCATCGACACCAGCCTGCCGGCCATCCCCACGATCGGCGGCGTGACCGACAACGTCGGCGCGATCCTCGGCGGCGTCTCCAACGGCGGCGTCACGGACGACGCCACGCCTACCCTTTCGGGCACGGGCGCGGAAGCCAACGCCACGATCACCATCTACGACAACGGAACCGCCATCGGCACGACCACGGCCGACGCCGCCGGGGCCTGGAGCTTCACGCCCAGCGTGGCGCTGGCGGCCACGGCTCACAGTTTCACGATCAGCGCGACCGACGCCGCGGGCAACGCCAGCGCCCAGTCGGCCGCCTATGTCGTGACCGTCGACACCAGCCTGCCGGCCATCCCCACGATCGGTGATGTGACTGACAACGTCGGCACGATCCTCGGCAGTGTTTCCAACGGCGGCTTCACCGACGACACCACCCCCACGCTCACCGGGACGGGCGCGGAGGCGAACGCCACGATCACCATCTACGACAACGGAACCGCCATCGGCACGACGACGGCCGACGGCGCCGGGGCGTGGAGCTTCACGCCCAGCGCGGCGCTGGCGGCAACGGCTCACAGTTTCACGATCACCGCGACCGACGCCGCGGGCAACGCCAGCGCCCAGTCGGCCGCCTATGTGGTGACCGTCGATGTCACCTCGCCGCCGGTTCCTGTCATCGGCAGCGTCATCGACAACGTCGGCGTGATCCTGGGCACCATCCTCAACGGCGGCGCCACCGACGACACCCTGCCCCAGCTCCAGGGCGCCGGGGCCCAGGCGAACGCCACCATCACCGTCTACGACAACGGCGTCGCCATCGGCACGACCACGGCCAACGGCGCCGGCGCCTGGAGTTTCACGCCCAGCACGCCGCGAAGCTCGGGCGTGCACAGCTTCACGATCACCGCGACCGACGCCGCCGGCAACAGCAGCGTCCAGTCGGCGTCCTACACGATCACCATCGACGCGATCCCGCCGGCGGCGCCGACCATCGTCAGCCTCACCGACAATATCGGCAGCGTCATCGGCAGCGTTAGCAACGGCGGCTTCACCGACGACACCATACCGGTGCTCGCCGGAACCGGCGCCCAGCCCAACGGACTGGTGCGCGTGTTCGACAACGGCGTGCTGATCGGAACCACCACCGCCAACGGCGCCGGCGCGTGGAGCTTCACGCCCGGCGCGCCGCTGACCGAGACCTCCCACAGCTTCACGGTCACGACCCGCGATCCGGTCGGCAACGAGAGCGCGCCCTCGGCCGCCCACGTCATCACCGTCGACCTCACGGCGCCGACGGCGACGATCGCGATCACGGGCCTGTCGGACGACACCGGCACGCTGGGCGACTGGCAGACCGACGACACGTCGCCGACGATCAGCGGCACGCTCAGCGCGGCGCTGGGCGCCAACGAACGGGTCGAGATCAGCCTTGACGGCGGCGCGACCTGGGCCCAGGCGACAGTGACGGGATCAACTTGGTTCCACGGCCCAGGAACCCTCGGCCTCGGCGCCCACACCATCGGCGTGCGGGTGGTCGACGCCGCCGGCAACATCGGCAACACCGCCAGCCAGGCGATCACGGTGACCAACGTCAATGTCGCCCCCATCGTCCAGGCGACGAGCGCGTCATTGCTCGGCCTGGTCAGCGCGGAGGCGCTGGGGCTGCTGGATCTCAGCGAGCAGTCGTTGGTCGCCATTGACCCCGACGGCAACCTGCAGAGCGTCGTGGTCCGCTACGCGCCGTTGCTGGCCCTCAACCTCGGCGCCTACACCCTGACCGGGTCCGCGGCGCTCGCCGCCGAACTCGGACTGGTGGTCAACATCCTCAACGACCCCGGGAGTCCGGGCAGCATCGCCCCCTCTTCGACGATGACGATCGCCAAGCTCGGCGGCGGCGTGATCGACAACCTGACGATCAATGAGTTCCTCAAATCGGTGCATTTCAACCAGGATCTGACCCTTGTCGGCCTGCAGGTGCTCAATTCGACCACGATCAGAGGGACCGACGCCAACGGCCTGACGACCGTCGGCACGACCGGCAGTCTGCTCGATTTGAGTCTGATCAACTTCAACGGCAACCCGACGCTGATCGAAGGCACCAACGGCGCCAACACCTTGAACGGCAGCGCGCTCAGCGAACGCATCTACGGCTATGGCGGCAACGACGTGCTTCACGGCGGCGGCGGCGACGACCTGATCCGCGGCGGCTCGGGCGCGGACGAGATCTACGGCGACGGCGGCAACGACATCCTGATCTATGACGCCGCCGACGTCATCATCGACGGCGGAACCGGGACCGACATCCTGCTGCTCGACAGCGGCGCGGGCCTGGTGATGGCGCTCGATGCGGCGACCAATGTCCGAAACATGGAGCGGATCAACCTCGGCTACGGCGACGCCGGCCGCAGCATCTCAATCAACCAGGCCGGCGTCCTCGCGGCGACCGACAGCAACCGCCAGCTCATCGTCAATGGTGAAAGCAATGATTCTGTGACGTTGACCGGCGCCGTCTACCAAGGCCAGATCCTGATCGATGGTCACGCCTACAACCAGTACGTCCTGGGCATGACCACGGTGCTTGTGGAAGATCCCGTGGTCGTGACGGTTATCTGATGCGGCCTGAGCCCCCGAGCTCGGGCGAACGGAATCTGTGCGGCCGGCGGGGAAGATCGCTCCTCTTCCGGCCGTCCGCCGTCGTCGCGCTGAGCCTTGCCCTCCTCGCTCCGACGGCGGTCATCGCCGCGACGCCGACGGTCGATCCGGCTCCGCTCGAGGCCCCGCCTCCGTCTGCGGATAGCCGGATCACCATCGCCGACGCCGCCGCGATGACGATCGCGCACCACCCCGACGTGGCGCGGGCGTTCGCCGCCCTCGCGCGCGGGGAAGCCGACCTGGGCGCGGCCCGCAGCGTCTGGGCGCCCCAGCTGTCCTATCGCGCCAACCTTGGCCCCAACATGTTCTCGGGCGACAGCGGATCGGGCCTGAACAACAACATGGCCGGACCCACGCTCGCGCTCCAGCAACGGCTGTGGGATTTCGGGCGCTCCAAGGGGGAGATCGGCTATGCCGCCTCCACCGAAAGGCAGCGTCGTTTCGAGGTCGAGGCGGTGGCGGACCTGCTCGCCGAACGGGGCGCCATCGGCTTTCTCGAGGTCAAACGCTTCGAGCTGCTCGCCGAGGAAACCCTGAAGCATGTGCAGTCGCTCGAACGCCTGCGGGGACTGATCGGACTGCGCGTCGACGCCGGGATCTCCGACAAGTCCGACCTGCTGCTCGCAGACGTGCGGGTCCAGAGCGCCAAGGGCGAGGAGAGCCGCGCGCGATCCGCCCTGACGGTCGCCAAGGCGACCTTGGCCAACCTGATCGGCGGGATGCCCGAGCGCTATGACGATCCGGCGCCGTTGATCGCGGCCTTCGCCGTGCGCGAGGACGATCCCGACTACGCATCGCTGCCCGCCATCGCCGCGGCCGAGCAGGCCGAGGCGGCCGCCGCGGCGCGGATCGAGCAGGCGCGCGCTGAGCGTTATCCCAGGGTGAACCTGGAGCTCGGCTACAGCCGGAACAACTACAGCTACAGCACCAATGACGACAACTTCACCGCGATGATCACCGTCACCGGCGATCTCTATCGTCGCGGCAATCGCTACGCGGTGCGGGCCGCCGAACAGGAGCGCCGCGCGGCCCGGGCCGCCAAGGAGACGGCCGAGCTCGACGCCCGCGGCCGCGCGCTGGCCGCCCGCGAGGAGATCGCCGGCGGCCGTCAGCGGATCGAGGTCTACCGCGCACAGGAGCAGCAGGCGCGCCTAGCCAGCCGGATCTTCTTCGAGGAGTACAAGCTCGGCAAACGCAGCCTGACCGACCTGCTCAACGCCGAGCTGGAAATCTATCGCGCCGCCAGCGCGAGGATCGCCGCTGAGTACGACATCCTGACGGCGCGCGTGCGATACGAGACCGTGCACGGCAAGTTGCGGCCGTCGTTCGGACTGCCACCCACTCTGATTGAGGAAGATCCGGATGGCGGATGACGCGGCGACGTGGGGACCGGCCTGGGTCGCCGCCTTGGCGGCTCTGGCCGGCCGCAAAGGCGTGCAGCTCACCGAGGCGGAGCTGAACGCCCATCTTGCTTGGAGCGACGGATCCCAGAGTTTCGACGCCCGGCTCGGTCGCGCCGCTCGCCTGTCGGGACTGCGGCTGGACGTCCTGCGGACGACGCTGGACGACCTGCCCGACATGTTGCTGCCGGCGATCTTCGAGATGGCCGACGGCGCCGTGATCGTGGCGCTGAGCAAGGGCGCGGACAGTGTCGAAGCGATCGTTCCCGGCACGGTCGGACAACGCGTCGTGAGCCTGCCGTCGGCGGTCTTCCGTGACAAGGCCACAGGCCGGGTCGGCCTTGTCGAGCCGCTCTCCAACCGGGCTCGCGACGCCCGCATCGAAGCCTTCCTGCGCAAGCCCGCCAAGACCTGGTTGCGAGACGCCATCTTCGGCGATCGGAAGGGCTACGGCGACATCGTGCTCGCCTCGCTGTTCGGCAATCTCCTGACGTTCGGCACCTCCCTCTTCGCGATGCAGGTCTGGGACCGCGTGATCCCGGCCCAGTCCATCCCCACGCTCTGGGTGCTTGCGCTGGGCGTCGCGATCGCCCTGCTGTTCGAGCTGTTGCTCCGCACGGCCCGGGTCGCCGTGGTCGATCGGATCGGACGCGAAGCGGACATGGCGATCTCATCGCGGGTCTTCGCGCGCGCGCTGGACATCCGCAACGACGCCCGCCCGCGATCGACGGGCGCGCTCATCGCGCAGTTGCGGGACATCGAGCAGATCCGCGAACTGCTCACCTCGACCACCATCGCGGCCCTGGTCGACCTGCCGTTCATCGTCCTGTTCCTGGCGCTGTTCACGGTGTTGGCGGGACCGCTCACCCTCGTCCTCGTCGCAGCGGCCGCCCTGATCATTCTGCCAGGTCTCCTCCTGCAACGCCCGCTGGCGCAGCTGGCGCGAGAGGGCATGCGCGAAACGGCGCTCCGCAACGCCATCCTGGTGGAGTCGATCGAGCGCATCGAGGAGATCAAGGCCGCCCAGGCCGAGCCGCGCTTCCAGTCTCTATGGGAGCGTTTCAGCGACGCGGGCGCGCGGACCACCGCCGGCCAGCGGTTTCTGTCGACGCTGTTCGTCAACTGGACCCAGACGCTCCAGCAACTAGCCTATACGGCGGTGGTCTTGGTGGGCGCCTTCCAGGTCATGGACGGCAAGATGACGATGGGCGCGCTCATCGCCTGCTCGATCCTGACCAGCCGAGCGCTCGTGCTGTTCATTCCCTTCGGCCAGATCTTCACGCGCTGGCAGAACGCCAAGATCGCGATCGCCGCGCTCGATGATCTGTTCGAAAAACCCGTGGACCATGATCCCGAGCAGGGTCTGCTGCGGCGCGCGGCGTTGCGCGGCCACTACGAGCTCGACTCGGTGACCTATGCTTATGATCCGGAGGTTCCTCCGGCGCTGCGGGTCGAGCGGCTGGTGATCCGAGCCGGCGAGCGTGTGGCCTTGCTGGGTCGGATCGGGGCGGGCAAGTCGACGCTGCTCCGGCTGCTTGCAGGCATGGCTCAGCCGAGCTCCGGCGGACTGCTGCTCGATGGAACGAGCATGGCGTCGATCAGCCCGGCGGATGTTCGACGGGAAACCGCCTACCTCGGCCAGGGCGCACAGCTGTTCCTCGGCACGATCCGCGACAATCTCCTCGTCGCCGCGCCGGGCGCGCGCGACGAGGACATGCTCGCCGCCTTGACCGTCGCCGGCGGGCTCGCCCTGGTTCAGAACCAGACGCAGGGACTGGATCTGATGCTGCAGGAAGGCGGCGCGGGCCTGTCGGGCGGTCAGCGCCAAACCCTTCTGTTGGCGCGTACGCTGCTGCGGGACGGCTCCATTCTGCTGCTTGACGAGCCCTCGGCGCCGCTCGACGAACTGAGTGAACGCAATCTCGTCCGCGGGCTCGGCGACTGGCTGCAAGGCCGCACGCTGATCGTCACGACCAATCGACCCGGTCTTCTGGAGCTCGTCGACCGGGTCGTGGTGATCGACGGCGGCCGCATCGTTCTCGACGGGCCCAAGGCGAAGGTCATGGCCACGCTATCGCCCCCCTCGCCCAACGTCGCGGCCGCCGCCGGCCTGCAGGAGCGCGCATGACCCGGGTCACGTCGACCGGCGCACAGGTTCAGCTCGGCGGAGCGGCGCCGGACTGGCTGTCACGCTTCGAACGATTGCGCATCATCCCGATCGTCTCGGCCGGCTTGGCCGCCCTCCTCGTCTGGGCCTACTTCGGCACGCTCGACGAAGTGACCATCGGGGCCGGCAAGGTGACGCCGCCGTCGCGGTCCCAGATCATCCAGAGCCTTGAGGGCGGCATCGTGGACGGCATCTACGTCCACGAGGGCGATATCGTTCAGCCGCGTCAGAAACTGGCCTCGCTCGACCGCACGCGGTTCAGCGCCACGCTCGGCGAGGCGGAGGCCAAGGCCCGCACGCTCGAGGCGGCCGCGGCGCGACTGGAGGCCGAGATCAGCGGTCGGACGCCTCAGTTCAGCGAGGCCGTCCGGCGTTCAGACGGCCTGGTCGCGCGCGAAATGGAGCTGCTGCGCTCCCGCCGACAGAACCTGGAGGTCGCGACCGCCAGTCTGCGGCAGTCGCTCACCCTGGTCCGGCGCGAACTCGCCATGACCGCGCCGCTCGTCGAGCTGGGCGCGGCGAACGACGTCGAGGTTATCCGCCTGAAGCGGCAGGAGAACGAGCTGCAGGCCAAGCTGGATTCGCTCCGGAACCAGTTCGTCATCGACGCCAACGCCGAGTACGCCAAGGCGAAGTCCGAACTGGAAGTCGTCAGCCAGGTCATGAGCGGTCGCCGCGATCAGCTCGAGCGAACGGCGCTGACCTCGCCTGTGCGCGGCATCGTGAAAAACCTCGAAGTCACGACGATCGGCGGCGTCATCCAGCCCGGCGGAACCCTGATGGAGATCGTGCCGCTTGAGAACGAGCTGCTGGTCGAAGCCCGCATCAGTCCTCGGGACATCGCCTACATCCGGCCGGGGTTGCCCGCGACCGTCAAGATCACGGCCTACGACCCGTCGATCTACGGCACGATGGCCGGGACCGTCGACCGCATCTCTCCGGACACCCTTCAGGACGAGGTCCACCGCGATCAGGTCTATTACCGGGTCTACGTCCGCACGAAACAGTCGACCCTGCGCACCCGCGACGGCCGTGACCACGCGATCATGCCCGGCATGGTGGCCACGGTCGAAATCCGGACCGGGCGCAAGACCGTGCTCGACTATCTGCTGAAGCCGATCAACAAGGCGCAGGAAGCCATGCGCGAACGATAGCGCCCTACCCTTTCGGCTCACTCTTCGCTTTACGCTTCAGACGATCAGCGCCCAGGGCGCTGTTCAGCCAGAGCGCCAGCAGCGTGGCGAGCGCGCCGGACAGCAGATAGGCGCCCGAGGCCAGCAGGCCGCCCTTGACCGAGAGGTACAGGGCCGCGAGGGGGGCGAAACCGGCGCCGAAGAGCCAGGCCAGGTCCCCTGTCAGGGCGGAGCTGGTGTAGCGGTTGCGGATCGAGAAGCTGGACGCGACCGAGCCCGACGCCTGCCCGAAGGCCAGCCCCAGCAGCACGAAGCCGAGCAGCATGAAGACGGTCTCGCCGAGTTGGCCGGCGCCCAGCAGCTGGGGCGCGAAACCGCTGAAGGCGGCGATCCCGGCGGCGGTGGCCGCCAGGACCGCCCGGCGGCCATAGCGGTCGGCGAGCAGACCCGAGGCCATGATCGCCAGCACGCCGGCGACGGCGGCGACCAGCTCGATGATCAGGAACCGGCTGGGCCGCTCGCTGGTGAACAGAAACACCCAGGACAGCGGAAAGACCGTGACCATATGGAACATGGCGAAGCTGGCCAGCGGCGCGAAGGCGCCCAGAATGATCCGGGGGCCCTCCTCGCGGATAGCCCGGACGACCGGCGTCGGCCGCAGCTCGCGAGCGCGGAACAGGGCCTGGAAGGTCGGCGTCACGACGATCCGAAGGCGCGCGAACAGCGCCACGACGTTGATCGCGAAGGCGCAGAAGAACGGATAGCGCCAGCCCCAGTCGAGGAAGTCCTCGGCCGGCAGAACGGTCAGGAAGTAGGCGAACAGCGCCGAGGCGACGATCAACCCGATCGGGGCCCCAAGCTGCGGAACCATCGCATACCAGCCGCGACGGCCCTGGGGCGCGCTGAGGGCCAGCAGCGATGACAGGCCGTCCCAGGCGCCGCCCAGCGCCACGCCCTGGCTGATGCGGAACGCGGCCAGGAGGATCGCCGACCAGGCGCCGACCTGGCTGTGGCCCGGCAGGAAGGCGACCGCCACCGTCGAGGTGCCCAGCAGCAGCAGGGCCGAGGTCAACCGGAAGGCGCGGCCGAACCGCCGGTCGATCGCGATGAACAGGGCCGTGCCGAAGGGGCGTGCGACAAAGGCCAGGGCGAAGAGGCCGAAGGACGCCATCATCCCGTCGACCGGCGACAGGTGCGGGAAGACCAGCGCCGGGAAGACGACCACGGACGCGATCGCATAGACGAAGAAGTCGAAGAACTCCGACGTCCGGCCGATGATCACGCCGACCGCGATCTCGCTGGCCTTCACGGCGCCATGACCCGGCGCGGCCTCGGGCGCGGCGGACAGCGGTGCGGATGTTGAAGCGGTCGCCATGCGCGCACTCCTCGGACTCTGAGCTAACGGCCGCTCCTTTGGCCTCTCCTTCGCACCTGCGGCATTGGACAGATTGTCCAATGTCGCCCGTCGGCAGGAATGCCTAACGAGCACGCAGCCCTCCGACATTATCGCCGGCGGGACAAAAACCCGTGTTCGCGCTTGAGGTTGCAGGTGCTCCAGCTCCGTAGACTATCGCTGCTTGCAGCGCTTGTCCTTCTATCCGGCTGCAACGCCGTGGTGCTTGATCCCGCCGGCCATGTTGCAGAGCAGCAAAAGGACCTGCTGCTCCTGTCGGTCTGGCTCATGCTGATCATCATCGTGCCGGTGATCGGGCTGACCATCTTCTTCGCCTGGAAGTACCGGGCCTCCAACAAGGCCAGCAAGTACGAGCCGGACTGGGACCACTCGACCCATCTGGAGCTGGTGATCTGGGCGGCGCCTCTGCTGATCATCATCTGCCTCGGGGCGGCGACCTGGGCCGGCACACACCTGCTGGATCCCTATCGGCCCCTCACCAAGATCGACCATAAGCGGGTCGTCGCCGCGGACCAGCGCCCGCTCGAGGTGCAGGTCGCCGCACTCGACTGGAAGTGGCTGTTCATCTACCCCGAGTACGGCGTGGCGACGGTGAACGAACTGGCCGCGCCCGTCGACCGGCCGATCCGCTTCAGCCTGACCTCGTCGTCGGTGATGAACTCCTTCTACATCCCGGCGCTCGCCGGCCAGATCTACGCCATGCCCGGCATGGAGACGAAGCTGCATGGCGTGGTCAACGCGCCGGGGTCGTACAAGGGCTTTTCGGCGAACTACTCCGGGGACGGCTTCTCCTCGATGAAGTTCACCTTCGAGGGCCTGGAGCCGGCGGCGTTCGACGCCTGGATCGCCAAGGCCCGCGCCGAGGGCTCGACGCTCGATCGCGGCCGCTATCTCGAACTGGAGCGGCCCAGCGAGAAGACGCCGGTGATGCGCTTCGCCAAGGTCGACCCCGGCCTCTGGAACGCCATCGTCAACATGTGCGTCGAGCCCGGCAAGATGTGCATGGGCGAGATGATGGCCATCGACGACCGCGGCGGCCTTGGCCTCGCCGGCGTGCACAACACCCTGCCGCTGACCTACGACAAGTTCGCCCGCCGCGGCGCCACGCCGTTCGGCGGCCAGGGCGAAGGCTATGTGATCGCCATGTGCACGCCTGAGGAGGAAGCCCGCCTCGCCGCCGCCCGCGACGCCCGTGAAGAGCGCCTGCGCAAGTCGCTGCGCTCGGTCGATCCGCTGATCGGCGCCGGCCTCCCCGCGCCGCTGTCTCCCGCCAACCTGTCGGCCCGGCAAGCCGAGACCGACACGAGGTCCTGATGTCCGATCCCAGCTTTGTCCCGATTTCGCCGATCTTCGGCCGCCTGACGCTGCAGTCGTTCCCGCTGCATGAGCCGATCGTCGTCGGCACCTTCGCGGTGGTCGCCCTGGGCGGTCTGGCGCTGGTGGCGGGCATCACCCGCTACAAGCTCTGGGGCTATCTCTGGCGCGAGTGGTTCACCAGCGTGGACCACAAGAAGATCGGGATCATGTACATGATCCTGGGCATCGTGATGCTGCTGCGCGGTTTCGCCGACGCGATCATGATGCGCCTGCAGCAGGCGATCGCCTTCGGAGGCTCCGAGGGCTACCTGAACGCGCACCACTACGATCAGATCTTCACCGCCCACGGCGTGATCATGATCTTCTTCGTGGCCATGCCCCTGGTCACCGGGCTGATGAACTACCTGGTGCCGCTGCAGATCGGCGCGCGGGACGTGTCGTTCCCGTTCCTGAACAATTTCAGCTTCTGGATGACCACCGCCGGCGCGGTGCTGGTGATGGCGTCGCTGTTCGTGGGCGAGTTCGCCCGCACCGGCTGGCTCGCCTACCCGCCGCTGTCGGGGGTCGGCTACAGCCCCGGAGTCGGGGTCGACTACTACATATGGGCGCTACAGATCGCGGGGGTCGGGACAACATTGTCCGGCATCAACCTGATCGCGACCATCGTGAAGATGCGCGCGCCGGGCATGAGCCTGATGAAGATGCCGGTGTTCACCTGGACCGCGCTCTGCACCAACGTGCTGATCGTGGCGTCCTTCCCGGTGCTGACGGCCGTCCTGGCGCTGCTGGGCCTGGATCGCTACGCCGGCACCAACTTCTTCACGAACGACTTCGGCGGCAGCCCGATGATGTACGTGAACCTGATCTGGATCTGGGGCCACCCCGAGGTCTACATCCTGATCCTGCCGCTGTTCGGCGTCTTCTCCGAGATCGCCTCGACCTTCTCCGGCAAGCGCCTCTTCGGCTACACCTCGATGGTCTACGCCACGGTGGTGATCACCGTGCTGTCCTACCTGGTGTGGCTGCACCACTTCTTCACGATGGGCTCGGGCGCGTCGGTGAACTCGTTCTTCGGGATCACCACAATGATCATCTCGATCCCGACGGGCGCGAAGATCTTCAACTGGCTGTTCACGATGTATCGCGGCCGCATCCGCTTCGAGCTGCCGATGATGTGGCTGCTCGCCTTCATGCTGACCTTCGTGGTCGGGGGCATGACCGGCGTGATGCTGGCGGTGCCGCCGGCCGACTTCGTGCTGCACAACAGCCTGTTCCTGGTCGCCCACTTCCACAACGTGATCATCGGCGGCGTGGTCTTCGGCCTGTTCGCCGGCATCAACTACTGGTTCCCCAAGGCCTTCGGTTTCAAGCTCGACCGCAAGTGGGGCCTGGTCAGCTTCTGGAGCTGGGTGATCGGTTACTGGGTGGCCTTCACGCCGCTCTACGTGCTCGGGCTGATGGGCGTCACGCGCCGCCTGAGGACCTTCGATGACCCGTCCTACCAGATCTGGTTCGTCATCGCGGCCATCGGCGCCGTCATCATCGCCGTGGGCATCCTGGCCTTCCTGGTCCAGATCGCGGTCAGCTTCCGCAACCGCGAGGCCCTGCGGGACGTCACCGGCGATCCCTGGGACGGCCGCACCCTGGAGTGGGCGACCTCTTCGCCCCCGCCCGCCTACAACTTCGCCTTCACCCCGCTGATCCACAACGGCGACGCCTGGCACGACATGAAGCGGCGCGGCTACCGGCGCCCGGTCGAGGGCTTCAAGCCGATCCACATGCCGAAGGATACCGGCGCAGGGGTCATCCTGTCCGGCCTGAGCATGGTCTGCGGCCTGGCCCTGATCTGGTACATCTGGTGGCTGGCGATCGCCTCCTTCGTGGCGATCATCGGCTACGCGATCTGGCACACCTTCAACTACGACCGTGACTACCACATCCCGGTTGAGACCGTCCGCGAGACCGAGGACGCCCGCACGCGCGCCCTCGCCCAGACAGGAGGCGCGGCATGACCGCTGTAGCGGAAACCACCGCGCCGGTGCGCTTCCACCCGGAGCACGAGCCGCATCACCCCGAAGGCCACAGCACCCTGCTGGGCTTCTGGCTCTACCTGATGAGCGACTGCCTGATCTTCGCGATCCTGTTCGCGACGTTCGCGGTGCTGGGCGGCGCCTACGCGGCCGGGCCCGGGCCGAAGGATCTGTTCGATCTGGAGCTGGTGGCGCTGAACACGGCGATGCTGCTGTTCTCGTCCATCACCTACGGCTTCGCCATGCTGGCCATGCATGCCGGCAAGGTGCGCCGGGCCCTGGGCTGGCTGGCGGTGACCGGCCTGTTCGGGGCGGCTTTCCTCGGCATCGAGCTCTATGAGTTCGCGCACCTGATCCACCAGGGCGCGACGCCGCAGCGCAGCGCCTTCCTGTCGGCCTTCTTCACCCTGGTTGGCACCCACGGCCTGCACGTGACCTTCGGCATCATCTGGCTGGTGACGCTGATGGTGCAGGTCAGCCGCCATGGGCTGATCCCGGCCAACCGTCGCCGGCTCATGTGCCTGTCGCTGTTCTGGCACTTCCTGGACGTCATCTGGATCGGCGTCTTCAGCGTCGTCTACCTGCTGGGAGTTCTCCGGTGAGCACGCCTGCCGACACCCACGACCATCACGGCCACGATCACGACGACGGCTACGATCACGGCACGCATCGCAGCTACATCGTCGGCTTCCTGCTGTCGGCGATCCTGACGGCGATCCCGTTCGCCCTGGTGATGACCGGCGTCCTGCCCAAGCCCGTCGCCGCCGCGGCGGTGGTCGGTTTCGCCATCGTCCAGATCGTCGTTCAGATGATCTACTTCCTGCATATGAACCCGCGCTCCGAGGGCGGCTGGAACATGCTGGCGCTCGTCTTCACGGTGATCATCGTGGTGATCGCGGTCTCGGGGTCGCTGTGGGTCATGCATCACCTCAACACCAACATGATGCCGCCCCACGAGCATGACATCGAGGCGGTGCGCTGACCGATGCCTGACACGCTCAGACGCGGCCTGGTCGGCGGGCTGGCGGCGTTGGCCGCCGCGGGCTTCGTCGCCCTGGGCGTCTGGCAGTTGCAGCGGCTCGCCTGGAAGACCGACCTGATCACCCAGGTCGAGACCCGCATCTACGCCGCGCCGACGCTCCCGCCCCCGCCGGCGGAATGGCGCGCGGTGTCGGCGCGGCGCGACCAGTACCGCCGAGTCCGCCTCACGGGGCGCTTCCTGAACGACCGCGAGACCCTGGTGAAGGCGGTGACGGACCTCGGCCCTGGCGACTGGGTCATGACGCCCCTGGCGACCGACCAGGGCTTCACGGTGCTGGTGAACCGCGGCTTCGTTCCGGCCCGCGAGGCGCCGGAGCCGCGCGTTTCCTGGAGCCGTCCGAGCGATCCGCAGACGGTGACGGGCCTGTTGCGGATCACCGAGCCCGGCGGCGGCTTCCTGCGCGCCAACGATCCGGCGGCCGGCCGCTGGTACTCGCGCGACGTCGCCGCCATCGCGGCCGCCCGAGGCCTGGCGACGCCGGTCGCACCCTATTTCGTCGACGCAGAAGCGGCGTCCGGGCAGGATGGCTGGCCTCGAGGCGGCCTGACCGTGGTCCGCTTCAACAACAGCCACCTGGTGTATGCGCTGACATGGTTCGCCCTCGCCCTCCTGGCGGCCTTCGCCGCGGTGAAGTTCGCGCGGCGGCCGACGATCAAGGCGGACCGCCGGACGCCGTGATCTCCAACGCCAGCATCCAGGACACGGCCAATCGTCGAAACCTGCGTCTTCTGGTCCAGCTGCGGTGGGTCGCCGTGGGAGGTCAGCTGGCGACGATCGCGGCTGTCCATCTGCTCATGGACATCCCGCTCGATCTGCCGGCGATGCTGGCCATCCTCGTCCTGCTGGCCGGCTGGAATCTGTTCTCCCAACTTCGCCTGCGCAGTGGTCGGACGATCAGCCAGAACGAACTGTTCCTGGGCCTGCTCGTCGACGTCGCGGCCCTCACCGCGCAGCTCTACCTCAGCGGGGGCGCGGTCAATCCGTTCGTCTCGCTGTTTCTGCTCCAGGTGATGCTGGGCGCCGTGCTGCTCGACCTGCCGCGGGCGGCGGCCCTCGGCGCGGTGGCCACGGCCGCCTTCATCGGCCTGATGTACTACTCGCGGCCGCTGGTGCCGCCCGCCCAGCAGGACGCGGCGTTCCTGCGGCTCCACATCCAAGGCGCGCTGGTCTGTTTCGTGCTCGCCGCCGCCCTGTCGCTGTTCTTCGTCACCCGGATCACCCGGAACCTGCGTGAACGAGACGAACGGCTTGCGACGTTGCGACAGGAAGCGGCGGAGCAGGACCATATCCTGCGCCTGGGCCTTCTGGCCGCCGGAGCGGCCCATGAGCTGGGGACGCCGCTCGCCACCCTGTCGGTGATCCTCAACGACTGGCGCCGCCTGCCCTTCTTCCGGCGCGACCAGGAAGCGGCGCAGGAACTGGCGGTCATGGAAACCCAGCTCGACCGGTGCAAGGGCATCGTGTCCGGGATTCTGCTGTCCTCCGGCGAGCTGCGGGGCGAAGGCACCGTCCGCACCCACGTCCGCGCCTTCCTGGACGAGACGATCGGGGCCTGGCGGGCCCAACGGACGCCGCGCGCCTTCGCCTGGAACAACCGGGTCGAGCCCGACGCCCCGGTCTTCTCCGACGCCGCCTTCAAGCAGGTCCTGGCCAACATCCTCGACAACGCGCTGGAGGCGTCCCCCGGCTGGATCGGGGCGGAGGCGCGGCGGGTCGAGGATCGCCTCGTGATCGAGGTGCGGGACGACGGCCCCGGCTTCAGCGCCGAGATGCTGGCGGAGGTCGGCAAGCCCTATCGGTCGAGCAAGGGGCGGCCCGGCAGCGGTCTGGGGCTGTTCCTGGTGTTCAATGTCATGCGTAAACTCGGCGGTCAGGTGACGGTCGGAAATCGGGACGAAGGCGGCGCCCGCGTGGTGCTTTCCTTGCCGCTATCGGCCCTGACGCCAAGGAGCGCGCCATGAGTGGTCCGCAGCTTGCCATCGTCGAGGATGATCCGGCGTTTTCGGAGACGCTCGCCCGGTCCTTCCAGAAGCGCGGCTATCAGGTGCGGACCTGCACCGGCCTGGATGAACTTCAGGCCTTGCTGCGGGACGGTTTCGGGCCTGCCTACGCCGTCGTCGACCTCAAGCTGGTCGGCGGCTCGGGCCTGGAATGCGTCAAGGCGCTGAACGAGCACGACCCGGAGACCAGGATCGTCGTCCTGACGGGGTTCGCCAGCATCGCCACGGCCGTTGAGGCGATCAAGCTGGGCGCCTGCCACTATCTCGCCAAGCCGTCGAACGCCGACGATATCGAGGCCGCCTTCGGTCGCACCGACGGCGACCCGAACGTTCCGCTCGGCGCGCGGCCGACGTCGCTCAAGAACCTCGAGTGGGAGCGCATCCACGAGACGCTGGTCGATACGGGCTTCAACATTTCCGAGACGGCCCGTCGCCTGGGCATGCATCGCCGGACCCTGGCCAGGAAGCTCGAGAAGCGCCGCGTGACCTAGGTTCGCGCCGACGCCTTCCCGGTCCTCACCGGTCGCTGCGTCGGAAGGTGGTCACCAGCACATCGCGATAGGCCGGTCGATCCGGGTCGACGGCCTCGACCGCGGTCACGCCATGGAACACCCGGGCGTCGTCGATGAAGACGGCGTCCAGGGGCTCCATCAGGGTGAAGCTGCCCAGCGAGGCTCCGGCCGGGTCGAAGATATCGGTGACTCCCGCCGCGATGTTCTCGCGCGCGACCAGCATGACCAGCACCCAGTCGACTCCGTCGCGGTGTGCGCCCTCCGGCGTCGGGCGGCCCTGCTCGCCGGCTCGCGCCTCGATGCGGAACTGGTGCATCTCGACGCGCCAGGGATAGCCTGGATCCGGTGCAGCCGCTGCGCCGAAGACACCAAGTGAGAGATCGAGGATCCGGCGGGTGAACGGCATCTCGCCGACCGCCTCGGTGATCGGCTCGAACCACCGCTCGACGCCGCCGTTCAGCGCGTTGTAGTCGAGGCTTTGAAAATGCGGTCGATGCGCCTGGCGCGCGATCTTGCCGGGCTGCGCCTCCAGGCTGGCGTAGCGCCGCCGTCGATAGCGGCCGCCGTCGGCCATGTATTCGTCGATCGACAGGTCGTTCCAGCTCTCGGCGTACGCCGGCCAGCCGACCAGCGCCGCTTCGCCGACCATGCGGCGCATGTCCGGAGCCCGCACCCTGGCGAACCCGGCGTCGATGATCTGCTGGCTGACGTTCTCGAACAACGGCGCGCTCCCTCCAATGGATCGTAGCTATGTCCTTGGCGTCAGGGATCAAGGGCGTGCGCGCGCACGAACGCCAGGCCGCCCTAGGCCTCCCGCTCCGTCTGGCGTGGCGAAACGCCGAACGCGCGGCGGTAGAGACGCGCGAAATGACTGGGGTTGGCGTAGCCGACCTGCAGCGCCGCCTCGGTGACGCTGACTTGGCTCCGAGCCATCAGCGTTCGCGCCTTCCACAGCCGCTGATCCTGCAGGTACCCGATCACGCCGACGCCATAGACGGCCCGGAACCCCTGTTTCAGGAGTTTCTCGCCCAGCCCCACCTGCCGGGCCAGGGCTGAGATCGTCCAGGGCCGGGCCAGATCGTCCCGCATCAGATCGGCGGCCTGCTCCACCCGTCGCCGCCGGCGGGCGTCCACGGCGTCGACGACGCCGCCATCCGACGGGGCGATCAGATCCATGGAGAGCGCCAGGAAGTGAACCGCCCGCGCGTCGACGGCAAGGTCGTCGACGGGGTCCGCGCGAGCCGCCGCATGAAGCTGTTCGCCCGCCTGGGCCAGAACCGGGGTCGCCACAGCGGACGCCACCCAGATTCCGGGGCGCGACATACGGTGGCGCGGATGCGTCGCGTCGAGGGCCAGCAGCGCGTCCAGCCGTCCCAGGCGCGCCAGCAGGTCATGCGACAGGCGCAGTTCGATCAGACGGTATCGGGACCCCGCGGGCGCTGTCGAACGTCCCGACAGCGTCCGGGTCGAGAAGCTCGCGTACCAGGTCATCGGGCGGTACGGGACGGCGATGTCCGGCCCGTCCTGGTCGGCCAGAATGGCCCCCTCGCCCTCCCCGTCGAACAGCAGGGTCAGCCCCAGACAGGGATCGGACTGCACCTCTCGGACGGTGTTCTCCAGGACCTGCACGTCATGCGCCAGAACATCCAGCCCATCCCGGACGGCGAACCGTCGGCTGAGGCCGGCGATCGGAACCCGATCGTTGAAGTACTGGTCCGCCGGCATGCCGACGCAGGCCGACAGATCGGCGCCGGCATGCTGGGCCAGCGAGCGCTCTTGGAGCTGGAAGCGGCGACGAGTCTCTAGGGGCATGAACGACAGTAGTTGCGAGTGGATCGCAATGTCAATTTCGCCCCGATCGCGGGCCCCACGACCCTGATCGCGTTAGCGTCCGGCCCTCCCCCGACCTAAGCGCCACCCGTCGATACAGTCAGGGGAAATTGAGATGAAGTCAGTCAAGCTGTGGCTCCTGGGCGCCAGCGTCCTGACCAGCCTGGGCACGCAGGCCCAGGCCCAGACCGAGAAGAGTCTCGAGATCGAGCCGATCTTCGTCACCGCCAGCAAGCGCGCCCAGACCCTGGACACCCTGGACGGCCAGGCGCTGATCGTGCGCGGCGATGATATCGCCCTGGCGCGCGCGGTCACCCTCGACCAGCTGGGCTCGGTGGTCGGCGACCTGACCGCTCGGCAACGGGCCAGCAAGACCTATCTCAGCCTCACGCTACGCGGCCAGTCGTCGGTCGACTTCTACAATCCGACGGTCCAGATCTATCTCGACGGCGTCCCCCAGGATCAGGCGACCTTCGGTCAGGCCCTGCCCCTCAACCTTCAGCAGGTCGAGGTTCTCTACGGCCCTCAGAGCACCCTTTACGGCCGCGGCGCGATGGGCGGGGTCGTCAACCTGGTCTCCAGCGCGCCCGACGGTCGGACGTTCATCGCCCAGGGCGAGGTCGCCGAACGGACGCGCGGCGCCTCCGCCCTGGGCGACCTGACGCTCGGCAAGGGCGTCTTCCTGGAGCTGTCCGGCGGCTACCGCGAGGAGGATGGCGAGTACCGCAGCCCGGCCGATGGATCCCGCCTGGGCGACAGCACGAGCATCAACGGCCGCGCCCGCCTGCGCATCGCCCCCGAGGACAGGCCCTTCAGCGCCCTGCTGACCGTGTCGCGCATGGACGTCCGCTCTCAGGAGGAACAGTACGTCCTGGCGCCCAATCTCGAGTCCCGCATCGTGTTCCCGGCCGAGAACCGCTACCGGTTGACCCATGATCTCGTCAGCCTGAGGATCGATGGCGAGATCGGCGACGCGCGGCTGACCTCGGTGACCGCCTACCAGGACCGCGACTACCAGCGGATGGTCATGAGCATCCTCAGTCCCGAGACCCAGGAGACTTTCACCCAGGAGCTGCGCCTGAGTTCGGATGCATCGGCGGACGCCCGGCTGTCCTATGTCGCCGGCCTGGCCTACGAGCATACCGACTTCACCTTCGCCCGCCCGGCCTACGGTCAGAGCGCGGCACAGACGCTTGAGACCTACGCGGCCTTCGGCGAGGCGACCCGGCGGTTCGGCGAGAAGCTGGACATCACCGCGGGCCTCCGGCTCGACAAGCACAGCGTGAAGGCCACAGCCGGCCAGAGCGGCGTATTCCTGAGCCGCGAAAAGGACTTCAGCAGCGTCTCGCCGAAGCTGGCCATCGGCTACCAGTGGCGCGACGACACCCGCCTCTACGCTCAGGTCAGCAGCGGCTACAAGGCCGGCGGTTTCAGCCGGTTCGTGACGCCGACCACGGTCGGCTTCTCCTACAGGCCCGAAAAGCTCTGGAATCTCGAGGCCGGCTTGCGCGCCCGCCGCCTGGACGATCGCCTGCAGATGTCCGCGGCGGTCTATGTCACCCGCAGCGAGGACTACCAGTACTATGTCGGCTTCGCGCCCAGCCAGTACCTGAGCAACGTCGGCGAGGTGGAATCCAAGGGCGCCGAGGTCCGGCTGGACTGGCAGGTCGACGCCGACTGGCGCATCGAGACCCGCGCCGCCTACAACCAGGCGCGCTTCACGGCTTACAGCAACCCCACCAACCCGACGGCCGACCTGACCGGCAACACCCTGCCCTACGCGCCGCGCTGGACGGGGCGAGCCGCGCTGACCCGGCGTTTCGCGCTGCCGGGCGCGTTCGGGGCCTTGGAGGCGCAGGTCGGCGCGACCTACTCGGGGCGCTACTGGTTCGAGGAAAGCAACGCCCTCGGTCAGGGCGCCTTCGTGCTCTATGACGCGCGGCTGTCGTGGCGGCCCAAGCCGGAGATCGCGGTGGATCTCTACGGCGAGAACCTGGGCGACGAGATCTACGCGCCCTACGGCGTGGCGTTCGGGCCCGGCGTCAATGTCTATCAGGTCGGATCGGGTCGCCAGATCGGCGTTCGCGTCCGCGCCGCCTACTGAGCCGGACCATGCGCTTCTGGGTCTGGACGCATAAATGGTCGAGCCTGGTCTGCACGGCGTTCCTGCTGGTGCTGTGCGTGACCGGCCTGCCGCTGATCTTCCGAGGCGAGATCGACCACGCCCTGGGCTACGGCGCGAGCGGCAGCGCCGCAGCGAAGTCCGCCCCGCTGGCCGCGATCGAGGCGGCGGCCCGGGCCGAGCGTCCCACAGGCAGCATCCAGTTCCTGGTCTGGGAGCCGGACAAGCCCGGGGTGATCACCCTGTCCATCGCGCCGGCCGACGCCAAGACGTTCCATGACAACGAGAACCTCCTGATCGACGCGGCGACAGCCAAGCCCGTGGCCGGCGCCGGCAAGGCCAGCCCAACCCAGTGGCTGGTCGACCTGCACGCCAGCCTGCTGCTGGGACCTATCGGCGCCCTCCTGTTGGGCCTGCCGGCGCTGCTGCTCATCGTCGCCCTGGTCTCCGGCGTGGTCATCTACGGCCCCTTCGCCCGCAAGGCGGGGTTCGCCATGGTGCGAAAGGACCGCAGCCGACGGACGATCTGGCTGGACGCGCACAACATGCTGGGCGTGGTGATCCTGGCCTGGACGCTGGTCGTCGGCGCCACCGGCCTGATCAACACCTGGGGCGAATACGTCATCCGCTTCTGGCAGATGAGCGAGCTGTCGCGCTACTCGGCCGTCGGCGGATCGCCGGCCGGGCCCGTCGCCTCGATCGATCAGATCGTCGACGTCGCCCGGGCGCGCTATCCGGCGTTCGAGCCCTACTTCGTCGCCTATCCGGGCTCCATCATGGCGGGGGAGAGCTTCCACGCGGTCTATCTGCGCGGGCCGCAGGGGCTGGAGGAGCACATTTTCAAGCCGGTGCTCGTCGAGAGCGCCACCGGCCGAGTGCTGGCGGCGCCGGAGGCTCCCTGGTACGTCTCGATCCTGGCGCTGTCGCAGCCGCTGCATTTCGGCGACTACGGCGGCGCGCCGCTCAAGGTCCTCTGGGCTCTGCTCGATCTCGTCACCATAGCCGTCTTGGCGAGCGGCCTGCGGCTGACCTTCTCCGGCGGGCGCAAGGCGACCGGCGCCGCCCTTTCGGAGGAGCCGGCATGAAGACGCCCCTGCTCCTGGTCCCGGGGCTCGTCGCCGCCGCGACCCTGGCCGGGCTCTGGATCGCCCTGTACGGCGCCGGGGCCTGGGACCTGCTGGCCTATGCGTTGCTGGCGCCGTTGGCGATCTTCACCGGGCTTGTTTCGCTTCGCGCCGCCCGGGCGTTGTTCACACGACCGTCGGGGGCCGATGTCGACGGCCGGCCGGGCGACTGAGCGGTCAGTCCGCCTCGGCGAAGACGTACGTGTTCTGGGCGTCGCGGATGGTCAACGTCCGCCGCCCCTCGGACACGCCGGCCACGAACGGGAAAGGCGAGCTCGCGGTCATCACGACGTACTCGACCGTCCCATCCGCCTGTTCGCGCGCGGCGACCGGCGCCTTCCAGGCGCCGAAGTCGAAGACCGTCTGCGGCCCCGTGGTCTCGACTCTCAGGTCTCCGAGAAACGCGTTGCGATAGCGGGGCGCGAGCGCGGCGGCCCGGGTCTCGCCAATGGGATATCGCACCGCTTGGCGCGACGTCGCGCGCTGCTGGCGATCGGCGGTCGCGGCGGCCTCAACCATGCTGTCGGCCTCGGGCTGGCCGTCGAAGAGCACCTCCAGAAGCTTCCGCGGGAACGCCTCCATGAGGACATTGCCCGTGCTGGCGTTCATCAGGATCACCACCCCGACGCCATGTTCGGGCAGCCAAATCACGTCGCCCCGGAAGCCGTACATCCGGCCGCCATGCGACAGGATCGGCGTCCCGGTCGAGATGTCGGTATCGAGCCCCATCCCATACCAGGAGTTCCGCCCGGTGCTGATCTGGGACGCCCATCGGGCCTTCAGCGCCTTCTCGGAGATGTACCGCCGGCCGTCGGGCAGCAGGCCGCCGGCCAACTCCATTCGAACATAGGCCAACAGATCGTCGACGTTGCTCCAGGCGCCGCCCGTCGGCCTCACCGCATGCATCTGCCGATCCCGCGCCGGCTCGACGACGGCGAGGTCTCCCAAGGGCGTCACGCCATGGAGCCGAGCGTAGTTGCCCCGCATCGCGCGATCGAAATCAAACGTCGACCGCCTCATGCCCAGCGGCCCAAACACTCGGTCCTGCATGGTGAGGTCGTAGGCCCGGCCCAGTTCCAGGTCAGGGCGGGCCGCATGGCCGCCGACATAGCCGCCGGCCGCCGCGATCGGGTTGGAATACTGATAGGTCGCGCCGAAGGCGCTGGTCGGCCGCATCCTGGCGAGGATGTCGAAGGTGATGGTCGCAGGCGAGTCCGCCGCCGCGAACTCCCAGTCCAGGTTCCGGTAGGGCAAGCCGGTGCAGGCGCAGAGCAGATGCCGGACCTGGATCTTCCGCGTCGTGTCCGCGTCCGCCAGGGCGAACGCCGGCAGGGCGTCGACCACCGGCGTGTCCCAGGCCAGCTTCTCCTCGTCGACGAGCTTGGCCAGCATCAGCGTCGTCAGCGGCTTGGTGTTGGAGGCGATCAGGTAGAGCGTGTCCGCGTCGACCGGAGCCGGCTTGCCCTGCTCGCGCACGCCGAACCCGCCGGCGAACAGCACCTGGCCGTCCTGCACGATGCCGATGGAGACGCCGGGAACCTCGAGCGCCTTCATGGACGTCTCGACGAAGCGCTTGAGCTTCTCGATCCGGGCGGCGTCCAGCCTATGCGCTTTGCGTCCCGCGAAGCTCTCACGGACATGGCCGACTGGAAGGAACCCCTCGCGGATCGTCTGTAGATCGGCGGAGCGTTTTCCGCTGACGGCGTTGGTCAGATCCTCGATCCGGACCACCCACCGGTCCCCGCTCCGCATCGCCTGGGCCGAAAGCCGCCGCGCCGAGGCGGCCGTCGTACGGTAGAGAAAGCGGCGACCATCCCGCCAGCCGCCCTGATTGGCGACTGGAACCGAGGTGATCGGATCAAGCGCCACCTCGCTCTGGTACAGGCCCCAGGCCTCGGCGACAGCGGCGTCGGCGTCCTTCGCGCGGGCGTCCACGAGGGCGACCCGCGAGCCGGCTTCGGGGGCTTCCAGGATGACCACCGCGTCGCGGCGGATCAGCGTCCAGCCGGCAGGCTTCAGGAACGCATGTCCGGCGTCGGTGACGCCGGGTTGGTCATGAGCAGATCCCGCCGGCGCCGGGGCCGGTTCCTGCGCGACGGCCCCCTCCCCGGAACAGGCGCAGGCGATCAGGCTCGCCAGCAGCGCGGACAAGGCCGCTCGTCCCCACAAGGCAAACCGCATCCGCGTCTCCGCCGCGCTCCGACCCGGGCGGCACGATCACCCAGAAAGCGAAGGTCTCCAAGGCCAGGGATGCGCGTTCGGCGAGCACATTCCTGACACATCCTGACAGCAGACCGGCTTATCCTGCCGGAAACTGGTCACGGAGCCACGACGATGTCCCTGAAAGCCTCTTGCCATTGCGGCGCCACCCAGATCGCCCTTTCCTTTCAGCCCACCGCGGCGAAGAGCTGCAACTGCACCTACTGTGACCGGACCGGCGCGATCTGGGCCTACTTCAAGCCCGGCGAGGTGGCGGTGCAGGCAGAGGCTGAGGCGACCTACGCCCCCAGCGGCATGAACAAGCACCACTTCTGCAGCAAATGCGGCATGCAGACCTGGGGCGAGTCGCCGGACTGGGCCTCGGTCTACAACGTCGACGGCACGCCCAAGCCGGGTTTCGAGGCCGGGTCGATGCCGACCGAGACGATCCTCGGCGTCAACCTGCGGCTGGTCGAGGACCTCGACTGGTCGAAGGTCGAGGTCGAGAAGGTCGACGGCCGAAACAACTGGTAAGGCTCGCGCCCTCGCCTAGCCGCGCATGAAGAACTCGACCGGCACGGAAAGGCTGAGAGGATCGCCGACCACCTCGGGCGGGGGCTTGGGGAGGGGCTGCGCCCGGCCAAGCAGCGCCACGGCTTCGCGGTCCAGCGCCGCGGAGCCGGAGCTGCGCTCGAGCGAGGCCGACAGGACCCGGCCCTGGCGGTCCATGCTGAAGCGGACGTAGACCACGCCCTGCCGGCGCTGGGCGCGGGCTTCGGTGGGGTACCGCTTCCGCCGTTCGAGATGGGCCAGCACCATCCCCTCCCAGGTCCGGGCGGACGAGGCTGTCGCGGCCGCCGGCGGCGCGGGGCGACTGGGCGGCGCCGTCGTCTCGGGGGCCGGCGGCGCCGTCGAGGTTGTCTCGACCCGGGGCGGCGTCGCGACCACCGCCAGGCTCTCGACATCCGGCGCGGCCAGCGGCTTCAGGCGCGGTTCGAACAGCGGCTTGGGCGGCGAGGGCTGCGGCGCGGCCTCGACCTGCTTCGGGCCGGGCGGCCGGTCGGAGGGCGGCCGCGGCGGCGCCTGAAGGCGCATCATCTCAACCTCGAACATCGGCTCCGGCGCCGGTTCGATCGCGGCGCGGCTGAACCAGTAGCCGCCCGCCAGGACGACCGGGACCGCGTGCAGGACGACCGAGAACGCGACGCCCGCGCCCCAGGCCCGCCGCCTTCGGCGTCCAGCCGGGGGCTCAGCCGAGGTGGTGGTCGACATGGCTCTGCATCCGGGCGAAGGCCGCCTCCGCCCCCGCGACGACGCGCGCCTCCGCGGCGGCGTCGAGATCGACAGCGTCGAGAGCTTCGGTGAAGCGCCGCCAGTAGGCCGCCGGACCGTCCTCGGCCGGCGCCAAATGCCGAGCGCCGTGGGTGTCGGCCAGCCCCAGCTTCGCGGCCTGTTTCCGCAACACGGCGGCGCCCAGGTTCGAGCCCTCCGCGACATAGAGCCAGCCCAGGGCCGTCGGCGTATCGATCGGCCGGTCCGGACGGAACGTCGGCGTCGTCGCCCCGATCGGATCTTCCAGGTCGAGATCCGCGAGGTCGCGCATGATCAGCTGAATGCGGCGACGCTCGACGAGACCGGGGAGAAGCGCCTGCAGGCTCTCATCGTCGTAAAGTGCGGCGATGTCGTGGTGGAACAGGGCCTGCGCCGTGACGAACCGGCCGTAACCCTTCACCGTGTCGAAGGACGCCGCGGCCATGATGGAGCCGTCAAGCCGCTCGTGGACGGCATGGGTCAGCGCCTTGAGGCGGCGCGCGCGCGAAGGGTCGAGTACTTCGGTCATGGTCGATCCTCGGTCAGAAGCGGTAGTTCAGGCCGACCCGGAAGACATGCAGGTCGAGATCGTTCGACGCCCGGCGTCCTTCCACGATGCTGGAAGATCCTTTGTAGTGGGTCGTCTCGTAGCGATACACCGGTCCCTCGTAGGGCAGGCAGAGTGAGGGAACGATCGAGCAGATCGGATCATCCGCAGGGAAGATCGGCGGCTTGATCTCGGTGCCGATCTGGGTCTCCGTCGTGCGGCTGTAGTCCTTGCCGGTGCCGGCGCGGGCGTTCTGGAAGTCGAAGTTCTGCTTGCCGAACGCGCTGTAGGCGTACTCCGCCCGGAGCGACCACCGACTGTTCATCGCATATTCGGCCCCGAACGTCGCCGAAACCCCCTTCCGCGTCCGCTCGACCCGCTCGGAGAAGAAGATCCAGGTTTCGCTCCCCATCGGCCCCCAGTACTCGGCGTAGTCGGAGACGTACTGGTCCCGCACCTGGCGTTCGCGAGCGACCGCGACGCCGGCGGAGCCGTAGGCCATCAGGCGGTCGGTGACGGCGTAGCCGATCCGGGCGCGGAGGCTGGCCGTCCAGTCGACCTCGGTGCTGGTCACCGATTCCCTGTAGCCCTTGGATCCCAGCACCGGGTCGGGCGACAGCACCTTGGCGCGATCCCTCAGGGAGGTCCGGCTCCAATCAGCCTCCAGGCCCACGACCCAGCCGCTCGGGAGTTGCCAATTGTAGCCGGCCTGAAGCCCGGTGATCGGGCCGGAAGCTTCCCAGTCAGCCGACTCTCTTCTGGCGGCCGGGCTGGCGGTCCCGTCCAGAGTCCGGCTCTTCCCGCGGCTGGTCATGTAGCTGCCCCCGCCGTGGGCTCCGAGGTAGAGACCGGTCCAGTCATTCGGTCCCGCTTCCGGTTCGAAGGGCGACAGCCACGGCAGGGTCTGATCGCCGCCGAAGCGCTGGGTCAGGCTGAAGGACACCGTCCGGCCAGGCCCTGGCTGGGTCACCAGGCCGAGGGGGTCCATGTAGAAGCGGTCGAAAAGGTTCTCGACCCGCAGACTCGCCGTCAGCGAGTCCGTGATCCGATAGTCCGCGAACAGGTCCACCAGCGTGAACGGCTTCCAGTTCACCAGAGAGACAAACTGGCTCGCGCCCTGGGCGGTCACGTCGCCGTGGCCGATCGCCCGCGGGCCCGTGTGCTGGGCGCGCCCGCCCAGGGTCAGGCGATCCTTCGCCAGTCGCTGGGACAGCGACAGCTCGACGCTGTACTCCGGGGGAACATGGTTGGTGGCGTAGTCGCCGTAGAGCGACTTGGAGCCGCAGGTGTCGGCGGTGCGGCAGTACTCGACATTCAGATAGTAGTTGGCGGCCAGGTCGGCCGTCAGGCCGCCAAGCTCGTAGCGGCCGTTGAACTCCAGGCCCTCGAACCGCGCGCGATGGATGTTCTCCATGTTCAGCGACAGGAAGTAGGGTTCGTTCGGCTTGCTGGTCCGCACGTTGCGGGCGATGTAGTCATCGACGGTCCAGTTGAAGTAGCCCAGCTTGGCCTGGAGGCGATCGCCCTCGACGAACAGGCCGTCGCGAACCGCGCTGGCGCCCAGCTCCCAGTTGTTCGAACGCTCCGGCTTGATGTGAGCATTCGCCGAGAAGCTGTTGAAAGCGGATATGGCTTCGGTCAGCCCTGGCGCGCGCAGGGTGCTGGAATAGCTCACATAGACCTGCGCCCAGTCAGCGGGCTTGAGCACCAACCCGACCGACGGGCTGAAGCCGCCGTCGTCCTTCTTGAAGCCCACCGTGCCGCGGCCGCCGGTGACCTGGTACGGCTCGTAAGGATCAAAGCGATCCTCCGACCAGTAATGGGTGTAGCGGAGGCCGCCGTTGATCGTCAGCCAATCGCGCGGGCTGAAGGCCCCCTTGGCGAAGCCGGCGACCTCGTGGCGGAAGCCGTCGCGCGGCGTGTTCCACCCCTCCAGCTCCGCCGAGTAGGCGCTGCCGCGGGTGTCCTCACCCCGGTAGGACAGGCCGTAGGTCAGCTCCAGGTCGCCCTGATCGAGGAAGAAGCGCGAACGATTGCTGACGTCGACGCCCCAGAGGTCGCTGTCCGATCCGACGCGGAAGCCCTTGCCCATGCCGAGGTCCTCCGGCTTCAGCAAACGGCCGCCGCGGATCGGATTGCGCAGCTCCAGATGCGACCAATAGGCGTTGGCCTTGATCTCGATCAGGTCGCTGTCCGACGGCGCCCACAGATAGCGCGCCGTGTAGCTGTCCAGCCTTACGCCCGCCGTCTGAGCCTGCTGTTGGGGCTGGTCCAGGTTGCTGGTCTGACGCGAGGCCAGGCGGTCCCCCGCCTCGCTGCGGAAGGCGTTGTAGCCCAGCTGGACGGTCTGGCCGTCGCCGAACCGCGCGGTGGCCTTGAGCAGCCAGGACTCGGTCTCCAGCTGGGTGTTCAGCACTTCCTCGCCGGGGCGGTAGTTCGCCAGCCCGGCGTTGATCATGGTGTTCTTCTGGATGCCGCCCCAGGAGAGCTTGGTGTCGCCGATGTTCACCGGCCGCGCCGTCGAGCCGTGCTCGCCCGCGTGATAGTTGCCCTGCTCGCGGAAGGTGTAGCCGGCCAGCAGGTCGATCGCCTCGCTCGAATAGGCGCCGATGATGCTCGCCGAACTGCTGGTCGGCTCCAGCGCGCCCGGCCTGTCCAGGCCCGTCGGCGACGGCGTGGCCGTGCCCACGCCTGATCTGTAGGCATAGCCGGCCAGATTGCCGGCTACCGGATCGGAGCTGTTGCCGCGCAGGCCGCCGCGGATCCTGAGGCCCCAGGCCTCGCCCTCCCGGACGATGTCCTTGGCGTCGAGGGTGCGGATCGCGACCGAACCGGCGTTGCCGAACGACGCCGCATCGGCGCCCTTGGTCACATCGACGCCGGCGATGAAGTCGGGGTCGATGAAGGTGCGGTTCGAGACGCCCTGATAGCCCTGATAGATGGTGACGGCGTTCTCGGCTCCGTCGATCTTGGCCGTCACCCGGCCAAAGCCTTGAAGCCCGCGGATGTTCAGATCGACCGCCCCCGCGCCGTTTCGGGCCTCGCCGGAGAGCACGCCCGGGGTTCCGCGGAAGATGTCGGCCGGGCTGGCCCCCCGGAACCGATCGATGCGCTCGGCGCTGATGTGCGCCACGGGCGCCGCGCGGCTGTAGACGTCATCGTCCGTCAGACCTTCGCCCGCGCCCAGGCCGCCTGTCGCGGCTGTGGCGCCTTCGACGCGCACGGCGCCGAGAGCGATCACGCCGTCGCTCGTCGCCTGTCGCGGCGCAGCTTCCAGCCGCACGGCGTCCGGGCCGGTGAACCGGTAGGTCAGGCCGCTGCCCGCCAGGAGGCGCGACAGCCCCTGGGAAGCGCTGAAGCGCCCCGACACCCCGGGCGAACTGACGGCGGGCATGGGCGCCCCGTAGACGATGTCCACGCCGGTGGCGCGACTGAAGTCCGCCAGCGCCGAGCCGAGCGGCTGGGCCGGAATGTCGAACGTCGTCTCGGCTTCAGCCTGCGCCTGGGCCGGCGCGGCGGGGGCCAGCGCGGCGCCGATGGCGGTGGTGCCCATCAAGGCGGCCATAACCCAGGCCTTGCCGCCGCCCAAACTCGTCCTCATTCGCCCCTCGCACTCAGGAAACCGGCGAACCCTTCGCTCGCCCTCGACAAGGAAGACGAAGCGGACGGGGACACGTCAGGTAAGAGTGATAATTATTTTCATATCTTTGTCACGGCGGTCAGCCATGGCGCGCCGCGCCAGAGCCGGATCCGCGCGGCCGGGGCCAGCCTGTCCAGGCCCTGGGCGGCGTCGTCCGTATCCGTGATCAAGGTGACGCGTCGCGCGGCGAGTTCGCTATCGAGGATCAGCGTCCGACCGCCGGTCCAGCGGTCCAGCCGACTAGCCACCTCGGCCAGCGGCCGGTTGACGAGCACCAGTTTCCCTTCACGCCAGGCAAGCTGATCGGGATCGGACGGGCGCGGGTCACCCAGTCGTCGGCCGTCGTAGGCAACGCTCACACCTTGCGCCAGCCGAACCGCCGCCCCCCGCAGGCCGACCCTCGCTGCTCCGGCGGTGACGGAAACGAAGACCCCTGCCCGCTCGATCGCGACCGCGAAAGCGCCGTCCAGGGCCCCGACCCTGCCCTCAGCCGCCTCGACGATGAACGGACGAGGATCGCCTGGCGTCACCGAAAACCAGGCCTCTCCCGCCAGCAACCTGAGACGGCGCCTATGGTCGTCGAGGTCGACCTCCAGGGCGCTGGACGTCGACAGCTCGACCAGCGAGCCATCCGCCAGGGCCAGTCGGGCGGTCTCCCCGGGCTGAGTGCGATGGTCGGCAAAGGGATGCGCTTCAAGGGCCAGGCGGCCGCCAAGCAACGCCGCGGCCCCAACCCCGCCTGCGCCGACGACCGCCCGCAGAACACGTCGCCGATCCGGCTCCAACGCCGGCTGGGCTAGGCTCGGCAGGTGGGCGGACGCCCCCCAAAGCCGCTGCAGGCGCTCGTAGGCCCGGGCGTGACGGGGATCGGCGTCACGCCACGCCTCGAACGCCGGGCGCAGGGTCGGATCCGCCGGGTCGTCGTGCAGGCGCACGAACCAGCCCACCGCGGCCTCGACGACCGGATCAACGCCTTCCTCCGCCTGCCTGCTCTTCACGCTCCGACCTCTTCGGACATCCGCCGCGCGGCGATCCCCGAAGATGAAGACGAAAGACCGTTCTCGTTGTCAGGTTTCCGCCCCGAAATCGGCGTCCGCCGCCAACTGGATGGCCAGGAGCGCCCGGCCCATGTGCTCGTGCACGGTCTGCCGGGAGACGCCCAGACGGCGGCCGATCTCGGCGAATGAGAGGCCCTCGATCCTTGACAGGCGAAACACCTCGCGCGGCTTGACCGGCATGGCCGCCATGATCCTGTCCATGCGGGCGAGCTCGGACCGGGTGACCAGAGTCGCCTCGGGATCGGGGCGAGGATCGGGCGCGGCGGCAAGGACCGTATCGTCCGCATCCACCCACGGTCTGGCCGCTTCGCGCCGCCGGTGGTCGACGATCAGATTGCGCGCGATCCGAAACAGATAGGCGCGAAGATTGACGATCGGAGCGTCCTGCCCCGCGCGGATCGTCGCGGCGACGCGCAGCCAGCTCTCCTGGGCGATATCGTCGGCGTCCGCGCGGTTGCCGACACGCCCGCCCACCACGGCTCTCAGTCGGCGATCCGTCTCGCCGACATCATCTTCAGGAGGGTGGGGCAGCGGGAGCAGAGGACGCGATCCGACATCGAAAGGGCTGCAAGGCTGTAGATTAGTTGCGATCGACTCGCAACTAACATTGCAACAAGAGGCGCCCTCTCGTGTCGTCCCCGTCGACGAAGCGGCGGGTTGGCGCGCCAAAGATGCGTTCCATTATCCCGATGCCGCGCTTGCCCGGATGAAGATCGTCACAGTGTGGCTAGCCTGACGCCGTCGCTTCCATCGGGGATTGGAATGCTGTTCGTCATTGAGGCCGGGGGTCGGCCGTGAGTTCTCTTGCCTTCTCGGTCAGCGGCGACGACCGTCGCAGCCTGACCAGGCCCGCTCGCTCCCTCCTGCTGGTGGATCTTAGCGAAGGCGACCCGCACGACCTTGGCGTCTATCTCGAGCGCCAAGGTCTTTCCGTGTACGAAACCAACAGCCTCGATCGTCTCTACGGGGCCTCGCTCAAGGGAGAGTTCAACGCGGTGGCGCTGGTTGCGCGCCTGCCGAACCCAACGGTCCTGGCCGCTATTCGCCACATGAACGGCGCGGACGCCCCTCCGCTGCTCGTCGTCGCGCTCGAAGGCGAGGTCGTCGAGCGGGTGCTGGTCCTGGAGATGGGGGCGGATGATCTCGTGGGCCGCGACACCGAAGCACGGGAAGTGCTGGCCCGGCTGCACAGATTGATCTGGCGTCGCCCCGGAGCGGACGCGCCAGATCCTCGTCCGGGTTCCGCCGGCGAGGCCTGGGTGCTGAAGAACGCGCGGCGCGCCTTGATCACGCCGACCGGGCGGCGGATCAGTCTGACCGGCGGCGACCAGGAACTGTTGAACGCCTTCACCCGCCGCGAGGACGGACTCGTCCTCGAACAGGACTATCCGCGAGGCCATATCCGCACCGCCGTCTGCCGTCTGAAGCGGAAGGTCCTGCTGGGATCGGGCGTTGAACTGCCGATCCAGAACGTCCGGGGCGAGGGATATCGCTTCGACGCCAGCCTGGTGCAGGAATGACGTTCGTGCGCGGCCCCCTGCCCCGTCCTGAGCAAGCGCCGACGCCGGTCGAGCGCAAGCTGGTCAAGCGAAAGGCCTTCATCACGGTCGAGTACGACGCCGAGGACGTCTACGGCGCCAGGGCGCAGGAAGGCGAAATCCGGCGCGTCCTCGCCGATCTCCAGCCCGGCTTCGATCGGATCGCCATCCGCTTCGCGGATCGCCGCCAGCGATGCGCCCCGCGCGCAGCCGCGCCGGAACGGATCTGGCCGCGGGACTAGCGACCGGGCTCGCGCCGCATGATGTCGGCCAGGCGGTCCCTTAGCGCCAGACCGGCCGAGGTGGGGACCAGATGCCTCGCCCGCGCGTCGGCGCCCCGCAGCAGCTCGACCAGTCCATACGCCGGCTCGAGGGTGCCGGCCTCCCCTGCAGGCGCCATCGCGCGAACGCCGCGCGAAACGCCCGCGTCGGTCCGCCCGCACAGCTCGGCGAGTTCCAGCACGCGGACGCCTTCGCGGCGCAATATGTGCAGCAGCATGACCAGTTGGCCCAGACTCAGGCCCGGCGCGGTGCGTTCGACTTCGCGCAGCAAATCCAGCAGCACATCCGCAACCTGGTCCGGTTCGTCCCTCATGCCCCCTCCCAGCCTCGGCGCATCGGCGGCCATTCTGGGGCGGCCAGCCGCCGCTTCGTCGCGACAACCGCACGGTTCAGCGACTGGGCTTTGCGCTCCGACGGCGGATTGTGCTTCCTGCGCCTCGCAGGAGACAGGATGACCGACGACGGCGACTTCGAAACGCGGCCATGGGCCTTCACCCGGCTGGACGGGATGGTGGTGGTCCTCACCTTCGTCTTCTGGACGATCAACGCGCTGCAGCTGGGCGCGCGAACGCTGATCTCGCCGAGCAGCCTCAATCAGTTCGAGGGCATCGGCCTGGCGCGCCTGGCCAGTCTCGCCACCGGCATAGCCTTGACGCTGCTGATGTGGCTGTTCCTGCGTCGGCTCGGCGAGACGCGAGCCTTCGCCTGGTTCTGGCGCGCCGCGGCGCTCGGCCTCGTGGTCTGCCTGGTCCACACGGTGCTGAACGGCGCCTACTTCTGGCTGCTGACCGATTATCACGAGCAGGCGGGCGAACGGTTCTTGGATCCACGCAGCGTCGCCTCGACCTACATCTCGTTCCTGTGGCCGATCATGACCTGGTCGGCCCTGTGCGCGATCATCGTCGCCGGCGACAACCTGAACCGTCAGCGGATCCGGACCGCGCTGGCCCAGGCCGCGGCGCAACAGGCTCAGCTGGCGGCGCTCCGCCTCCAGATTCAGCCGCACTTTCTCTTCAACACGCTGAACTCGATCTCCAGCCTCATCGGCGATGGCCGGACGCGCGAAGCGGATACGACCGTGCTGCGTCTCGCCGCCTTTCTCAAGCACACTCTGTCGGCGGCGCCGCGAGAGCTGGTCCGGCTGGAGAGCGAACTTGACGGTCAAGGACGCTACCTCGACATCGAGGAGGTTCGCTTTCCCGATCGCCTGCGCCGTCGTCTCGCGGTGGCGCCCGACACCGTCGGCGCCATGGTGCCCAGCCTCATCCTCCAGCCGTTCGTCGAGAATGCGGTCAAGCACGGGCTGTCGCGGTCGCTCGATCTCATGACCGTTGAGATCGGCGCGCGGCGCGAAGGCTCGCGCCTTTGGCTATGGGTGTCCGACGACGGGCCGGGAGGCGGCGTCGCCGGCGTGAGGGGGCTTGGCCGAAGCCTTGAGAACGCCGAGCAGCGCCTGGCGCTTCTCTATGGACCCGAGGCGGCCCTGCGATACGGGCCGACGCCCTCGGGCGGGTGGCGCGTCGACGTCGAGCTGCCCTTCGAGGTCGCGGCGTGAAGGTTCTGATCGCCGACGACGAGCCCCTCGCCCTGGCCCGCCTGCGGCAGGCCCTAGCCTGCATTCCGGAGGTCGAGCTGGTCGCCGCCGCCCGGTCCGGGGACGAAGCGCTCCAGTTCGTGCGCAGTCTCAAACCCGATCTGGCGATTCTCGATATCCAGATGCCTGGGCTGGACGGGCTGGGCGTGGTGGGTCGGCTGCGGCCGGCGGACGTCGTGCCCGAGATCATCTTCGTCACGGCCTTCACGCAGCATGCCGTCCGGGCCTTCGAGCTGAACGCGGCCGACTATCTCACCAAGCCTTTCGAGTTCGAGCGGCTCCGGGCCGCCATCCGGCGCGCGCGAGGCCGGTTGGAGGCCCGCAACTCGGATCAGCGTTTCGCCCAACTCCAGGCGCTGGTCGCGTCCCTCCAGCAGACGGCGCAGCCGAGCGCCTACGAGACAGAGGTGTGGATCCGACGACCTGACGGCCTTCATCGCCAGCCGCTGGAGGACGTCGACCATATCCTGGCGCAGGGCGACTACGTCGAGCTCCATACGCGCGGCGCAGCCCATCTGGTCCGCGACACCATCAGCGCTCTGGAGCAGAGGATCGACCCCGCGCGCTTCGTACGCTGCCACCGTTCGGTCATCGTGAACCTGACCTTCGTTCGCGGCATGCGCCGGCGAGCCGGTCGAAAGCTCGTCCTCACCCTTGTCGACGGAAGGGAAATCCTGGTCGGCCCCAGCTATTCGGACCAGATATCGCAAGCCATGAGCATAAAACCTTGGCGCCAGGCGGCGCGTCATGAAAAGTAATTGCACTTCTGTAATTAGTATTTACGTGCCAATTCTGGCGCTATTTGCAGATTAATTAAGAGAAGGCGATCGCGTTTATTGCCTCAATCAACCCGGCGAGTACCGTTCGGCCAATTCTCGTCCGCAGGGGGCGGCGAGAAGCAGTCTTACGAAACTCCGCATCCAATGGATGCGTCGGGAGGGCACTCGATCTTGCGAACTCACCTTTTCCGCCGGCGGCTGCTGGCCACCACCATCATGGGCGGGGCCCTGGCCCTGCCGATCACGGCCCTGGCCGCAGAGACGACCGCGAACGCGGGAGACGCCGCGGCCGTTGAAGAAGTTATCGTGACCGGCTCGCGGATCGCGCGCCCCAACCAGGACTCCCCGGTTCCGGTGTCGGTGATCACCGCCCAGCACATCGAGGCCACCGGCCAGATGAACACCGGCGACATCCTGCGCACGCTGCCGGAAACGGGAGCGTCGGCCTTCACTCCGACCAACTCCACCTTCGCGACCGCGAACAACGGCGTCACCACGGTCGAGCTGCGGAACCTCGGCGAGAACCGCACCCTGGTGCTGGTCAACGGACGCCGGCATGTGGCCGGCATCGTCGGCAGCCAGACCGTCGACTTCAACACGGTGCCGACCGACTTCATCGAGCGTGTCGACGTGGTGACCGGCGCGGCCTCGGCGGTCTACGGTTCGGACGCCCTGGCGGGCGTCATCAACATCATCACCCAGACCAGCTTCGAGGGCCTGGAGCTGTCGGGCCAGGGCGGGATCACCGACCGCGGCGACAACGAGAATTTCAAGCTCGCCCTGAAGTTCGGCTCCAACTTCGCCGATGACCGCGGCAACTTCGTCGGCGTCGTGGGCTGGCGGAAGACCGGCGCGGTCTACGCCCGCGATCGTTGCGATCGAAACATGTGCATCGACTCGGCCGCCGCCACGGCTCGCCGGCAAACCGAGGGCGTCTTCTCGTCCTACATTCCGCGCGGCACCGCGCTCATTCCGCGCGTCGGCGCCGGCAACCTGACCCGCGTGGTCAACGACACCGGCGTCGTGGTTCCGTACACGAACGCCGCTTTCGGCTACAACCGCGCCGCCCAGCGTCAGCTCTTCGTTCCCGAGGAGCAGCTGCGCTTCAACGGCCAGATCACCTTCGACTTCAACGAGAACCACCGCTTCTTCTCCGAAGTGTCGGTGTTTCATGGCCGCACCCAGAGCGAGCTCGAGGGCAATCCGCTCGGCTCCGAGACGATCTACCAGGACCAGTTCGGCATCGATCAGCTTCCCGACTGCCGAGACTTCGACGGCGACGGCGACAACGAGTGCCGCTACGGCGTGCCGATCACCAGCGCGGTCGTTCCGGTCGCCCTGGCCAACGCCGTCCGGGCCCAGCACCCCGGGATCGCCGATCAGGATCTGGTCGTCGGCTTCCGCCGCCGGATCAGCGACGTCGGCAATCGCGGCAACGAGTCCGAGCGGTCTATGGCGCGCGTGGTCTTCGGGTTCAAAGGCGACCTGACCGAGAGCCTGGGCTACGAGTTCAGCGTGAACTACGGCCGCTCCGACTATGACCAGCGGACCAACGGCGACGTCATCACCGACCGCTTCGAACAGGCGCTGGACGCGATTGTCGTCGGGGGCGAGATCGTCTGTCGCGACACCGCCGCTCGGGCCCAAGGCTGCCGGCCGGCTTTCGTCTTCCGTGAGGGCGGAATCTCGAAGGACGCCCTCAAGTACTTCACCGCCGCGACAGGCCTGGACGCCTTCCAGGAGCAGTATGTCGTCAGCGGCTTCGTCGACGGCGCCCTGCCCAGCCTGCTGCCGGCCGGCGACATCGGCTTCGTGGTCGGCGCGGAGTATCGGGAGGAGTCGGCGCGCTCGACGCCCGATCCGCTGACTCAGATGGGTCTGGCGACGGGCAACATCACGCCGGAAACCCGCGGGGCCTTCAATGTCTCCGAAGCGTTCGCCGAGCTCCGCATCCCGCTGCTGGCGAACCTGCCGTTCGCCGAGGCGCTGGACCTGAACCTCGCCGGCCGCCTGTCGGACTACAGCACCGTCGGTTCGACCACCGCCTGGGCGGCGTCGGCGGAATACCTGCCGACCAGCTGGCTCAAGCTCCGCTCGCAGTACGCCGTCGCGGTCCGCGCGCCCAACATCAACGAACTGTACAATCCGGGCTCGCAAACCTTCCCGCAGGTCGGCGACCCTTGTGAAGGCGTGACGCTCAGCGGCGGTCAGGCCGCCTTCCTGAACGTCCGCTCGAACATCGCCGACCCCAGCATCGCGCTGGGCAGCGGCGTCAACGCATCGACGATCGGCAACGCCGTGGCCCGGGCCTGTATGCTCGACCCGGCGGTCGCGGCGCGCGTCGCTCGCGACGGCGGCTTCGCGCTGAGCCAACCCGAGGCCCAGGGCCTATCCGGCTTCAATACCGGCAATCCCGACCTGACCCCGGAAACCTCCAAGACCTTCACCGCGGGCTTCCTGTTCAACCCGCGCTGGAACGACTGGTGGACGCGCTTCTCGCTCTCGGTCGACTACTACGACATCTCGATCCAGAAGGGCGTCGGCACCTATGGTCGTCAGGTCTCGCTCAACCGCTGCTACGAGAGCCCGACGGCCTATGACCCGGCCTCGCCGTTCTGCGGCGGCATCCAGCGCTTCTCCGGCGGGGCCTCGGTGGGCGCGCTGCAGTACGTCAACATCCGCAACCTGAACCTGGCCGAAATCAAGGTCGAGGGTCTGGACGTCAAGGCCAGCTACTCGCTGGACCTCAACGACCTGTTCTCGGGCCAGGCGGCGGACCTCGGCAAGCTTGCGGCCTCGCTGACCTACAGCCACCTGCTGGAGTTCAACTCGGTCGCCTTCCCGGGCGCCGCGCCGCAGACCTTCAAGGGCGTGGCGGGGTCGCCGGAGCATGAGGCGGTGCTGAACCTGCTCTATGCGCGGGGCCCGCTGCAGATGACCGTCGGGGTCCAGTACGTGGGCGAGGCGGACGTCGGCTTCTTCGATCCGGCGCTGGAATCGGCCCTGCCCTCGATGACCTTCGTCAACGCCCAGGCCCGCTACGAGGTGAACGACCGCGTCAACATCTACGCCGGGGTCGACAACATCTTCGACGAGTACATGTTCATCGCCGGCACCAACGGCGACATCGGCCAGACGACCGGCTGGACGACCTTCCCGGAAATCTACGACGGCCTCGGACGGCGCTTCTACGGCGGCTTCCGCCTCAGCTTCTGACGGCCAGGACGTCGACAGGCGAACCATGGAGGGGTCGGGTGAAAGCCCGGCCCCTTTCGGTTTCGGCCTAGAACCGTCCGACGACGTTCAGGAACAGGCCGCGATGGTCGTAGTCGAAGTCGGTCAGGTCGTCGCTGAACTCGGTGAAATTGTAGCCGATGCCGATGCGCAGGTGATCGCCGATGTCCCGGTCGACGCCGATCAGCACGCCTTGTCGGGTCCCGCCGTCATCGACGCCGAGATAGCGGTACTCCGCCAGGGCATGCCAGCGCCCGCCGATCTCCAGTCGCACCTGGCCGGCCAGGAAGGTGGCGCCGGAATCGGCCCACTGGCCCGTCATCCGGCCAAAGCGCACCTCCCCTTCCCGACGCGCGACCTTGCCGGCGAACTCCCACGTCGGGTCGGGGTTGTAGATCCCCTCCAGCGACAGCACCTGGGTGCGCTGGTCGTACAGGGCCACGCCGTTGCCGACCTGTGACAGGGCCGAAACGTCGTAGAGGTAGGTGTGTTTGCCGAACAGGGCCCAGCGGGTGCTGTTCCAGGGACGGTAGGCGAAGCCGAGGTTGCTCTCCAGGAACCGAGCCCCGGCGTCCGCCTTCAGCCGGTCCTTGGTCTCCGAGTAGTTCAGCCGTCCCGCCAGGCGCAGACTCTCGCTGACCCTCAGCATGATGCGGTTGGTGGTCACCCACTGGGTGCGGTCCTCGAGGCCGCTGTCCTCGCGCCATTCCAGCTTGCTCTGCCACTGGGTCTCGCGTGTCGTCAGGCCGCCGGAGATGCTGATCGCCTGCCGTTCGACCTGGCCGAACAGCCCGCCGCCCTGATGGCGCTCGAGGTCGGCGTGGGTGACGGTGAAGCCCAGGTTCCACCCCTGCGACGGATAGAAGTCGAGGCCGAAGGTGTGGGCCAGGCCGGCTTCCGACGGGGTCTTCAGATACTGGCTCTCGTTGAACAGGCTGGTGCGGTTTGACAGCCGCCACCGCTGGCCCACGACCCAGCCGTCGTCGGCGCGGGTGCTGAACAGCGGATCGTAGTCGGTGCGATCCGTCGAGGTCGTGTAGGTGGCGTAGACGGTGTGATCCGGGTTCAGGCGATGCTCGGCCGTGATCCGCGCGGCGTTGCCGCGGTCGCCCGCCGTCAGCTCCGCGCCGACGCTGGACTGGTCGCCGTAGAGGTAGGTTCCGCCGACCGTCACCGCGTCGTTGCGAGCGTAGGCGCCGCCGTCGTCGTCCAGCGTCACCTGCCCCTGGCCGTAGAGTTCGAGCGACGGGGTGACCTGCTGGGTATAGCGCATCGCCGCCAGGGTCCCGCGTCCCCGCCCCAGCGTGCGCTGCTCGTCGACATGGCGGATTTCCGCGCCGACCGAAGCGGTCTCGCGAAACCGCCACTCGCCGGTGATCTGGGCCTGGGTCAGGGCCTCATCGCCGCGCTCGGCGTGGCTGTAGCGGGCGTACAGGCTGATCGCGGGGCCGAATTCGCCCACGACCTCCGCGCCGTACTCCTCGACGGGCTCTCCGGTGTCGGACCGGGCGACGGAGAAGCCGCCGTCGACGTTCCGCCACCAGGCGCCGGCGGCCCAGTTGTCCTGCGTGACCCCGAGGTCCTTCAGGTTCACCCGCGCCTCGACGGCGGTCGCCGTTCCGTCCCGCGCGCCGAGATTAGCCCCCGGCTGGGTGAAGGTCAGGCCGCCGTTGTCCGAGTAGAACACCGGCACGCCGGCGTTTTCCGTCCGGGTGTGCTCGATCTTGAAGTAGGTGCCGCGCCCGGCCTGCAGGGTGATGTCGGCGCCCATCAGGTTGTAGTCGTCGCCGGCCCTGCCCTCGTTGACATAGGTCAGGCCGACGCCGACGTGCTCGCCGAACCAGTGCTTGCCGCGCAGACCGACGGCGGTCGTGTCCGGGTCGAAGCCGGTCGGAACGTACTCGTAGTCGACCACGAGCACCTGCAGGAACCCAGCCAGGGGCGCGTCGGTGATCAGGCCGGGCACGCCCTCGCGGGTGGTCGGCGTCAGCGGCTTGGTCAGCAGGATCCGTCCCTGCAGGTCGTCCAGCTCGTAATCGGCCCCGGGCAGCAGCGGCGTGCGCCGCTCGACCCGGCCGGTGGTGGGATCGCGCACCTCGATCATCACCTTGTCGGACCCGGGCAGGATGTCGGTCTGGCGCAGGAAGTAGAGACTGGCCCCGGTGCCGAGGAACTCGGAATGGCCGGGCGCGGTCTGGGCCTTGGAGGCGAAGGCCCGCAGCTGGCTGACCGGCTCCCCCAGGGCGGTCACCTCTCGACTGCGCAGGTCGCCCGCCCCGCCGTAGAGGCTGCGGGAATAGCGGCCATACTCGGTCCCGCCGATGCGGGTCTCGAAGTTGCCGAACAGCAGCTGGTTCTTGTCCCAGTCGAGACGACCGTACAGCCGCCCCTGGGTGTCGACGTCGCGATAGGTCGTCGAGTCGTCGCCGTAGGTCGGATAGTAGAGGTCGGGATCCAGCCGCCGGAACACGTCCCGCGGGTCGGCGTCGAAGAAACCGTCGAACAGCTTGTCCAGCTCGCGCTCCTGGGTGTCCGCCTGGGCGGTCAGGAGGTAGCGGCCCTTGAGCTTGGACTTCAGATAGAAGGCCAGTCGCCCCTCGATCAGGAAATCGTCGTCCTTCAGACGATCGTCCGTCGACAGCGGGCCGGTGGAGCCGGAGATGCTGTTCTTCGACACCGTCAGATCGGCGATCCCGACCAGGAAGGTGTACTTGCCGCTGACATCGATGTGCAGCGTCTCCCGCCGCGGGGGCATGTCGGGGCCGGTCATTTCGAGCGTGAAATCGTGCGGCCCGACCGGGACCAGGTACTCGGCGACGAACTTGCGTTCCAGATCAATGGGATGGTCGCGCCCATTGATGCGCACGGAGAAGGCGTCGGGCAGACCGCGTCCCTGGATCCGGACCTTTGAGCCGTGAACCGGGATGTTCTGCAGGCCCAGGGCGTTCTCGCCGAACACCTGGTCCAGCTGGCTGCGGCGCAGGGCCTCGTCGACGGTGAAGGCCTCGCCGAACTTGCGCTCGGTGGTCGTACGCAGCAGTCGAGACCGGCGTTCGGCCTGCTCGGGCGTGACCAGCTGCAGGCGGCGCGGGAAGGTCTCGTCATAGACGCCGTTCGCGCCGTAGGCCCGGACGACATAGATCAGCTCGTCGCCCGCGCGCAGCGCCAGATCGGCCGGCAGGGCGCCGTCCCACTCCATCTCGCTGACCGCGCCGGACGGCAGCGGAACCGTCGCGATCGGCGTCACCAGATCGGCGTCGACGGCCCGGTAGACCAGCACCTCCGACCGTTCGATGAAGGCGGAGTAGTTGTTATAGCCGTAGAAGCGCACCGGCTCGGTGATCCGCCCGCCGGCGAAGGCGACCTCTGACGGCGCCGAGACGTTGAGAGACGGCTGGCCCAGGGTCGGATCCTCCGTCGCCCAGATCGCGCCGCCGCCGGGCACGGCGATGGTCCAGCGGCCGACCGCCGCCGGCTGGGCCTCCTGCGGCGTGGGGGCCGCCGAGGTCTCCTCGGCCCGCGCGGTCGCCGTCGCCGAGACGCCGGCCAGGATCGAACAGCAGCAGAGCATTTGCTTGAGGGTCACGGCCGGACCTCCTGACCCGAAGGCGCAGCCGCCTGTGGCAGGATCACGCCGAAATCGAAACGGACGGGCAGCCCTGGCGTCACGCGCCGCAGCAAGGGGTTGTCGGTGCTGAACCTGCTGCCGGGCGGCAGGGTCACCGGATCGACCTTGAGGATGAAGTTCCGTCCGCGCTCCCACGGCCCGCCGTCGACGCCGACCAGGTGATAGCGGCCGAACTGGTCGGTCTCGACGATCAGGCCTTCGACCGAGGCGATGCGCACGCCGGGGATGCCCGGCTCGCCCTCGTCCTGCCAGCCGTCGCCGTCTCGGTCGTCGAAGACCGTGCCGACGATCAGGCTTTCGTCGAGCAGCGGGTCTGAGACCAGCCGCACTTCGGCGGTGGCGATGTTGGACACCCGGGGGCCGTCCTCGGCGACCGCGCGGTTCACATGACTACCTGGGCGGACGCCGGCGCCGACCCGCAGCAGGTAGACCACCGTGGCCCTCTGTCCGACCGGAACATCGATCCGATCGACCCGGATCGGGTTGACCCCGGCCAGGCGGAAGGCGTCGTCGGCGTCGTCCACCGACAGCGAGCCTTCAACGTAGCTGAAGCCGCCCGGCGGCGTGTCGGTCAGGGTGACGTCGACGGCGTCGACGGTCCCGACGTTGACGATGGTGACGGTGTAGCGGACCAGATCGCCGATCTTCACGTCGCGCGGCGCGGCCGACTTGGAGATCTGCAGATCGGTCGGATCGGGCTCGACGGCCGTGGTGGTCGCGGCGCCGGCGGTGGCGGTGACCGCCGGCCGGCCCAGGACATGGGCCCTGGCCGAGACCGTGTTGCTCAGCGACACGCCGGCGTTGGCCTCGTCCTGGGTGATGACGTGCGTATAGCTGGTGCAGGCCGTCGTGGCGCCGGGCGGCAGGGTTGAGGGCGCGCAGGCCAGAAGCGTTTCAGCTCCGCCCTGGAAGACATCGCCGACGACAAGGTTCTCCAGCGTGGTGTTGCCGGTGTTCGTGACCGTGACCGTATAGGTGATCACGTCGCCGGCGTTGCCCACGCCTTGGGTCGCTCGGTCGGTGGTGAGGGCGGCGGCCTTGGTCGCCACGATCGCCGGCGCGCCGAGGATCGGCGTGGTGACGCTGTCGGCGTCGGAGACCGAGACCGCGCCGGGCCCCTGCCCGGTCGCCGTGGCCGTGTTGACCACCTGCCCGCCGTCGATGTCGGCCTGGGTCAGGACGTAGGTCGCTGTGATCGTCGTCGCATCAGAGGCGCCGGGCGCCAGCGTCGCGATCGGGCCGCCGGTCACCGTCACGCCGGCCAGGGCGTCCGCGATGGTGATGTTGGTCAGGGTCTGGTTGCCGGTGTTGGCGACCAGGAAGCGGTAGCGGATCGTGTCGCCCGCATCGGCCCGGCCGTCGCCGCCGTCGTCCAGCGTCGCGGTCTTGGTCAGGGTCACGGCGGGCGCGCCGGCCACGGGAACCGTGACGCTGTCCGTCCCGGTCAACGGATCGCCCGAGGGAGTCTGGCCGGTGGCGGTGGCGGTGTTGATCACCCGGCCGGCGTCGACGTCGGCCTGGGTCAGGGCATAGGTCGCCGTGATGGTGGTCGTGTCCGACGCTCCGGGCGCCAGCGTGGCGATGGGGCCGCCGCTCATGGTCACCCCGGCCAGGGCGTCGGTGATGACGACGTTGCTGACGGTGACGTTGCCGCCGTTGGTCACGGTGAAGGCGTAGGTGATCACGTCGCCGACGCCGGCTCGGCCGTCGCCGCCCAGATCCAGGACGCCGGTCTTGTCCAGCGTCAGCAGCGGCGCCCCCGTGATCGGCAGCGTCAGGCTGTCGTTCGCCGAGACGGTCGCCCCGCCGGGCGCCGCGGCCGTGGTCGTGGCGGTGTTGACCAGCTGGCCGGCGTCGATGTCGGTCTGCTTCAGGGCGTAGGTCGCCGTGATCGTGGTCGAGTCCGAGGCGCCGGGCGCCAGCGTGGCGATCGGGCCGCCGCTGAGCGTCACGCCGGCCAGGGCGTCCGTGATCGTGACGTTGGTCAGTGTCTGGTTGCCGGTGTTGGTCACGGTGAAGGCGTAGGCGGCGACGTCGCCGACGTCGGCCCGGCCGTCCGCGCCCAGGTTCAGGCTGCCGGTCTTGTCCAGCGTGATGGTCGGCGCGCCGGCGATCGGAATGGTCAGACCGTCGCTGGCGGAGACTGGATTGCCGCTCGGGTCCTGGCCGCTGGCGGTCGCCGTGTTGATCACCTGGCCGGCGTCAATGTCGGCCTGGGTCAAGGCGTAGGCGGCCGTGATCGTGCCGGAGTCGGAGGCTCCCGGCGCCAGGCTGGCGATGGGGCCGCCGTTCAGCACGATCCCAGGCAGGACGTCGCTGATCGAGACGGCGTTGACGGTGACGTTGCCGATGTTGGTGACGGTGAAGGCGTAGGTGATGACGTCGCCGACGTCCGCCCGGCCGTTCGCGCCCATGTTCAGACTGCCGGTCTTGTCCAGCGTGATCGTCGGCAGGCCGGTCAGGGCCAGGGTCACATCATCCGAAGCCGTCGCCGTTCCACCCGCCGAGGTCGCGCCGGTCACGGTGGCCGGATTGGTGATCCGTCCCGCGTCGATGTCGGCCTGGGTCAGGATGTAGCTGCCGGTGAAGGTCGTGGCGTCCCTCGCCCCGGCGGCCAGGCTGGCGATCGGACCGCCGGTGACGACCACGCCCGGCAGGCCGTCGGTCAGGGTCAGGTTGTTGATCGTCACATTGCCGGTGTTCGAGACCGCGAACGCGAAGCTGATGGTGTCGCCAGCCCCGATGCGGCCGTCGGCGCCCAGATTCAGGGTTCCGCTCTTCACCAGCTCGACGTCGACCCGCTGGGTGATCCGCGTCGTCGCCGTGTCGTCGGCCGTGAGTGCGCCGCCGGCCGGCCGTTGCGCCGTCGCCGAGGCCGTGTTGACCAGGTCGGCGCCCGCGTCGATCTCGGCCTGGGTCACCGCGTGGGTCGCCGTGTAGGTCCAGGTCTCGCCGACATCGAGCACGCCCGCGGTCCCCCCGGGCAGGCTTTCGGAAGGCGGTCCTACAGTCACCGTCCCGCCGTTCGACAGCGTGTCGGTCAACGCGGGGGTCATCAGCCGGGTGTTGCCGCCGTTGACGACGCGAATGCTGTAGGTCAGCGGGCCGGGCGCGCTGACCTGCTGCAGGTCGACGTCCTTCTCGACGATCAGCTCGGACAGGTCGTTGACCAGGGTGGTGGCCGTCGCGCTCTGCGCCGCGGTCAGGTCAGTGGTCAGTGTGGCGGTGTTCACCAGCGCGGCGGCGGCGTCGATGTCGGCCTGGGTCAGGGCGTAGGTCGCGGTCCAGGTCCAGGTTTCGCCCACATCGAGCACGCCCGGCGTTCCGCCGCCGGGGCTCTCCTGCGGCGCCCCGACCGTGACGACGCCGCCGTTGGACAGCGTGTCGTTCAGGGTCACCGATCCGAGCGAGCGGTTGCCCGTGTTGAGCGCGCGGATGGTGTAGGTCAGGGTCATCGGGCTGCTGACCGTCGCGTGATCCACCGACTTGGTGATCGCCACGCCGGGGTCGCTCGAGACGGTCGTCGTCGCGGTCGCCGTGCGGGCCGTCGGGGTCTGGGTCGTGACCGCCGACACGGTGTTGACCAGGGGCGCGCTGGCGTCGATCCGCGCCTGGTTCACCGCGAAGGTCGTCGTATAGGTCCAGGTCTCGCCAACATCGAGCACGCCCGGCGCGCCGCCGTCGCCCGACGGGCCGGACAGGACCCCGGCCGAGCCGTCGGGCAGCGTGTCGCTGGGCGTCACGCCGGTCAGCGAGACGTTGCCGGCGTTCCGCAGGCGGATCACATAGTTCAGGACCCCCGGCGCGGAGATCGCCGAGCGGTCGACGGTCTTGGTCGCCGTGAGCTCGGGGGCTGCGGCGATGGTGGTCGTCGCCGTGGCCGTTTCCGGAGTCGGAGTCTCAGCCGTCGTCGCCGACAGGCTGTTGACCAGCGCCGCACCAGCGTCGATGCGCGCCTGGTTCACGGTGAAGGTGGTCGTGTAGGTCCAGGTTTCGCCCACATCGAGCACGCCTGGCGCGCCGCCGTCGCCCGTCGGGCCGGACAGGGCCGCTGTCGAGCCGTCCGGCAGAGTGTCGACCGGCGCCACGCCCGTCAGCGAGACATTGCCGGTGTTCGACAGCGTCAGGGTGTAGGTCAGGGTCCCCGGCGCCGAGATCGAAGCCTGGTCGACGGTCTTGCCGACGCTCAGCCGCGGCGCGCTGGAGATCGTGGTGGCGGCCGTGGCCGTCGCCGGAGCCGGCGTTTGGGTCGAGACCACCGAGACGGTGTTGGTCAGCGTTGCGCCGGCGTCGATCTGGGCCTGGGTCGCGTTGAAGGTCGCCGTCCAGGTCCAGGTCTCGCCGACATCGAGCACGCCAGGCGCGCCGGCGTCGCCCGTCGGGCCGCTGAGCGCGCCGGCCGAGCCGTCCGGCAGGGTGTCGGTCGGCGTCACGCCCGTCAGGGACTGGTTGCCGGTGTTTCTCGCTGTGATCGTGTAGTTGAGCGGTCCGGGCGCCGAGATGGAGCGGTGGTCCACGACCTTCGTCACGCTGAGCCCCGGCGCGCCGTTGACGGTGGTGGTCGCCGAGGCCGTCTCGGGCGTCGGGGTCTGGGTGGTCGTGACCGACAGGTTGTTGACCAGCGCCAACCCGGCGTCGATCTGGGCCTGGGTCGCGTTGAAGGTCGTCGTGTAGGTCCAGGTCTCACCCACATCGAGCACGTTTGGCGCGCCGCCGTCGCCGGTTGGACCGCTGAGCGCGCCGGCCGAGCCGTCCGGCAGGGTGTCGACCGGGGTCACGCCGGTGAGCGACACGTTGCCGGTGTTCGACAGCGTCAAGGTGTAGGTTAGGGTCCCCGGCGCCGAGATCGACGTCTGGTCGACGGCCTTGGTCACCGCCAGGCCGGGCGCGGTCGAGACCGTCGTGGCCGCCGTCGCCGTCGTCGGCGCGGGCGTCTGGGTGGAGACGACCGACACGGTGTTGGTGAGGGTCGCGCCGGCGTCGATCTGGGCCTGGGTCGCGTTGAAGGTCGTGGTGTAGGTCCAGGTTTCGCCGACATCGAGCACGCCAAGCACGCCGGCGTCGCCGGAGGGAGGCGACAGGACCCCGGCCGTCCCGTCCGGCAGAGTGTCGGTCGGCGTCACGCCCGTCAGAGACACGTTGCCGGTGTTGGCCACCGTGATCGTGTAGTTCAGCTGGCCCGGCGCCGAGATCGCGCCACGGTCGACGACCTTGGTCACCCGCAGGCTCGGCGAGCCCGTGATGGTCGTCGTGGCCGTCGCCGTCGCCGGCGTCGGGGTCTCCGCGGAGGTCGCGGACAGGCTGTTGACCAGCGGCGCGCCGGCGTCGATCTGGGCCTGGGTCGCGTTGAAGGTCGTCGTGTAGGTCCAGGTCTCGCCGACATCGAGCACGCCGGGCGCGCCGCCGTCGCCCGCCGGCCCGGACAGGACCGCGGCGGAGCCGTCCGGCAAGGTGTCGACGGGCGTCACGTTCGTCAGCGACACGTTGCCGGTGTTCGACACGGTCAGGGCGTAGCTCAGCGTCCCCGGCGCCGCGATCGCGGTCTTGTCGACCGACTTGGTCACCGCCATGGCCGGAACGCGGACCAGGCTCGTGGTGACGGAATCCGAGTCCGTGCGGTTGCCGCCGGGGTCGGTCGCGGTGACCGTGACGTTGTTGATCAGGTCGGCGCCAGCGTTCAGCTGGTTCTGGTTGACGTTGAAGGTCGTCGTCCAGGTCCAGGTCTCGCCGACGTCGATCTCGCCCGGCAGGCCGCCGTCGCCGCTCGGGCCGGACAGCACCGCCGTCGTGCCGTCCGGCAGGATGTCCACCGGCGTCACGTTGCTCAGCGTGGTGTTGCCGATGTTGGTCGCCCGGATCGTGTAGACCAGCGTTCCCGTGGTCGCGACGGTGTCCTTGTCGACGTCCTTTTCGACCAGGATGCCGGCGTTCTGGTTGACGATCGTCGTGGCGGTGTCGCTCACCGCGACCGGCGTCTGGGCCGAGGTGGCGCGCGCGGTGTTCACCAGCGTCGCGCCGTTGTCGATGTCGGCCTGGGTGACGATGTAGCTGCCCGAGTAGGTCCACTGCTCGTTGAGGTCCAGCCGGGTGTCGCCGTTGGCGTCGCCGCCGGTGAAGGTCAGCACGCCGGCCGCGCCGTTGGGCAGAGTGTCGGTGACGCTCAGTCCGCTCAGCGAGACGTTGCCGGTGTTGCGCAATGTGACGGTGTAGTTGAGCACGGTCCCGACCGTGCTGGTGCTGCTCTGGTCGACGATCTTGTCGATCGACAGCGAGAAGTACTGGGCGATCGAGGTGACCGCATCGTCCAGCGGCGAGGTCGTCTCGGCGGTGGTGACCGAGACTCTGTTGATCAGGTTGCCGCCGACCTCGATGCGCGCCTGATCGACCGGATAGCTGATCGTGTAGGTCCAGGTTTCGCCGACGTCGAGCACGCCGGCCGCGCCGCCGTCGCCAGAGGGCGCCGGCAGGACCCCAATCGAGCCGTCCGGCAGGGTGTCGGTCGGGGCGACGTTGGTCAGGGACACGTTGCCGGTGTTGATCACCCGGATCGTGTAGTTGAGCGAGCCCGGCGTCGAGATGACCGCCTGGTCGACCGTCTTATCGATCCGGAAGGCGGCGCGTTGCGACACCGTCGTCACCGCCGTGTCGGTCGTCGGGGTCGGCGTCTGGGTCGAGGTCACCGAGGCCAGGTTCGTCAGGCTGGCGCCCGCGTCGATCCGCGCCTGGCTGACGTTGAAGCTGGTCGTGTAGGTCCAGGCCTCGCCGACGTCGAGCACGCCCGGCGCGCCGCCATCCCCCGTCGGGCCGCTGAGAGCGCCCGCGGTTCCGTCCGGCAGGGTGTCGCTCAGGGTCACGCCGGTGAGCGCCACATTGCCCGTGTTCCGCACCACGATCGTGTAGGCCAGCGCCCCCGGCGCCGAGATCGACGCCTGGTCGACGGTCTTGTCGATGGTGATCGCCGGCGACCTCTGGATCCGCGTGACGGCCGTTCCCGTGGCCGGCGTCGGCGTCTGGGTCGTGGTCACGCCGACGGTGTTGGTGCGGTCGGTCCCGGCGTCGATCTCGGCCTGGGTGACGCTGTAGGTCGTCGTGTAGGTCCAGGTCTCGCCGACATCGAGCGTGCCCGCCACGCCGGCGTCGCCGGTCGGTCCGGTCAGGGCTCCGGTCGAACCGTTCGGCAGGGTGTCGGTCGGCGTCACGCCGGTCAGCGAGACGTTGCCGGTGTTGCTCACCGTGATCGTGTAGCTCAGCAGCCCGGGCGCGGAGATCGTCGGGCGGTCGACGGTCTTGCGGACCGTCAGCGCCGGAGCGGCGGTGACGGTGGTCACCGCGGTGTCGGTCACAGCCGTCGGCGTCTGGGTGCTGGTCGCGGAGGCCAGGTTGGTCAGGCTGGTCCCGGCGTCGATCCGGGCCTGGCTGACGTTGAAGCTCGTCGTGTAGGTCCAGGTCTCGCCGACGTCGAGCACGCCCGGCGCGCCGCCGCCGCCCGTCGGGCCGGTCAGGGTCCCCGCGCCGCCGTCCGGCAGGGTGTCGCTCACGGCCACGCCGGTCAGGGCCACGTTGCCGGAGTTCCGGACGGTGATGGTGTAGTTCAGCGCGCCGGGCGCCGCGATCGAGGACCGGTCGACGGTCTTGTCGATGGTGATCGCCGGCGACCTCTGGATGCGCGTGACGGCCGTCCCCGTGGCCGGCGTCGACGTCTGGGTCGAGACGACGCTGATGGTGTTGGTGCGGTCGGTCCCGGCGTCGATCTCGGCCTGGGTGACGCTGTAGGTCGTGGTGTAGGTCCAGGTCTCGCCGACATCCAGCGTCCCGACCACGCCGCCGTCGCCCGTCGGGCCGGTCAGAGTCGCGGCCGAACCGTTCGGCAGGGTGTCGGTCGGCGTCACGCCGGTCAGGGACTGGTTGCCGGTGTTGCTCACCGTGATCGTGTAGTTCAGCACGCCCGGAGCGCTGATGGTGGCCCGGTCGACGGTCTTGCGGACCGTCAACGCCGGCGTGGCGGTGATCGTCGTGGTCGCCGTATCGGTCACCGCTGTCGGCGTCTGGGTGGTGGTCACCCGCGCGGTGTTGACCAGGGCGGTCCCGGCGTCGATGCGCGCCTGATTGACGTTGAAGCTCGCCGTGTAAGTCCAGGTCTCGCCCAGATCGAGCGTGCCGACGACGCCGCCGTCGCCGGTCGGTCCCGTCAGGGCTCCGACGGTTCCGTCAGGAATCGTGTCGCTCACCGAGACGCCGGTCAGCGCCAGATTGCCGGTGTTGCTGACCTTGATCGTGTAGTTGAGCACGCCGGGCGCGCTGATCGACGCTCTGTCCACCGTCTTGTCGATCGCGACCGCGGGGTTGCGTGAGATGGTCGTCGTCGCCGTGGCCGTCAGCGGCGAATTGATCTGCGCCGTGCGCCCGGTCACCGTGTTGACGCGAGCCGTCCCCGCCTCGATCTCGGCCTGCGTGACGGTGTAGGTCGTCGTATAGGTCCAGGTCTCGCCCACATCGATGGCGCCGGCCACGCCGCCGTCGCCGGCGGGTCCCGACAGGACGCCGGCCGACCCGTTCGGCAGGGTGTCGGCGACCGATATGCCGGTCAGGGTCACGTTGCCGGCGTTGCGCAGGGTGATGGTGTAGTTCAGCACGCCGGGTTGGCCGATGCTGGTTCGGTCCACCTGCTTGCTGACCACCATCACCGGATTGCGCGACACCAGGGTCGTCGCCGTCGCCGACACGGGCGACGACTGGTCGCTGTTGCCCAACGCCGAGTTGACCAGCGGCGCGCCGCCGTCGACGTCGGCCTGGGTGGTTACGTAGCTTACGGTGTAGGTCCAGGTCTCGCCCGGCTGCAGCAGTCCGTCGGCGAGGATCGACTCCGTCTGCCCGCCGAGCGTGCTGGCGACGGCGCTCGGCAGGGTGTCGACGACCTTGGCGTTGGTCTGGGTGATGTTGCCGGTGTTCCGCAGCACCACCGTGTAGGTCAGGGTCTGCCCCGCGGCGTTGACGGTCGTCGGCCCGCCGGTCTGGGTCTTGGTGATGCCGAGGCCGACCGTCTGCGGGATCGGCGTGGTGGTCTGGCCGGTCGCCGTGAGCGTGGCCCCGGTCCCATCCCGGGCCGTTCCGTCGACGGTGTTGTCCACCCTCCCCCTGTCAACGTCGGCCTGGGTCAGGGTGTAGGTCGCCTTGAAGGTCGTGGTGTCCGTCGCGCCGCGCGGCAGGGTCGCGATCGGACCGCCGGTCAGGATCGCGCCGGGCAACCGCTCGGTCAGCGCGACATTGGTCAGGGCGCTGGTGCCGGTGTTTCGCACCGTGAACGAATAGGTGATCACGTCGCCGACCCCGGCGACGCCGTCGGCCCCGCGATCCAGCACGCCGCTCTTGGTCACCGACAGGCCCGAGGTGGAGTTCACCACCACGCTCTCGGTCAGGTCGTCGCCGGCTGTTCGGCTATTGTCGACGTTGGTTCCCGTCGCGGCCGTCGTCGTGTTGGTGATCGTGTTGCCTGCCTGCCCCGTGTTGACGGTTCCGGTCAGAGTCAGGGTCGCCGTCGCGCCCGCCGCCAGATTGCCGAGGGTCCAGATGCCGTTGGCGCTGCTGTAGGTCCCCGCGCTCGGCGTCGCGGAGGTGAAGGTCATGCCCGCGGGCAACCGATCGGTCAGGGTCACGGCCGTCGCGGCCCGCGCGCCCAGGTTGGTCACCGCGATCTGGAACGAGACCGTATCGCCCTCGGCGGGCGAGGCGTTGGCCGAGGACAGGGTCTTGTTGGTGCGCAGGTCGACGTCGTCGTCGAGGATCGTATGGGTCGCCTGCAGGGTCGGGTTGCCGCTGCAGCCGGTGTTGGCCAGGAAGATCTCGGCGTTGCTGGGCGTGCCCAGGCGGACGATGACCGTCTCGTCGGCCTCGATCGTGCTGTCGTTGATGATCGTCAGCGGGATCGGGAACAGCGTGCCGCTGTAGTTGCCCGCGGGAATGGTGATCGACAGCGGCGACAGGGTGTAGTCGACGCCCGAGGTCGCCGTGCCGCCGGTGATCGTCAGGGGAATGGTGACCGCCTGGTCGACCTTGCCGGTCACGGTGATCGACGGAACGGTCGGGCTGGCCGCCCCCTCCAGCGCCGAAGTCGTGGCTGAAGAGAACTCCGCGTAGGCCGCCAGGTCGATCTGGATGGCGTCCAGGAAGTTGCCGACGCTGCCCGGATTGGTCGTGCGGAACTGGATCCGCTGAATCCCGGTCGGGCCGGCGTACACGCCGGTTCCGGAATTGGTGTACCAGGTGTTGTCGATCGGCGAGCTCTGCGACGCCAGCGTCTGCAGCACCGTTCCGGACGCGTTGGCGATCTCGAAGTTGGCGATCTGCGGGTTGGCGCCGCCCGAGCGCGCGCGGTGCGCGAAGAACCAGCCGATGCTTTCGCCCGTGGTGAAGCAGACCTCCTGATAGAGGGCGCCGGGCAGGTTGGCGTTCATCTCGGCGTGGACGGAGCCTTCGTAGGAGGTCACCCCCTGGAAGCCGCTGTCCCAGAGCTCGATCTGGGTGGCCGTGTTGTTCGAGTTGGCGACGGCCTTCCAGCCCGTTACGGCCCCCGTGTTGAACAGCTGGAAGGTCGGCGCGCCCGGACCGCCAGGATTCTGCGCCTCGAAGCCGGTGTTGAGGATGGAACGTTGCTGAGCATGGGCGTATCCCGCCGACGACAGGATCATCAGCCCGCTGAGCGCGCCGATGCCGGCGGCGCGAAGAAGCCGGGCGGCCGCGGCTCGGCCCTTTCGGGCTACCACGCTGGAAAGACCCGTTACGTGATCACGTTGTCCAGGATGTCCGATCGAAAGGATCGTGGCGACCATGAATGCTGACCATCGCTGCTTCGCACAGGAAACGCACTACGAACGCCACTATTTGCGAGCTAGCCTGCACTACTGACGCGACGACCGACAGGTCACCTTTCAATTCTTTACAATTGACAGGCGTCATCTCTCTCTCCGGCAACACGTTTGCCGAGAGGCGTTTCATTCTTGCTGATCTATGGTGAGTTTCGATCAGAATGATCGACCCGCTAGGCGAGCAATTCTGATGCCCAATGAGCAATAGAATTCGCCCGTGACGGCAACCGTCACAATGCTCGCTAGATCAACGCGAACCGTCGATGTCGTAGTCTCCCCAGCCCAGCCTCCAAACCCCGACTTTCCCGCTCCACTACGGAATGAGATCACGGGGGAACGCCAATTGAGCGCGTTTGAGCGGAAAACGTTCCATAAGGGGGCAGTAGAAAGTTGAAACGCACCACGATCGACGGTCAAGGCAGAGAAGAAACGCCCCTCTTCAGCGGGGTTCAGCTAGAACCGCCGCGTCACTCCGCCGTAGATCTCGGCGTCCGGCGCCTCGCTGTTCAGGCCGAAGTTGATCCCCAGGTCCCACTGCATGTCGGGCGAAGACTTCGGCTGCCACCCTCCGGACAGGCCGAGGAAATACTGACGTCCGGTCTCAGTCGGGTCGAAGTCCTGCGTGGTCGACAACTCGACCGTCGCCGATAGCCCGTTGTCGAAGCCGCGCCCCAACCCGACCACGGCGGTCGCGGCGAGATGGCGGCCATCCCCCTGCGCGTCCTCGACGGCGGCAAGCTGGGTCGTCAGGCCGAGCGACCAGACCTCGCTCAGCGGGATGGAGACCGGCACGACCACGCCGCCCTCGACCGCTCCATTGCCGATGGCGTCATCTGCGGTCGGCAGCTTGACGTAAGGCTGGACGGCCCAGCTGATCCCGCCCTCGGCTTCTGGGCGGTCGAGATTGATCTTGGCCCAGAGATAGAGGTCGCCAAGGCCGCGCGCCGTTCGCGTCTCGCCTACAGTGCTGTCACGCACCCTGACCACGACATAGGGCTGCAGGCTGGCCTGCAACTCGACCCGATCGGTCAGGCCGTATTTCAACGCCGGCGTCAGGTTGGCCCATGTTCGGGCGCTTCCGCCGCCGCCCAGTTCGGCGACATGGTCGAAGAGGCCAAGCTCGAGCTGGAAACGCCCGGCGTCGAGCGTGCAGGGCGAGGTCCCCAGCCCCGGACGGTCGGGGCAAAGCGGCTTGAGCTCCTCGCCGAATGCAGAGGTCGCCGCCAGAACGCCCGCCAGCGCGGCGCTGATCGCGACCCATCCCGCTCCTCGCATGCCCATCCCTCCGCCGCCCTCCGCGACGCGCGTCCGCTCGCGACTCGGGCTGACGGAAGCGTATCGTCCTCGGCGCGGCTTCGGCAGCGAGACCTTCCATCGCAGCGGCCCGCAGCCGCGCCAGCAGGCCTGTCGAGGGATCGAGGCCCAGCCTCGAGACCTTGCGCCGGATTGTCGCAGTCAAGCGGCGGTATAGGCAGACAATTTCTGTCTACATTCAAGTAAAATCCAACATACTCATTTTGAGCCGATACGGCCATGCCAGGTGGCGCGAGACTCAGAAACACGCGCTGCATAAGGACATTTCAGGCGCGCGACGTTGAGATGGCTCTGCGACTGAAAGTCAATTGAGATCACGCATCGCGCTCAATTCAACATTTGTATTATTCAAAATTCTTCCACCGGAACAAGAACTACGGCTCGCCATCCGCGCGAGTTCTACTTTGCCGCAGGCGCATCATTGAACCGCGTTACGCGATGACACGTTCGAGGCGCTGGAACGGGCTGTAAACACCATTGGAATTCGAGTGATGATGAGGTCGTGGCTGGCGCCGTCATCAAGGCCGCCCATAGAGACCGTCAAGCGGCGGCTGTCCGCTCTCGCCCCCCTCACCGAGGAGGCCGAGAACCTGTTGGGACAGCTGAACGGCCGGCGGTTGTTCCCAGGGGGCGCCGACATCCTCGGCGAGCCCGGCGAACCGCATAGGCTGTCCTTCATCACCTCGGGCTGGGCGGCGCGCGTCGGACTGCTGCCGGACGGGCGTCGCCAGGTGCTTGGCCTGCTGCTGCCGGGCGACCCCCTCTACATCGGCCCGCCGACGCCCGGCTTCTCGCCAGGGCCGGCCATGAGCCTGACGCCGGTGGAGGTGGTCGATGCGGAGTCGGTTCGCGCGGCGGCCATGTCCGGCGAGGCGCGCTGGCGTTGCCTCCAGGACGCGCTTCTGGTCTCCAGCCGCCTGCACGAGGCCTATCTGCTGGATCAGATCCTCCGGCTCGGCCGGATGAAGGCCTACGAGCGCATCTGCCATCTTCTGCTGGAGCTGCGCGCCCGCCTGATGCTGGCCGGCCTCAGCAACGGCGGCCGCTTTCACATGCCGCTCACCCAGGAAACCCTGGGAGACACCGCCGGCCTCAGCACCGTCCACGTCAATCGGACCCTGCAGGCCCTGCGGCGCGAGAACGTCCTGCACCTCCGCTCCGGCGAGGCGACGCTTCTGGACGCCGAGGCCATGGCCGCCGCCTGCGACTACCATGCCCCCGAGCCGGGCTGGTGGAGCGGGCTGATCACCGTTTCCAGAGCTGGAGCCGCCTAGCATGCGCGTGGTGCACACCCCCTGGATCGCGACCGGCGAGGGCCCCCTTGGGCAAGCTGTCGCGCCCCCGGCCAGAAATAACATAGGTTTAGGACGAGCCTCGCCGGCCTCGCCATCGTCCATCCGCCCCAGGAGAAGAACGATGGTCACGTCGCGGTCGGCTCTCAGGATGACGCTTCTCGTCTGCACCGCGCTGACGGCGACGCCGGCGCTGGCCGCGGACCCCGCGGTCGAGGCCAGGCTGCAGCGGCTCGAAGCTCTGGCGGAGGCCCAGGCGCGCCAGATCGCCGATCAGCAGACACAGCTCCGCATCCAATCCGATCAGCTCGCCGCGCAGAACGCCGAGCTCGCCCGGCTGCGCGAGCCGCAGCTGGCCGACATGGCGGGCCGCGGCGCCCTGCTGGCGCCGGATCAAGCGATGTCGACCGCTCCCCGGGAATACGCTCAGGTGACGCCGCCGCCCTCCCCCGCGACGCCGCCGCAACCGGTCGGCGCCCCGCCCCCGCCCTCGCGGCCGGTCGAGGTCGCCGCCATTCCGGAACGCTCGGGCGTACTGACGCCGAAGGGGCAGCTGATCTTCGAGCCCAGCCTCGACTACACGCACGCCTCGACGAACCGGCTCGTGTTCCGCGGCATCGAGATCGTCACCGGCATCCAGATCGGCGTCATCGAGGCCAGCGACGCGGACCGCAACGCCGTCGGCGCCTCGATCTCCGCGCGCTACGGCCTGACGGACCGGCTGGAACTGCAGAGCACCATCCCCTGGGTGGTGCGCTCGGACCGGGTGACCACCCTGGCCCAACGCGACGAGACCATCACCCGCACGATCGACCTGGACGGCAAGGGCGTGGGCGACGTCGAGTTCGCCGCCCGCTACCAGATCAACCGCGCCAAGCCCGGCCAGCCGATCTGGATCGCGGGCCTGCGGGTCAAGAGCGACAGCGGCACAAGCCCGTTCGAGATCGATCGCGATGAATTCGGGATCGCCAAGAAGCTGGCCACCGGCTCCGGCTTCTGGGCGGTCGAACCGAGCGTCAGCTTCCTCTTCCCGACCGATCCGATCGTGATCTTCGGCGGGCTGAGCTACCTCTATCACGCGCCCAAGGACATCGACCAGGTGATCGGCGATGTCCGGATCGGCGAGGTGGATCCAGGCGACTCCATCGGGGCCAACCTCGGCTTCGGCTTCGCCGTGAATCCCAGGTTCTCGTTCTCGCTCGGCTACAAGCACAACTACATCTTCCCGACCAAGTCCGAGGTCGGCGACACCAAGCAGAAATCGGAAAGCCTGCAGGTCGGCTCATTCACCTTCGGCTGGTCGTATCGGCTCAACGATCGTCTGACCCTGACCAACAGCTTCGAGTTCGGCGCGACGGCCGATGCGCCCGACGTCAGGGTCGTGTTCCGGCTGCCCTATCGCTTCTAGGAGCCGTTCGTCCGGGGGCTCAGCGCGCAAGCGCCGCCGCCTGGACTTCGTCGGCGAGCGAACGCGCCATCAGGATCTGGTTCATCGCGGCCTGGGTCGCCTCGAAGCCGGGCAGGCCGAGCGTGATGCTGATATCCTGGCGGAAGTCCCGACCATCGCCCACGTTGACCAACAGGTTTGCAACCTGGCCTTCGGAGAAGCGATGCACGAAGGCCGCCTGGCCGTCGGGCGTCACATAGAAGCCGCCGTCGCCGAGCGCGCCGGGTCCCAGCTTGATGCCCGCCTGGGCGAGCGCGGCGAGGATCTCCGGCGAGACGTCCGCCGCCGCTGGCCCCGAATGACTGGTCACCGCCCCCTGCTGGGTCCAGGTCACCTGGCTCTGAAGCACAAGCTGGCCGTTGACGTAGCTGTCGACGACGGCGCTGAAATCCAGCGCCGTGCCGTCGATCAGGATGAAGCCGCCGCGGTGCTCGTCCAGCTCCAGGTCCGACAGCGCCTCGCCGGCCCAGGCGGGCGACGCATCCTGCGGAACAACGGCATCGGCCGGCGCCGTCGCGGCGCTAGCGACCCAGACAAGAGCGGCGATGGAGGCGGACCGGAACATCTTGGGCCTCACGGTTGGGGCACGCTCGAAACGATGAGCGGGGTGATCTGATAGAGCGGGGCCAGCTCGCGGGTCAGGGCGTCGATCGACACCACCTCGTATCCGGCGCCCAGCGGCGCCGTCGTCTTCGCCTCCCATTCGGCGGCGATGTTGAAGCGGGCGGGCTGCTCCCGGTCATGGATGGCGAAGGCGATGCCGTTCCACATGCTCATGAACTCGGCCTCGGGAATCTGATGCAGGCCCAAGGCGGGGTCGCCCAGCAGCACCCAGCCGTCGCGCACGCCCTTCAGGACGACGAAGTGCTTGTAGCTGCCGACCTGGATCAGGACGATCGCCGGCGTGTCCATCCGGGCCAACCCTTGCAGGTTCAGCCGATAGCCGTCGGACTGCAGCCCGATCGAGGTCAGGTATCGCTTCATGTCGAGCAGCGAGAAGCCGACCCGCTGGATCTTCTCCCGGTCGCCGACGGCGTACATCGCGGTGAAGACGTCCTGCTCGGTGGTCGCGCGGCCGTAGTGGTAGTGGAGAAGGGTCGCCAGAGCGGCCGAGCCGCAGCTGTAGTCGTACTGCTGCCGGACGATCGTCCGGAACGGCATGTCGACCCAGCTGGTCACCCCCACGACATAGGCCGCGCCGCCCTCCCCGCGAAGCAGGGCCTGGGCGTCGGCCGTCGGCGCGGCGATCAGCGCGCCGGCGGCTGCGAGGGTCGCCGCCAGGCCCGGCAGGGCGAGGCCGCGGCGCCGGGTCATGGCTGCGACAGCGGCGCGCCGAGCACGATGCTGAGATTGATCGCGCTCTGGATGTTGTTCTGGTGGCCGGTGTTCAGGACGAAATTGCCGACGCCGTCGAAGTTGCTGAAGGCGCCGCCGTCCAGGAAGATCTGGCCGGAGCCGATGGTTCCCGCCTGCATCTGGCTGCCGTTCACGGCGCCCAGCGTCTGCTCGGTCAGGATGAACACCTCGCCCTGCCCCCCTCGGGAGGCGTCCAGCTGCTCGCCGTCCAAGGGGACCGCTTCAGCGGCGACCGGAACGGGCGCGGGCGGAGGCGAAGGAAGCTCGGCTGTCGGCGGCTGCTGCAGCACGGCGCCGAAGAGAAGCACGGGAAGGAGCATCGACCTTCTCCCGATCTGAAAAGAAAGTCCGGCCGGCGACGGGTGTCGCCGGCCGGTCTCAAGATGCGATCTACGGTCCGCCGAACGTGACGTTGGCGTTCGCCGAGATCGAGGTCGCCGCTTGGTTCACCGAGCCGAGGCCGGTGTTGAAGCTCGCGTTCTGGATGCCCGCGAAGTTCATGTACGCGCCGGTCTCTGCGGAGATCGAGCCGGTGGACATCTGACCACCCGCGCCGCCGGCACGGTTGAAGTCGTTGGCCCCAAAGGCCACCGCGCTCACCGAGGCGTCGAGGTCCTGGTAGGAGACGGTCACCCGCATGTTCGAGAAGTCGATGCTGGTGTTGGTCGTGGTCGTGGTCGTCGAGTTGTCGTTGCCGCTGTCCGAAACGGTCAGATGCGTGGACGAGTCGCTGTGGATCGAGTTGTCGGTGTTGATCGAGTTGTCGGTCTGGGAATTGTCATTCCCACTGTCCGACACCGCGACGTTCAGGTTGGTGTTCGTCGAGTTGTCGGTCTGCGAATTGTCGTTCCCAGAGTCGGCGACGTTGACGTTGGTGTTGGTCGAGTTGTCGTTCTGCGAGTTGTCATTTCCGGAGTCGGAAACGTTGAGGTTGGTCGAATTGTCGGTCTGCGAGTTGTCATTGCCCGAGTCCGAAACCGCCAGCGAGTTGTAGCTGCCGTTCACCGACTTGTCGTTGGCGACATCATTGATCCCCAGCGTGTTGTTGCTGTTGGTCTGGGAATTGTCGTTGCCGGAATCCGCAACCGACAGCGAGTTGTTGCTGTTGGTCTGCGACTTGTCGTTGGCGATGTCCGAGACCGCTACGCTGGTGGAATTGGCGCTCGAACCGTTGGTGGCGTTCGAGCCAGCGTTCGCATCCTGGGCCCAAGCGCCCGAAGAGATGCAAACACCGAGCGCCGCCGCGGAAACCGCGACCAGATACTTGATCTGCATTATGCAATCCTCCATGCCGACTATCGGCGGTGTGCCCCTTGCTTCGAGGCGACTTGGCGGCCCTGGAGCATTGCTCTTGAGCCGCGATGGAGGAAAGCACCGGGCAGAACACCGTTCTTAAACATCTATTAATTGCTCGCCAAAAACTTGGGTGCGACCAATTGACATCCATTTTGACGCAATTGTTGATGAGAACGACGCAACCTGAGCGATAAATTATGTCGCTCGATTGGGGAAACACAACAATCAGCAATTGTTCTGCTTAACTCATGATATATTCTGTGGATAATATTTATAAAAAAGTAACCCAGTTTAATGTTGCCCCCGAATCACACGCGCCTTGATGCCCGCGTTCGATATGGGAGGCTTGGGTGGAACAACAACTCGCACGCCACACGCGTGATCGTATCGAGGTCTCTATGGATCCCGTCGTGCGGAAGCTGAACAAGCTTCACGCACTGTCCGGATCAGACATCGATGAGATTCATCGCTGCAGCCTACGGCGGCAGCACTATCATCATGACGCGCAGATCTGTCGCGAGGGCGAACGGTTCGTCTGCAGGGCCGTACTTTCAGGCTGGGTCGCCCAGGTCCGGGAGCTGCCCGACGGGCGCCGGCAGATCTTCTCGTTCCTTCTGCCCGGCGATCTGATCGGCATGCGTCGATCGTCCCAGGCCCATTCCAGCCTGATCGCCATGACCGAGGTCGTGACCGCCGACATCACCCCGCTCTGCGAGCGGGTCGGCGACGGCCGCTCGAGCATGGCGCTGCAGAAGGCATGCGGTCGCGCCGAGGAGATGGAGGAGCGCATCCTCCTGAACCATATCGTCCGGTTGGGACGGCAGACGGCCAGCCAGCGGTTGGCGCACATCCTGCTCGAGATCGGCGAGCGCCTGGCCATGGCCGACCAGGCGGACCCCTGCGACTACACGCTGCCGATCACCCAGGAAAACCTCGCCGACGCGCTCGGACTGAGCCTGGTGCACATCAACCGCACGATCCAGACCCTGCGCCGCGAACAGCTGATGCATCTGCACGGCCGCCATGTCGTGCTGCTTCGCCCCGAACGTCTCGCCTCGCTTGCCGGCTTCACGCCGATCGAGGAGCAGGGCGCCCGCTCGTCGCCGCGCGCCGAACCGAGGAGTTGGGTCAACTGACTCCGAAGCGCCCCCTTCATCTTTTGATGAAGAACGAAAATAAAAACAAGGCGCTAATCAAGTACAAATCAAAAAGATTACCAGTCCCCGCTTCGCATAGCTCCGCCAATACACAGTCGCGCCGGAAATCGGCAGGCGGAAATACAACCTTGCTGCCCGCATGGGCAAGTGATTGGGAGACTATGGTGGGAAACATCGACATCGGCCTCGCCCGCGCCGCGCCTGTTCGCGCTGGCCTGGCCGCCAGGACCGTGGCCGTGACCGGCGGAGCCGGATTCATCGGCTCGCACCTTTGCGACGCCATTCTCGAGAGCGGCGCGCGCGTCGTCTGCATCGACAACTTCCACACCGGGCGCTGGGAGAACATTCATCATCTGATCGATCGGCCGGGCTTCGACGTGCTGGAGCACGACATCGCCCATCCCCTGCCCGCCTCGCTCCCGCGGTTCGACCAGATCTACAACTTCGCCTGCCCCGCTTCGCCGGTGCACTATCAGTCGGATCGGGTGCGGACGGCGCTGACCTGCGCCCAGGGGGCGATGAACGTCCTAGAGCGGGCTGCCCAGGACGCCGCCGCGGTGCTGCACGCCTCGACCTCCGAGGTCTACGGCGATCCCGAGATCCATCCGCAGAGCGAGGACTATTTCGGCAACGTCAATCCGGTGGGTCCGCGCTCCTGCTACGACGAGGGCAAGCGGTTCGCCGAGACCCTGCTGACCGACTTCGCCGCCCAGGCCGACCTCGATGTCCGGATCATCCGGATCTTCAACACCTACGGACCGCGCATGCGCCCGGACGACGGCCGCGTGGTCTCCAACTTCGTGACCCAGGCGCTCGAGGGCGAAACGATCACGGTCTATGGCGACGGCGCTCAGACCCGCTCGTTCTGCTTCGTGGACGACCTGGTCCGCGGCTGCCTGAAGGCCATGAACACGCCGCGCGGCCTGCCCGGGCCGGTCAATCTGGGCAACCCGTGCGAGACCACCGTGGGCGAGCTGGCTGAGCTGATCGTGGCCATGACCGGCTCGCGCTCGGAAGTCAGCTATCGACCGCTGCCGGTCGACGACCCCCGCCGTCGCCGCCCGGACATCCGGCGGGCGCGCGAGCTTCTGGGCTGGTCGCCGGAAGTGCCGCTCCGGGAAGGGCTCGAACGCACCATCCACTACTTCATGGGCGAAAGCCGTCGCCTCTACGCCCCAGTCGGTTCGGGCGCGGCCATGGCGGCGGCCTCGCCCATGTAGGCCGAACCACCCCTCAGTCCCTGTGAGGAAGACATGACGATCCTGGGCTGGAACCTTGCCGACATCACCATGACGGGCTTCGTGGCGACGCAGGCGCTCTACACGCTGTCCTACGCCAGCGACCTCTATCTCTACACCCTCCCGGTCAACCGGGCGGACCTGGAGGAGGAGCCGCCGCCTGTCGGGGCGGATGCGCCGTACATCGTGCTGTTCATGCCGGTCTTGCGCGAGCTGGAAGAGACCATGCGGACCACGCTGCTGGCCCTGTCCCGTCTCGACTACCCTGCGCACCGGTACGAGGTGGTCGCCGTGCCGAACGCCGACGACGGCGACATGATCGCCAGCCTGCGGCGACTGCAGGGCGAGTTCCCGTTCCTGAAGATGATCGAGACCCCGGACACCCGCGACCCGTCCTGGAACATTGTCTGGCAGGCTTGGAACCGCAACCCGAAGGCCTACTGGTGGCATGCCGGCAAGCGCGCCGGCGATCGCAATCTGCCCCCGAAGAAGACCCGGCAACTGATCTACGCCTTCTATACCCGGGCCCAGGCGATCGAGGGCGATTTCCTGGTCAACTACATCGACGCCGACAGCGCCCCGCCGCCGGACCATTTCCGTCGCGGCGCAGCCGGCATGCGCCACTTCGACGTCCTGCAGGCCGAGAACATCGCCGGTAACCTGAACGACAGCCTGGCCGCCAGCCTGCACGCCTTCGACCATATGGCCTGGGACGGCCGCAAGTACGCCCACATGTCCGCCGATGGCCGCCAGCCCTATTGGATGCTGGGCAAGGGGCTGTTCTTCCGCGCCTCCGACCTGATCAGCCTGGGCGGCTTCCATCCGTGGATCACCATCGAGGATCCGGAAGTCGGCATGCGCTTCTGGAAGAACGGCAAGCGCCTGGGAATCCTGAAGAACCCGCTGATCGAGGAGGTGCCCCTGACCTTCGGACGCGGCATCACCCAGCGGAAGCGATGGGTCTGCGGCTTCTTCCAGTCCCTGACCGCGCCGCTCGACGCGATGGAGTTCACCTTCACCGAGAAGCTGAAGGCCTGGATGAACTTCGTGCCCTGCCTGATGATGTGGGTGAACGCCCTGGGCATCCCGTTCGGCGCCTGGACGCTGTGGAAGGTGTCCCAGGGGACCGCGGGCATGCCGACCTGGGTGGCCTGGCTGGCGGCGATCAACCTGGTCCTGTTCACCGTCTCGATGATCGGGATCTACGTCCACACCTGGAACCGGACCAAGCTGGTGCTGCCCAGGACCGGCGACCGCATCGCCTACATGCTGCGGGTCAATCCGCTGTTCGTGCTGGCCTGGTGGTTCGTCTGGCTCATCCCGCTGGCCATCGGTTTCTGGATGTACCTGCGCGACGCGGGCCTGGTCTGGGAACGGACCGAGAAGGTCAACGCCAACGGCGACCTGATCCGGGCCGACACCCAGCGCGCCTGGCGGTGGTCGTAGCCATGGGCCGCTTCCGCCCCATCACCCGGCCGCATGCGCTGATCACCGGCGGCGCCGGCTTCATCGGCTCGCATCTCGCCGACGTCCTGCTCGACCGCGGGTTCGAGGTCACCATCCTCGACTGCCTGCTGCCGCAGGTCCACGCCGACGGCGAAATGGGTCCCGACGGCTGGCCAGCCTACCTCGATCCCCGCGTGCGTCGGATCTACGGCGACGTCCTGGACGCCGACGCGTTCGAGGCCAGCCTGGAGGGGGTCACTCACCTGGCCCACCTCGCGGCCTCCGTCGGCGTCGGCCAGAGCATGACCAACATCGTCGACTACACGCGCAACAACGCGCTGGCGGCGGCGGTCATGCTTGAGACCCTGACCCATCGGCCGCATTCGGTGCGGCGGATCGCCGTGGCCTCGTCGATGTCGATCTACGGCGAGGGCCACTACGGCCCCACCGCGGACGGCCGCTACGTCTCGCCGCCGCCCCGAACCCACGAGCAGCTCAAGGCCAGGCGCTGGGAGCTGTCGCTGGACGGCGAGATCCTGACGCCCAAGCCGACCCCCGAGGACAAGCCGCTGCAGCCGACCTCGATCTACGCGGTCAACAAGCGCGACCACGAAGAGATGTTCCTCGCCGTCGGGCGCGCCCTGGAGATCCCGACCGTCGCCCTGCGGCTGTTCAACGCCTACGGCTCGCGCCAGGCGCTGAGCAATCCCTACACCGGGGTGGCGGCGATCTTCATCTCGCGGCTGCTCAACGACCAGCCGCCGCTGGTGTTCGAGGACGGCGAGCAGCGTCGCGACTTCGTCCATGTGCTGGACGTCGCCGACGCCTTCGCCGCGGTCCTCGAGTCCGAGGACCCGATGTGGGAGGCGTGCAACGTCGGCAGCGGCCGCTCGATCGCCATCAACGAGATCGCCTATGTGCTGGCGCGGCTGCTCGGCAAGAACATCGCGCCCGAGGTGCTCAACACCTTCCGGGTCGGCGACATCCGCCACTGCTTCGCCGACACCGGCAAGATCGAGCGCCTGTTCGGCTTCACGCCGAGGCGCGACTTCGAGGTCGGCATGCGCGAGCTGATCGACTGGGTCCGCTCCGTCGGACGGCCCATCGACCGCAGCGAACGCAGCCTGGCCGAACTGGCCGCGAGCCGCATGGTGGTCTGATCCGGGGGCTCAGCCGTCGTGGGCGCGAAGGAAGGAATCCCGCATGGCCCAGTACATGGGCTTGCGCGCCAGCCCGGCGTCGTAGGGCAGACCGCGGTTGATCGGGTCCGCGCCGGCCTCCGACAGCCAGGAATGGCGGTCGCTGAGGCCCCAGGTGACGACACCCCGAACGTTTGGCTGGGCCAGGGCGATGTCGAGATACTGCTGGACCTGGTCCGCCACGCGGCGGTCGCGCTCGGCGAGCGGCGCCGCCAGATCGTGCTCCTTGACGTCCAACTCGGAGATCACGGCGTAGAGGCCGAGGTCGGCGATCTTGGCGAAGAAGGGTTCGAGAATCTCGGGCTTGAGCGGCCCCTTGCTCAGATCCAGGTGCGCCTGGACGCCGACGCCGTCCAGCGGCGCTCCCTCGGCCTTCAGGTCGGCCAGGAGCTTCACGAACCGTCGCCGCCGGGCTTCCTCGACAGGATTGTCGTAGTCGAACCCGTAGTCGTTGACGAGCAGCCGCGCCGTCGGCGCCAGCGACCGGGCCTCCCGCAGCGCGCGGGCGACGTAGCCGGCGCCCAGCCCGCGATGGAAGCAGTTGCGCCGCAGGCCGCCCTTCCCGCCGACGGTGTCGATCGGCTCGTTGACGACGTCCCACTCCTCGACGTCGCCATAGCGTCCGAGCATGGTCTCGAAGTGCCGGCGGATCGGCGACCAGTCGCCCGCGAGGATCTTCGACTTGGCCCAGGCCGGGGTGCTCTGATCCCAGAGCAGGGTGTGGCCCCTGACCTTCAGCCCGTGTTCACGGGCGAAGCGGACCAGCCCGTCGGCCTGCTCGAAACTGTGCTGACCGGCATGCCATTCGATGGCGTCCCACTTCATGTGGATCTCGGGGGTAAGCTGCGCGCACTCCCGGGCCAGGGCGGGACCGAGCCCCCGTTCGGCCTCGATCTGGTCGAAGCGGGCGGCGGCGCCGTAGTAGCGCCCGCCCCGCGCGGCGATGCGCGCCAGCGACGGCGTCGTCTGCGCATCGCTGTCGGCGCCGGCGCCGAACGGCTTGAGAAGAGCGGCGGCGGCGACGCCCGCGAGGACGCCGCGTCGCGGCAGGGTGAAGGTCATGCGCTGGTCCCGGAAGCCTCGACCACGCCCCTGCATAGCCGAGTCGCGCTTAAGACCCGGTTCACGGGCGAGCTGACCCGGCGCGGCCTGATGACCGCCGCCGCCGCGCTCGCGGCCAGCGCGCCGTCGTCGACGGCGGACAGTTCGATGCGGGCGTCCATACAGAAGGCTGCGGTCGCCGGCGGCCGCTTCTTCGGGGCGGCCGCACAAATCGGATACATCAACGCGGAACGGGACCTCTACGACGCCTTCATACGGGACTGCGGCTGTCTTACGCCGGAAATTGACCTCAAATGGGCGACGAACGAACCTTCGCCCGGAAGCTTCGATTTTCGCGCCATGGACGGGCTGGCGCGGTTCGCGTCCAGGACCGGCATCCGCCTGCGCGGCCATACCCCGGTCTGGCACCGCAGCATACCGCCCTGGGCGGAAGGGCCGCTGGCCGACGCCGACTGGCGTCCGGTGGGGCGATACATCGCCGCCACGCTGCGGCGGTTCCCGACGGTCGAGGAATGGGACGTCGTCAACGAGCCGATCGATACCGGCAAGCGGATGGACGGGCTTCGCGAAAGCCCGTTCCTGCAGGCGTTCGGCCCAGGCTACATCCAGCGCGCATTGGAGGAGGCCCGCGAGCACGCCCCGCGGGCGCGGCTGATGATCAACGAGTTCGGGCTGGAGTACGACACGCCCGAGCACCGCGACCGGCGCTATCTGCTGCTCAAACTGGTCGAGCGCCTCAAGCGCGTCGAGGCCCCGCTCGACGGCGTCGGGCTGCAGAGTCACCTCAGGCTCGGCTACGGCCCGTTCTCGCAACCTCAGTTCGCCGCCTTCCTGCACGAGCTGGCGCAGTTCGGCGTCGCCATCACCCTCACCGAGCTGGACGTGAAGGAGGAAGCCTACGCCGCGCCGGCGGAGACGCGCGACCAGGCGGTGGCCGACGCGGTGCGCGCCTACCTCGACGTCGCCTTCGCCGAGCCCCGCGTCGGCGGCCTGCTCTGTTGGGGCCTGAGCGACCGCCACTCCTGGCTGGATCTCACCGAAGAGGACTGGAGCCGGCACGCCGGCGCCTGGAAGCCCGGCGAGGGACCGGGCTTCAATCGCGGGGCGCCGCTGGATGCGGCAATGCGCCCCAAGCCCATGTATCGCGCGATACTCCAAGCATTCGCCCAGGCCCCGCGGCGATAAGTCCAAGATTTCGCGAGTTCCGGACGGGATGTCTCATTTGACAAGGATCGAGACGCACTGCATGCCAAGGTTCGGGGAACGCGGAAATCTTCCCACCGCGACGTGGAAGGAATGCTCATGGGTACTCGTTCTTCGTCGGGCGTCGCTCTGGGAGCGGTCGCCTTGCTTTCCAGTCTCATTCCTGTTGCGGCCCAGGCCCGTGAACAAGGCGTCGTCTACGCCAGCGGCCTGGTGAGCGACGATCACTCGGCCAGCGTCGGCGCGACCATCGCCGCCCCGGGCAGCCGGTTGGGCGAGGGTTGGGCGTTCCGAGTCTCGGTCAACGGCGGCGACTACAGCTACGACAGCGGCCCGCTGAACATCGACGCGGACTATCGCGGAGCCGACGTCGCGATCGTCTATCAGTGGTCCGGCGACTGGGGCTACGGCAACGTCGCCCTCGGCGGCCGCTACGCCGACACCGACCTGTCGCCGGCCGATCCGGGCAACCGCCGCGGAGGCTCCAACTGGGACGTGGCCCTGACCGTGGACGGGCAGCGGCGCTTCGGTCCCTGGGCCCTGACCGGCTACGCCTCCTACGGCTTCGACCTGGAGGAGTACTACGTCCGCGCCGACCTGACCCGGAAGGTGTCCCCGTCCGTCGCGCTTGGGGTCGAGATCGGCGCCGAAGGCGACAGCGGCGACTACAGCCGCCAGGTCCTGGGGGCCGTCGCCCGCTTCGAGTCCCCCGGCCGGCCTTGGGCGGTCAAGCTGGCGGCCGGCGTTCGCGACGGGGACGACGACAACAGCGCCTATGGCGCGATCACCGTGTCGAGGACCTTCTGAATGCGACACCCCGCCGCGGCCTTTTTCGCGCGGGGTTAACATTGGACATACCGGCGTTCTTCGGGCTGTGGTCCTATGTCCTCGATGAAGGAATCGCCTCCTCGGCCGATCTTCTCACCCCGATCGACCGGCTGCGCCCCCCCGAGCAGCATCATCCCGTAAGCCCCTCGCCTCCCGGCCGGGGGCTTATGTGTTTCAGGCCGCCCCTTGGGCCGCGCGGCCGGAGCCGCTATCTTCCGCGGCGAGAGGGACTGACTGATTTCGCGGAGAGACGCGCAATGCGCTTGCCTGCCCTTCTGGGCGCCACTCTGATCGCAGCCGCCGCTGCGCTGCCGGCCTGGGGCGCGCCCCTGGGCGGCATCTCCAGCATCAACGTCGTCGTGGGCCCCAAGCTGCAGCAGAAGGCCCGGGAGTACGGCGTTCGCGAGTTCGACACCCTGACCAGCGAACTGATCCAGGCGCTCGAAATCGCGCTGCGCGAGCATGGCGGCCTGGTCAAGGAAGGCGGCCGGCTTGATCTGGTCATCGAGGATGCCCGCCCCAACCGCCCGACGCTGCAGCAGCTCGCCTCCAAACCAGGCCTGTCCATGGAAAGCCGCGGGATCGGCGGCGCGACCATCTCCGGCGCCCTGACGACGGTGGAGGGCGAGCGGATTCCGCTGCGCTACCGCTGGTACGAGAGCGACTTCCGCAGCGCCGCCGGGACGGGGGTCTGGACCGACGCGGAGACCAGCTTCGACAACTTCGCCAGGAAGTTGGTCAAGGGCGAGCTTCCCGCCAAACGCTAAGGCCCGGCGCCATTCGCGCAGAGCCGCAACCTTTCGCTTGCCGGATCGCCGTTCACGGGCTCTCATTCCCTGAACGGCGGTAACCCACAAATCGCCGAGTGTGCATTAGCGAGGCGATATGGCCGCGGGCCGACGTTCCAGTATGACGCTTGCGGCGTTCGCCGCCCCCTGCCTGCCGCTGGCCGCCTTCGGCCTGCCGCTGGTGATCACCCTCCCCCACTACTACTCCGAGACGCTGGGCCTCAGCCTGTCGGCGGTGGCCGCGGCCTTCTTCTTCGTTCGCATCATCGACATCGGGTTCGACCCGCTGTTCGGCATGGTGCTGGACCGGACCCGCTGGTCGTTCGGCCGGTTCAAGGGCTGGATGGCGATCAGCGCCCCGATGCTGGTGGCGGCGATCTACATGCTGTTCTTCGCCAAACAGGGCGTGGGGCCGGTCTACCTGTGGTTCTGGCTGATCGTGGTCTACTTCGGCTACTCGATCGCCGTGCTGTCCCACACATCCTGGGCGGCCAAGCTGTCGACCGACTACCACCAGCGATCGCGCATCTACGCCTGGTGGCAGAGCGGCAACGTCATCGGGATGATCATGATCCTGACCCTGCCGGTGGTGCTGAACCGCCTCGGCGTGGGCGGCAACGAGACCGAGATCCTGCACGGCCAGGGTTGGTTCATCGTCATCCTGCTGCCGATCATGATGGGCCTGGCGCTCTGGCGGGTGCCCGAGGACAAGCCGACCGGCGCGGCGACCGACCACAACGCCTCGCTCGGAGACTACTTCGCGCTGTTGAAGCGCCCGTCGGTGATCCGCATCCTGGCCGCCGACCTGCTGTCGAACGTCGGCCCGGGCATCGCCGGCATTCTGTTCTTCTTCTACTTCACGCGGGTGAAGGACTTCACCTTCCTCGAGGCGTCGAGCCTGCTGCTGTTCTACTTCCTGGCGGCGATCTTCGGCGCGGCGATCTGGACCCGCCTGGCGCGCCGGATCGGCAAGTCGAAGACCCTGATCGCCGCCTGCGTCACCTACGCGATCGTACAGTTCGCCGTGGTCACCCTGCCGTCGGGCAACTTCTGGCTGGCCGTGCCCTTCCTGCTGCTGGCCGGCATTCCCTTCTCGGCCGGCCCGCTGCTGCTGCGCTCGATGATGGCCGACTACGCCGACGAGGAGCGGCTGGCCACCGGCAAGGACCGCACCGGCCTGCTCTACGCCATCCTCACCGGCACGGTGAAGGTCGGCACGGCCACGGCCTCGGTCAGTCTGTTCGTGCTCGACGCCCTGGGCTTCGACGCCAAGGTGGCGGCCAACAGCACCGAGATATCCATGCAAGGCCTGCAGGCGCTCTACGCCCTCGCGCCGGGGATCATCGGCCTGCTCGCCGCCGCCACGCTGATCGGCTATCCCCTGACCGAGGAGAAGCACGCCGAGATTCTCCGCAAGCTGGAAGAGCGGGACGGCACGCCGCAGCCGCCCGTTCCTGAGGATGTCGCCGTTGCCCAACCCGTCTCCACCCAGGTCATCCCGTAGCGATCATCCGATCTTCCGCCTGGTCGAGATCATGGCCAGGCTGCGCGATCCGGACGGCGGCTGCGCCTGGGACCTGGAACAGACCTTCGCGACCATCGCGCCCTATACGGTCGAGGAGGCCTACGAGGTCGCCGACGCCATCGAGCGCGGCGACCTCAAGGACCTGAAGGAGGAGCTCGGCGACCTGCTCCTGCAGGTGGTCTTCCATGCGCGGATGGCCGAGGAGCAAGGCGCGTTCGATTTCGGCGCGGTGGCCGACGCCATCTCCGACAAGATGATCCGGCGACATCCCCACGTCTTCGGCGACGAGAGCTATCGCACCAGCGGCGAACAGACCGTGGCCTGGGAGGTCATCAAACAGCGGGAGCGCGCCGACAAGGCCAAGCACGGCGTACTCGACGACGTCCCCGTCGGCCTGCCCGCCCTGACCCGCGCGGTGAAGCTGAACAAGCGCGCGGCCCGCGTCGGCTTCGTCTGGCCCAGCGTCAACGAGGTGCTGGACAAGCTGCACGAGGAGATCGACGAGCTGAAAGCCGAGATCGCCTCCGGCGACAAGGAGAAGCTCCGCGGCGAACTGGGCGACGTCCTGTTCGTCATCGCCAACCTGGCCCGCGAGCTGGACGTCGAGCCCGAGGACGCCCTGCGCGCGACCAACGCCAAGTTCGTCCGCCGCTTCGGTTACATCGAGGACCGGCTGGCCGAGCGCGGCAAGACCCCGGACCAGTCGGATCTGGCCGAGATGGACGCGCTGTGGGACGAGGCGAAGGCGGCGGAGCGCGGCTAGATTACCGACCCGACGGCCGCCGGTCGTTGACTGGTCCGGCGTGGCCAGGCGCTAAGCCGAAGCCCCTACCCTTCAACGACTTCGCTGATCTGCACGATCGGGGCGATGTCCGTATAGTTGGCGACGTCCGCGGCGATCTCCGCGCGGTGGGGGGCCAAGGCTTCCTGGAACGTCGCCAGACTCGGCGAATAGACGTGGCACGCCGCGACGAACGCCGGCGCGCTTCCAGGTTCGCGCCCCTCAAGGCCCTTATCGATCTCGTAACGCAGGCAGGCGTCGCCGAGCCGTTCCTGGATCAGCGGCATATGGCGGGTGCGATAGTAGTCGTGATCGAACTTCGAACCGTCAGCGGCCGGATAGTAGACGCTCATCTTGATCATGCTCGGACTCCTGACGCCGCTATTCCGCCGCCTCGGCCACGGTCGCTTCGGGGAACAGCCGCTCGAACCGGCCCAGGGCCTGGCCATCCAGGCGCACGCGCAGGTGCAGGCCGCCGTCGGGCTGGTCGTGACGGCCCATGACCCGGCCGTGGCGGTAGAGCCAGGCCAGCGCCTCGCCATTGGCCGCGGCCAGGACCACGTCGATCTCGGGGGTCACGTCGACCAGGTTCGCCAGCCGCCGCAGCAGGGCCTCGCAGCCCTCGCTCGTCACGGCCGAGACCAGCGCCGCCTCGGCCCGGCGCGCGGCGCCGGCGACGTCGTCGTGTTCGTCCTGCGGCAGCAGGTCGGCCTTGTTCCAGACCTCGATGATCCGGCGGCCCTCCTCGACGGTCACGCCGAGCTCCTCGAGCACCGCCTCCACGTCGCGCTTCTGGGCCTCGGTGTCGGGGTTGGCGATGTCGCGGACATGCAGGACGACGTCGGCTTCCTGCACCTCCTCCAGGGTGGCGCGGAAGGCCTCGACCAGCTCGTGCGGCAGGTCCGAGATGAAGCCGACGGTGTCCGACAGGATCGCCGGCCGGCCGCCCGGCAGCTTCACCGTGCGCAGGGTCGGGTCGAGGGTGGCGAACAGCATGTCCTGCGCCATCACCTCCGCCTCGGTCAGGCGGTTGAACAGCGTCGACTTGCCGGCGTTGGTGTAGCCGACCAGAGCGATGGTCGGGTACGGGACCTTCTTGCGCGCCGTGCGGTGCAGGGTGCGGGTCCGGCGAACCTCGGTCAGCTCCCGCTTCATCTTGGCGATGCGGTCGGCGATCTGGCGGCGGTCGAGTTCGATCTGGGTTTCGCCGGGGCCGCCGGTGCTGCCGGTGCCGCCGCGCTGACGCTCCAGGTGGGTCCAGGTGCGGACCAGGCGCGAGCGCTCATAGTCCAGCCGGGCCAGCTCGACCTGCAACCGCCCCTCCCGCGTGCGGGCGCGGCGGCCGAAGATTTCCAGGATCACGCCGGTGCGGTCGACGACCTTCACCTTCCAGGCGCGTTCCAGGTTGCGCTGCTGAACCGGCGACAGCGCCTCGTCGACCATGACGACGTCGATCTGCTCGACCTCGCACAGCAGGCGCAGCTCCTCGACCTTGCCGGAGCCGAACAGGGTCGCCGGGGTGCGGGCGCGCAAGGGCGCGACCCGGGCCTCGACCACCTCGAGGTCGAGCGCCTGGGCCAAGCCGACGGCTTCATCCAGCCGCGCCTGCGGGTCACGGGCGTCCGCCTGGGACGCCCGCGTCGGATGCAGAACAAGCGCCCTTTGAACCGGGACGCCGTGATCAATCAGTTGGGTCAATCGTCTTGTTCGGGGCCGGGCTCGTACAGCTGAACCGGCTGGGCGGGCATGATCGTCGAGATGGCATGCTTGTAGACGAGCTGCGACTGGCCGTCCCGACGCAGCAGGACGCAGAAGTTGTCGAACCAGCTCACCACGCCCTGCAGCTTCACGCCGTTCACGAGGAAGATGGTCAGCGGCGTCTTCGACTTGCGCACGCTGTTGAGGAAGGTGTCCTGCAGGTTCTGTTTCTTGTCGCTCACGGGGATTCCCCTCTTTTCTTGGCCGGAGAGCAGGAGGCCCTCCACACACGCAAGGTCTTAATGCTTGGCCCGGAACGGGCCGGTCCGCAACCGTCAAGGACGGTTAGCGGCGGTGACATCCACAGTTCAGGCGGACGCGGCCTCTATGTAGAGCGCCCGAAGCCGTGTCGCCACCGGTCCAGGCGTCCCGGAGCCGATCTTTTCGCCGTCGACGCTGACGACGGGCAGTACCAGCGACCCCGCGCCGGTGATGAAGGCCTCCCGCGCGCCCTTGGCCTCGTCGGGCGTGAAGGCGCGCTCTTCGAAGCGGATGTTCTGCTCGCCCAGGAGCGTGATCACGCTCTTGCGGGTCACGCCGCGCAGGATGTTGGCGCTGGTGTCCCGGGTGCGCAGCACGCCCTCGGCGTCGACGATCCAGGCGTTGGACGAGGCCCCTTCGGTCACCAGCCCCTCGGGGTCAACGAACCAGGCCTCGGCGCAGCCCCGCTCCTTGGCCGCCTGTTTGGCCAGGGCGTTGGGCAGCAGACCCACGGTCTTGATGTCGCAGCGTCCCCAGCGGTTCTCCGGCAGGGTGATGACGCCCACGCCCTTGGCCGCCTTGGCCTCGGAGGCCTTGCGGTCGACCGACTTGGCGGTGATGACCACCGCCGGGACCGGTTGCGGATCGGGGAAGGCGTGGTCGCGGCGGGCGACGCCGCGGGTCACCTGCAGATAGACCAGCCCGTCGCGCACCCGGTTACGCCGGATCGCCTCGCGCAAAACCAGCTCCAGCGCCTTGCGGCCCATCGGCTGGACGATGCGCAGCTCCGACAGACTCCGCTCCAGGCGCTCGAAATGCCCGTCGGCGTCGGCCAGTTTCCCGCCGAACACCGCCCAGACCTCATAGACCCCGTCAGCGAGCTGATAGCCGCGATCCTCGATATGCACCGCCGCATCGCCATGCCGCACGAAGCGGCCGTTGACGTAAGCCCACCTGGACATCAGTCCTCCTCGTCATCCCCGTTGCGCGCGCCGGTCAGGCCGAGGGACTTGAGCTTCCGGTGCAGCGCCGAACGCTCCATACCGATGAAGGCCGCCGTGCGGGAGATGTTTCCGCCGAACCGCAGTATCTGGGCGTTCAGGTACTCGCGCTCGAACAGCTCCCGGGCCTCGCGCAGCGGCAGGGCGATGATCTTCTCGGTGCCGATCGTCGCCCCGTCGGCGTCGTTGGACGCCTCCGACGGCAACATGGCGGCCGTCACCGGTTCGGCCGGGTCGCCCGAGGCCAGGATCATCATCCGCTCGATGTTGTTGCGCAGCTGGCGGACGTTGCCCGGCCAGTCGTGCACCTGCAGCGTGGCCAGGGCATCCTCGCCGAGCCGCCGGCGCGGCAGGCCGGTGGCCTCGGCGATGCGGTCGATGAAATAGGCGATCAGCTCCGGCACGTCGTCGCGCCGCTCGGACAGGCCGGGCACCCGCACGGGCACCACGTTCAGGCGATGGAACAGATCCTCGCGGAAACGGCCGGCGGCGATCTCCTCGCGCAGGTCGCGGCTGGAGGAGGAGATCACCCGCACGTCGACCTGCACGTCGCTGTCGCCGCCGACGCGACGGAAGCGCTGCTCGACCAGGACCCGCAGGATGCGGCTCTGGGTCTCCCGCGGCATGTCGGCGACTTCGTCCAGGTACAGGGTGCCGGCGTGAGCGCGCTCGAACACGCCGATCTTGCGCGGCCGACCGCCCTCGCCTTCCTCGCCGAACAGCTCCAGGTCCATGCGCTCGGGCGCCATGCCGGCCGCGCTGAGAGCGACGAACTCGCCCTTCATCCGCGGGCTGCCGTCGTGGATCAGGCGCGCGACCAGCTCCTTGCCCGACCCGGCCGGGCCGGCGATCAGGACGCGGCTGTTGGCCGGGGCGACCTTGGCGATCAGCTGCCGCAGCTGCTGGGCCGCCGTCGACTTGCCGATCAGGCCGTCGGGCGTGAGGGACTGAGTCCGCAGGCGCCGGTTCTCGCGCTTGAGGCTGGCCGCCTCGATCGCGCGTTCGACCACCAGCAGCAGCCGATCCGACTTGAACGGCTTCTCCAGGAACTCGTAGGCCCCGCGCTTGATGGCGCTGACCGCCGTCTCGATGTTGCCGTGACCGCTGATCATGATGATCGGCAGATCGGCGTCCAGCCCCTTGACCATGTCGAGCAGCTCCAGCCCGTCCATGCCGCCGCCCTGCATCCAGATATCCAGGATGATCAGAGCCGGCTTGCGCGCGCGGATGGCCGCCAGCGCCTGCTCGGAGTCTGCCGCCGTCCGCACGGCGTAGCCTTCGTCGTCGAGAATTCCCGAGACCAGTTCGCGGATGTCTGCTTCGTCATCGACGACCAGAACGTCAGCCGCCATGCGCCGCCTCCTTCAGTTCGGGCGCGGCCGTCCTACGCGCGAGTGGAAAACAGAGAGTGACCCGGGCTCCCGACAGCGTAACGGCGTCCCCCAGCGCCAGTTCGCCGCCATGATCCTCCAGGATGCGTTTGACGATCGCCAGACCCAGGCCCGTGCCCTTCTCCCGCGTCGTCACATAGGGTTCGGTGAGGCGGTCGCGATCGCGCGACGGCAGGCCCACCCCGTTGTCCTCGATTTCGAAGATCAGTTTCGAGCCGTCCAGTTTCAGGGCGGCGTGGATGCGCCCCGCGCCGGGCGCGGGATCGCTGGCCGACACCGCCTCCGCGGCGTTCTTCAGGATGTTGGCCAGGGCCTGGCCGACCATGCGTTCGTCGCAGCTCAGCACCACGCCCTCGGGCGGATCATCCATCGAGACCTCGATCTTGGGGCTGGCGACCCGCTGCGCGAACACCGCCTGGCGCAGCAGTTCGGCCGGATCGGCGTCGGCGAACCGCGGCGCCGGCATGCGCGCGAAGGCCGAAAACTCGTCGACCATGCGGCCGATGTCGCCGACCTGACGGATGATGGTGTCGGTGCAGCGGTCGAAGATTTCCAGGTCGGTGGTGATGTCCTTGCGGTACTTGCGCCGGATCCGCTCGGCCGACAGCTGGATCGGGGTCAGCGGGTTCTTGATCTCGTGGGCGATGCGCCGGGCGACGTCGCGCCAGGCGGCGTTGCGCTGAGCGGTGATCAGGCGGGTGATGTCGTCGAAGGTCAGGACCACGCCGTCCGACGCCGCGCCGCTGGCCCGCACGCGCAGACGACGGGTCTCGGCCTCGCGCGCGACATCGACCTCTTCTTCCACCTCGGCCTGGATTTCCGCCGCCCGGCCGGCGACGGGGACCAGCTCGGGGGCCAGCGCCTCCAGGGGACGGCCGTTCATGGCGCCGGGCTCGACGCCGAGCAGGATCGCCGCCTGGCGGTTGGCCGCCGACACCCGGCCGTCGGCGTCCAGGCCGACGACGCCGGCGCTGACGCCCGACAGCACGGTCTCGATGAACTGCCGCCGCGACTCCGCCTCGAGCCCGGCGTCCTTCAGGGCCGCCTGCTGTGCCTGAAGATCGGAAGTCATGCTGTTGAAAGCTCGGGACAATCCAGCCATTTCCTGAGGCTGATCGCCGGTCTCGACCCGGACGCTCAGATCGCCGCCGGCGATCCGCCCGGCGGCCTGGACGAGCCTCGCCACGGGGGCGGCGATCGAGTTGCCGACCGGGATGGCCAGCCAGGCGGCGCCGACCAGCAGCAGCAGCACGGTCTCGACATAGGTCAGGGCGAAGGCGCCCTGCAGGCGCAGCTTGTTGTCGTCGGCCTCGCGATAGCTGACCAGCTGGGCCTCGGCGTCGCGCAGCTGGCTGATGATGCCGGCGCTGGCCGGACGCACGACATAGAGATAGGCGTCCTCATAGCCCCGCAGGCGGTAGAGGCCGCGGAACACGTCGGTCGAGGGGAAGGTCTCGGCCGAGATCGAGTCGCCGTCGTCCGCCGCGTCGAAGCTCATCCGCGGCGGAGCCAGGAACGCCGGCGCATTGGGGGCTTCCGCGCGGGCCATGACCCGGCCGTCGCGGTCGATCACGTAGACGCCGACGAAATCGCCCCGCGCTAGCTGACCGAGGTAGTGGCTGTAGGCGATCGGCGAGCTGGACAGGCCATCAGAGGCGCGGTTGAGCTCGCGCCCGACCTCGGTGGTGTCCTGCCACAGCGCCTTGGTCTGTTCGTCGACATAGGTCCTGGCCACGGTCGCCGAGTTCTCGACGATGGTGCGAACCTTCTGGCTGAACCAGTAGTCGACGCCGGAAATGACCACCCCGCCGAAGAACAGCGCCACGACGATGGCCGGCGCGACGGTGGCGAGGCTGAACAGGGCCATGAAGCGCAGCTGCAGCCGGGCGCCGGCGTCGTTGTTGCGGTTCAGCAGCAGCCGCATCACCCGCAGCGCGACCAGCGAGGCCAGCGCCAGGATCAGGACCAGGTTGAAGACCAGCAGGCCCAGCATGACCTGAACGTCGGCGCTGATCGGTCCGACCTCCGGGGGCCTGGACGCCAGCAGCGCGCCGGTGATGGTCAGGATCACCGCCAGAACATAGCCGCCGCCGAGCAGATACGGGGACTCGACGACCCGTCGCCACGTCGGCGGCCGGGCGCCCGCCGACGGCTTGGCAGCCTCTGACGCGACCGAACTCATGGATGCAGCCTAGGTCGAACTGCGGCCCAACCGCAACACCCTTGTTGCGCGAGGACGTCAGCGCTTTCCGCGCACCATCTCCACGCCCAGGTCCTGGATCTTCTTGCGCAGGGTGTTGCGGTTCAGGCCGAGGATCTCCGCCGCCCGGACCTGGTTGCCGCGCGTGGCCGCCAGGGTCAGCTGGATCAGCGGACGCTCGACGTCCTCCAGCACCCGATCGTACAGGCCCGGCGCCGGCACGCCGTCGGGCTGGTCGGCGAAGTGGCTGGCCAGGTGGCGCTCGACCAGCTGGGACAGGGTCATCGGCCCCGCCTCCCCGGCGATCGGCGTATGGTCCTGCAGTTCGCGATCGATGATCCGGGCGGTGATCAGCTCCTCGGCGTAGAGGGCGCAGACCCGGCGGATCAGGTTCTCCAGCTCGCGGACATTGCCCGGCCAGTCATGGGTTTTCATCCGATCGAGGGCCGACTGGTCGATGGTCTTGGCCGGCAACCCCTCGCGGGCGGCGCGCAGCAGAAAGGAGCGGGCCAGGTCGGGGATGTCCTCGACGCGGTCGCGCAGCGGCGGCAGGCGCACCGGCGCGACGTTCAGCCGGAAGAACAGGTCCTCGCGGAACAGGCCTTGCTGGATGAGCGCGCGCAGGTCGCGGTTGGTGGCGGCGATGATCCGGACGCTGGGCGGCCGTCCGGTCTTGGGGTTGAGCGCCGGCTCGGCCCCGTCGATCACCCGCAGCAGCCGGCTCTGGGCGTCCAGCGGCATGTCGCCGATCTCGTCCAGGAACAGGGTGCCGCCGTCGGCCTCGACCAGCTTGCCCAGGTCCCCTTCACCGCGGCCGAACAGCTCGGTCTCGACCCGCTCGCGCGGCACCGCCGCCAGGTTGATGACCACGAACTTGCCGTCGCGACGACGTCCCAGGTCGTGCAGGGCCCGAGCGACCAACTCCTTGCCGGCGCCGCTCTCGCCCAGGATCAGCACGGTCAGATCGGCGCCGACCAGCCGGGCGACGGTGCGGTAGACCTCCTGCATCGCCGCCGAACGGCCGATCAGCGGCAGCCGCTCGTCCTTCATGGCCCGCGCCTGGGCCTTGGAAGCCTCGGCGTCGGCCGGCCGCGACAGGGCCCGGCGGGCCGCCGCGGTGACGTCGTCCAGGTCGAAGGGCTTGGAGACGTACTCGAACGCCCCGGCGTCGGCGGCGTTGACCGCGGTCAGCAGGGTGTTCTGGGCGCTCATGACGATGATCGGCAGCCGGGGCCGATCCTTGCGGATGCGCGGCAGGACGTTGAACACGTTCTCGTCGGGCATGACCACGTCGGTCAGGACCAGGTCGCCCTCGCCGTCCTGGACCCATTTGAGCAGGGTCGAGGCGTTGCCGGTGGCGCGGACCTGGTAGCCCAGCCTCGTGAACGCCTGGCTGAGGACCAATCGGATCGAGCTGTCGTCGTCGGCGATCAGGATCTTCTTGGACGCGTTGGCGGCGTTCATGCAGGGCTCTCTCAGCTGGCGACGGGAAGCAGGACCCGGAAGACCGTCCGGCCGGGCTCGGACTCGAAATCGATCAGGCCGCCGTGACCGGCGACCAGCTTGGCGCAGAGGGCCAGGCCCAGGCCCGCGCCGTTGGCCTTGGACGTGACGAAGGGCTGGAACAGATGGTCGCGCATGACCGTCGGCACGCCGGGGCCGTTGTCCTGGATCTTCACCTCCAGCGGCGCGCCCTGCTGGACCTGGCCGTCGCCGCCGCGCACCCGCACGCCGGGCCGCCAGGCGGTGGAGATGGTGATCTCGCCCCGGCCGTCGCCGCGCCCATGGGCGGCCTCGGCGGCGTTCTTGACCAGGTTCAGGAAGATCTGGATCAGCTGGTCCTCGTCGCCCCAGGTCGGCGGCAGCGAGGGATCGTAGCGCTCCCGCAGCTCCAGACCGTCGGCGACGCCGTTGGCGACCAGGGCCCGGACGCGGTCCAGCACGCGGTGGATGTTGACCGCCTCACGCTCGGGCGGCGCGTCGTCGCTGAAGGCCTCCATGCGGTCGACCAGGCGACGGATGCGCTCGGTCTCGTCGACGATCAGCTGGGCCAGCGGCTGGTCCTCGGCCGCCGCGCCGGTCTTCAGCAACTGGGCGGCGCCGCGAATGCCGGCCAGCGGGTTCTTGATCTCATGGGCCAGCATGCGACCCAGGCCGACAACCGAGCGCAGCCCGGCCGGATCGGTCCCGCGCTCGGCGCCGAGGCCGCCGCCGCGCAGATGCAGGGTCAGCAGGACCGCCTCGTCGCCCAGCGGCGTCGCCGCGCAGTCCGCCTCGAAGGTCGGATGGCCGAACAGGGCGATCTCCACCGCGTGCTCGCGGACGCGGACACCCTCCTCCAGCGCGCGACTGATCAGGGCCAGCAGCGGCGAGCCGGGCGGCAGCGCGCCCTGGACCCGCCCGCGGGCGAGCAGCCCCAGCCCCTGACCGAACAACGCCTCCGCCGCCTCGTTGGCCGCGGCCAGAGCGCCGTCCCCCGCGATCAGCAGGGCCGGCTCCGGGCTGGCGTCGAAAGCCAGCGCCTTCAGGTCCGGGGCGGCGGCCGAGGCGCCGAGGGGAAAGGAGCGCCCGGTCACGCCGCCAGCCTTCCCGGAGACGGCGCCCAGAGCGCTGCCAGGGCGGCCTCGACCTCGGCCGGGTCGTCCAGGCTGCAGAGCCGGGCGCGGGCCTCGCGGCGCGCCTGGGCGTCGACCGGCTGCGGCGCGGCTTCGATGTAGGCGGCCAGATGCTTGCGGAACATGCGAAGGCCCAGCCTGGGCCCGTAGAAGGCGATGCTGTCGCGGAAGTGGCCGACGGCGATCGCCAGCCGTTCGGCCAGGTCGGGTTCGCCGTCGGTCCGGCCGTCCAGCTCAGCCTCGATGGCCCGGGCGATCCAGGGCTTGCCGACCACGCCGCGACCGACCATGACCCCGTCGGCGCCCGACTGGCGCAGGGCCTCGGCGGCTGTCGCGCCGTCGACGATGTCGCCGTTGACGATCACCGGGACCGACACCGCCTCCTTGACCGCCCGTACGGCGCTCCAGTCGGCGGCGCCCTTGTAGAACTGGCAGCGGGTGCGGCCGTGCACCGTCACGGCCCGGGCGCCGACCGCCTCGGCGCGGCAGGCGAACTCCGGCGCGTTGCGGGTCCGGTCGTCCCAGCCCAGGCGCATCTTGACGGTGACGGGGATGTCGACCGCCTCGACCGCGGCGGCGACCAGGCTCTCGGCCAGGTCCAGGTCGCGCATCAGGGCCGAGCCGGACTGGACGCCGGTCACCTCGCGCGCGGGGCAACCGAAGTTGAGGTCGACGATGTGCGCCCCGGCCTGAGCGGCCAGCCGCGCGCCCTCGGCGATCCATTGCGGATCGCGGCCGACCAGCTGGACGACCATCAGCGGCAGGCCCTCGCCCACCGCGGCGCGGCGGACCACGTCGGGGCGCCCCTTGGCGAACTCGGCGCAGGCGACCATCTCGGTCGCCGCATAGGCCGCGCCCAGCCGCGAGGCGGCCGTCCGGAACGGCAGATCGGAAATGCCGGTCATCGGCGCGATCCACACGCGCCCCGGAACCTCGACCTCGCCGACCTGAAGCTTGCTGCTCATTTCGTAGTCACCTTCATCGCCGTCTTTTTAGGCAGGATTGTGCGGCGCCGTAAAGGTTGGAGATGGACGCGGCGCGCCCTAAACAGCCGGCATGAGCTTTTCGGTCGTCATCGTCGCCGCCGGCGGGGGAACCCGCGCCGGCCAGGGCTTGGCCAAGCAGTGGCGGCCGTTGCTGGGCCGCCCTGTCCTCCGCTGGTCCGTCGAGGCCCTGCTCGGCGCCGGCGCGCGCCAGGTGGTCGTGGTCGTGGCGGCGGACGGCGCCGCTCTCGCCGCCGAGGCCCTGGCCGGCCTCAAGGGCTGGACCACGGCGCACGGCGGGGCCACCCGCGCGGAGTCGGTCCAGGCCGGCCTGCGCGCCGTCGACGGCCCGGCCGACGAGCCGGTGCTGGTCCATGACGCGGCGCGCCCCTTCGTCTCCGCCGACCATGTCCAGACGCTGCTGGCGGCGCTGGAGACCGCCGACGGCGCCCTGCCCGCCCTGCCGGTCGCCGACACCCTGAAGCGGAAGGTCGGCGACGCCGTGACCACGACCGCCCGCGAAGGCCTGTGGCGCGCCCAGACGCCCCAGGCCTTCCGCCGCGACCGGCTGCTGGCGGCCTACGCCGCCTGGACCGGCGGCGAGCCCACCGACGACGCCCAGGTGGTCGAGGCCGACGGCGGCCACATCGCCCTGACGGCGGGCGATCCCCTGCTGATGAAACTGACCTATCCTGAGGACTTCGACATGGCTGAGCGCCTGGCGGGCGCCGCCCGCGTGATCCGGACCGGCCAGGGCTTCGACGCCCATCGCTGGGGCCCCGGCGAAGCCGTCTGGCTGTGCGGCGTGCAGATCGCGCATGACCAGACCTTGATCGGCCACAGCGACGCCGACGCCGGCCTGCACGCCCTGACTGACGCCATCCTGGGCGCCATCGGCGAAGGCGACATCGGCGACCACTTCCCCCCAACCGACCCGAAGTGGAAGGGCGCGGCCAGCGACCTGTTCCTGGAACACGCCGCCGGGCTGGTGACGGCGAAGGGCGGCCGGATTCTCAATGTCGACGTGACGCTCATCTGCGAGCGGCCGAAGATCAAACCGCACCGCCAGGCGATGCGCGAGCGGCTGGCGGCGATCCTGGGCCTGCCGCTGGACCGGGTGTCGGTGAAAGCGACCACCACCGAGGGCATGGGCTTCACCGGCCGCGGCGAAGGCCTGGCCGCCCAGGCCCTGGCTACGGTCGAGACGCCGGCCTAGCCGCCGCCTTTCGGTCCGCTTCCTGGGCCGAGGCACGCGCAAGCGCTTCGATTTCCTTATCTTTCGCCACCCGCAACTCGTCGCAGATCGCGCCGCGCACGTCGCAGAGCACATGGACCTCCACGACCAGGGCGCGCTTCAGCTTTACCATGCGCAGCTTGACCAACGCTGGGTAGGCCGGGTGGCTTTCCGGCGCGAACTGCCAGATCGTCGAGGCGGATTCGTCGGAATAGGTCGCCCATCCCCGCAGCTCGCCACGTTTGACGCCGGGCTTGGCGCGGACCGCAGCCAGGGCCGACGCGACATCCGAATACTCAAGTTCCGTTGGCGGGACTTCAAGCAGGTCCGGATGCGGCGGCGGCGGCGACAGCATCTGCTGGCCGTCGCCGGCCCAGGCGGAAGCAGCGCTCGCCAGTAGGACGGCGAGGGAAAGGCCCGTGACGACGCGCAGGTTCATTCCGCCTCCCAGCGCTCCTTCAGCCGGCCGTACAGAGCGCCGACCAGGTTGATGTAGTCGTCCGTCCAGGGCCGCGCCCCACCGGAGTCCGCCAGGGTCCAGCGATCGTCCGCCTCGTAGGCCGCCAGGGCCGCCGGGGAGCGGGCCACGATCAGCACGTCCTCTCCGGATTCCCAGTAGTTCGGCGAGTTGGCGGCGCGCTGGTGACGCTGCAGCAGGGCGTAGCCGCCGGCGGCCCTGGCCACGGCCATGGCCGGCGTGCGCAGCTCCAGATGCCGGTTCGACAGGTGCATGATCAGCACGCCGTCCGGCTTCAGCTTGGACAGGTACTCGCGCACCGCCTCGACCGTCATCAGGTGGCCCGGGATGGCGTCGGACGAGAACGCGTCCAGCAGCAGGACGTCGAAGGTCCCGGCCGGCTGCCTGTCGAGCGTCAGCCGGGCGTCGCCCAGGACGAAGTCGACCCGCCCCCGGGCGCATTGGGTCGTGTAGGTGAAGTCGCCGGACTCATGGGCGATGCGGACCACCAGCGGATCGATCTCGAAGAAGGTCAGATGGTCGCCGGCGCGGTTGTAGGCCGCGACCGAGCCGGTTCCGAGGCCGACGGCCCCGACCCGCAGCGCCGGCTTCATGGCGGCCTCGGTCTCGAAGACCTGGCCGATCGGCGTCTCCGGCGCGTAGTAGACCAGCGGCCGGCAGCGGTACTGGGGCGCCTTGGCCTGGGCGCCGTGCAAAGTGGTGCCGTGCGCCAGCAGCCGCACCTCCCCGTCGAGGCGCGGCTCATAGGCCCGGGTCTGGCGCAGGACGCCGAAGAAACTGCGCTCGGTGCTGATCACCTCGGCCCGATCGCCCAGGATGTGCGCGCTGACGGCCAGGAGCCCCAGCAGCAAGGTGAAGACCAGGCCGCGCCCACGCAGAAGAAAGGCCGAGACCAGGGTCGCGGCCAGCAGCGCCTTGAGCGTGGTCATGGCGTCGAAGGTCATGATGTCCTCGAGCCGCCCGGTCAGCAGGATCACCGCCACGGCCGCGACCGCGCCGGTGGCCAGCACGCCGACTTCCCAGATCGAGAGCTTTCCGCGACCCCAGGGGCGGGCCAGCCCGACCAGCACCAGCGCCAGCGGGTACTCGAGCACCCAGTCGAACATCTGCGGCGCCAGGAAGGCGTTGAAGGCCCCGCCGACCACGCCCCCGACCGACAGGCAGAGATAGAACTCGGTGAGATGCGACGGATCCGGGCGGCGGGCGACCAGGGCCTGATGGCAGACCAGGGCGCTGAGGAAGAAGGCGGCGAGATTGACCAGCAGCACCAGCGGGATCTCGTTGCCCTGCAGCGGCGCCAGGAAGATGCAGGCCGGCAGCGCCGCCGCCTGAAGCAGCAGGGCCACATGGGGCGAGACCAGGGGCCGGGTCTGGAAGGCGATGATGAAGGTCAGCAGATAAAGGGCCAGCGGCGCGACCCAAAGGAACGGCGCCGAGGCGACGTCGGTGGCCAGGTGGGTGGTCACGCCGAGCATCAGGCTCGACGGCAGCGCCGCCAGGGCGATCCAGGTCAGCCGGTCACGCCACCGCGGCGCGGGCGTCGGCTCGGCCGGCGCGGAGATATCGGCGACGCCGGCCGTCGCGGCGCTGCGCCAGACGAGCACGGCCAGCGACGCCAGGATCAGCACGAAGGCCAGGTAGCCGCCGCTCCAGCTCCAGCGCTGCGCCTGGAGCGTCATCAGCGGCTCCATCAGCACCGGATAGGCCAGCAGGGCCAGCAGGCTGCCGAGGTTGCTGGCGGCGTAGAGGGCGTAGGGCTCGCCTCCGGCCTGCCCGCGCGTGCGGGCGTACCAGGCCTGGACCAGCGGAGCGGTGGCCGACAGGATCGCGAACGGCAGACCGATCGACAGGGCCAGCACCCCGAGCAGCCAGAGGTTCGGCGTGGTCGAGGAGGGGTCGCCCAGCAGGCCGGAGACGCGCAGCGGCAGGGTCAGGCCGGCGAGGGCCAGCGCCACGATATGGACGATGATCTGCCGCCGCACCGTCGGCAGCTTCTGCAGGACGTGCGCATAGCCGTAACCGACCAACAGCGCCGCCTGGAAGAAGGCCATGCTGGTGTTCCAGACCGCCGGCGAGCCGCCGAGCATCGGCAGCACCAGCTTGGCCACCATCGGCTGGACCATGAACACCAGCGCCGCGCTGGTGAAGACCGCGACGACGAACAACGGCGGCGTGCGGGCGGCCGGAGCGGACGGGACGGCGGCCGGATCGGCGGTCGTTTCGGTCATGGCGGCTCGAATCGGCTTGAAAGTCGGTCGGCGGCGATGTTGGGGTCATTCCTCGTCAGAACGCCAGCGTCCGGAGAACAGCGTCATGTTTCCCCTCGAGATCGAGACCCAGGCCAGGCTGCTGATCGACGAGGTCCGCGAGCGGCATCTGCGCCTGGTCACGGCCGAGAGCTGCACCGGCGGACTGGTGGCGGCGGCGATCTGCGCCATCCCCGGCGCCTCGGACGTCTTCGAGCGCGGCTTCGTGACCTACACCAACCGGGCCAAGGAGGAGATGCTGGGCGTGCCGGGCGACCTGATCGCCGACTTCGGCGCGGTGTCCGAGCCGGTGGCCCGGATGATGGCCGAAGGCGCCCTGAACAACTCCCGCGCCCACATCGCCGTGGCCATCACCGGCGTGGCCGGCCCCGGCGGCGGTTCGCCGATGAAGCCGGTCGGCACGGTGCATCTGGCGACGGCGCGCAGCACCGGCGGCATCCGCCATGTCCACGAGGTCTTCGACGGCCCCGAACGCCAGGACATCCAGCTGGCCGCCGTCGCCGTGGCGCTGCAGATGCTGCGGGACGCGATCTAGACCGCCCCGTACAGCGTCCTCGCCCGGTCGTCGAAGCAGCGGATCAGCTTGTCGACGGCGTGGTTGAAGTTGGCGTTGAGCAGGCGGTCGAGGAAGCCGACCTTGAACTCGAAGTCGATCTCGAACTCGACGCAGCAGCCCTGCTCGTGCGGCAGGAAACGCCAGCGGTTCTGCAGCCGGCGGAACGGACCGCTGATCAGGGAGACGTCGATGGTCCGCGCGGCGGCGTCGCGGCGCACGCGGGTCGAGAACCGCTCGCGCAGGAACGAGAAGCCGACCGCCGCCTCGGCGTCGACGCTGGTCACGCCGCCGCCTTCGTCCTGGGCGTTCCAGGTGCGCAGGGCCGTGATCCAGGGCACGAACTGCGGATAGCGGTCGACGTCGCCGACCAGCTCGAACAGCTGATCAGGCGTGTAGGGCAGGATGCGGGTCAGTCGGTGTCTCAATACGCCCCCAAAATCCGCTCATCCCGGCGGAGGCCGGGACCCAGATCTCCCAGGTCAGATGCTGATTGGACTCGCGCTGAGTTCATAGTGCCCACATCGGCGCCGCCCGCTGGGTCCCGGCCTTGGCCGGGATGAGCGGGCGACGGGGCTATGCCGCCGCTTCCTTGGCCTCGCGGGCGGCCTTCAGGCGGGCGAAGTCCTCGCCGGCATGGTGCGAGGAGCGGGTCAGCGGGCTGGCGGAGACCATCAGGAAGCCCTTGGCCCGGGCGATCTGCTCGTAGGCCTGGAACTCCTCCGGCGTCACGAACCGGTCGACCGGCGCGTGCTTCCGGGTCGGCTGCAGGTACTGGCCGATGGTGATGAAGTCGACGCCGGCGGACCGCATGTCGTCCATCACCTGCATGACCTCTTCCTTGGTCTCGCCCAGGCCGACCATCAGGCCGGACTTGGTGAACCGGCGCGGGTCGCGCTCCTTCACCTTGTCCAGCAGGCGCAGCGAGTTGTAGTAGCGCGCGCCCGGCCGGATGCCCAGGTAGAGCCGCGGGACGGTCTCGAGGTTGTGGTTGAAGACGTCCGGCGCGGAGTCGATGACCACCTCGGCGGCCCCGTCCTTGCGCAGGAAGTCGGGCGTCAGGATCTCGATGGTGGTCTGGGGCGCGGCCTCCCGGATGGCGTAGACCACCTCGGCGAAGTGGCGGGCGCCGCCGTCGAACAGGTCGTCCCGGTCGACCGAGGTGATGACGACGTGCTTGAGGCCCATCTTGGCGACGGCCTCGGCGACGCGGCGCGGCTCGTCGGGGTCGAGCTGGTTCGGCTTGCCGGTGGCGACATTGCAGAACGAGCAGGCCCGAGTGCAGATCTCGCCCATGATCATCATGGTCGCGTGCTTCTGGGTCCAGCACTCGCCGATGTTCGGGCAGGCCGCCTCCTCGCAGACGGTGACCAGCTTGTGCGAGCGCACGATCTCGCGCGTCTCGTTGTAACCGTTCGAGCCCGGAGCCCGCACGCGCAGCCATTCGGGCTTGCGCAGCAGCGGGGTGTCGGGACGGTTCTGCTTCTCGGGGTGGCGCGGGCGCGCCTTGAGGGTGTCGATGACCACGGCCATGGCCCCTAAATCGGCCTTCTGACGCTCAGGATCAAGCGGCGTCCTCTTGCGGCGCACACAAACCGTGGGAAGACTGGCCCCGATGCGTCTCGGACTCGCTCTCGCCGGCCTGCTGATCGTCCTGACCGGCTGCGGCGGGGCGGACCAGCGCGCGCCGTTCGCCGACAGCCGGATCCCGCCGTCGCTGGCGCCGCGGTTCTGGGCGCCGGAAGGCTGGGGCTGGGGCCTGATCGGGGTCGGCGACGCCCCGCCGCAGCGTTACGGCGTGGCGGCTCCCTCGACCGCGCCGCGGGGGGCCCTGCTTATCCTGACCGACGACGGCGAGCTGGCGGAAGCCTGGTTCGAGACGGTCCGCGACTTCAATGCCGCCGGCTACACGGTCTGGGTGCTGGAACGCGCCGGCCAGGGCGGCTCCGCGCGCTACGCCTCCCCTCGCGACCTGATCCATGTCCCGAACTTCGAGGGCGACGTCGCGGCGACGAAGGCGCTGGCGCGCAACATCGTCGAGAGCGACCGCGGCCTCCCCCTGACCATCATCGGACAGGGCGTCGGCGGCCTGGTGGCGTTGTCGGCCGTCGATGGCGGGGCCCCCGCCGCCGCGCTCGTGCTCTCGAGTCCGCGGCTGGCCCCGTCGGGCGGAAAGAACAAGCCCATGCCGGCCTGGCTGCTGCAAGTCGGCCTGGGCCGCTTCCCCGAAGGGGTCGGCCAGGGCTGGAAGCGCGACGGCGCGGACGCCTTCAAGACCGGGCGCACCCAGGATCGGCGGCGCGGCGGCGTGCAGATGGCCTGGCAAACGGCCAATCCCGACCTGCGGATGGGCGGGCGCAGCCTGGGCTGGACCTCGGCCTTCGAGGCCGAATCGAAGGCTGCCTTGGGACGGGCGAAGGATATCCGGCTCCCCACCCATCTCCTCGCGACCCGGGCGAGACCCGAGGGCGCACTGGCCTACAGGGCCTGCGGGACGATGCCCCGATGCACCGCCACGGGAATCGAGCCTCCGCCCGGCCGCCCGGCCGCCGCCCCCGGCGCCAGCTGGTTCCTGGGCGTCGACGCGGTTCGCCTATGGTGGCTGGATCAGGTCCTGTGCTTCGCCCCGCAGCGATCGTCGGCGCCCGAAATGCCGAACCGCCGCAACTGCCCCATGGACGGGGTGAGCCCTGCCCTCTCCGGTCACCGTTTGTGACAAATCTTTTCAAGCGTGATCCGGCCCGATAAGGTCGGGCCCCAACGATACTGGTGGGAAACATTCGGGGAGTTTCACCCACATGCCGCGTGCTTTTGACGCGCGGGCCGGCGAGCGGTCGCTGTTCGACGCTCTGCTCGACGCCCGAGATCGGTACGGCGCCAAGAAGCCGATCCTGGAAGATCAGGAACGCAATCCGCTCACCTACACCGACGTGGTCCGCGCCAGCTTCGCGCTGGGCCGCAAGATCGCCGGATTCACCGCCAAGGGCGAGCATGTCGGCGTGCTGCTGCCGTCCAGCGCCGGGGTTGTGGTCACCTTCTTCGGCCTGCATGCCTTCGGCCGGATCCCGACGATGCTCAACTTCACCGCCGGCCTGCGCAACCTGCGCGCCGCCGTGAAGCTGGGCCGGGTGCAGACCGTGCTGACCGCCCACCGCTTCATCGAGCAGGGCAAGCTGCACGACGTCATCGACGCGCTCGAGGAGACCGGCGCCAAGGTCGTGTACCTGGAGGACGTCCGCAAGACGATCGGCCTGCCAGACAAGCTCTACGCCGCCACCGCCGGGGCCTTCCCGCGCAAGTTCCGCGCGGCGTTGTCGCCGGACGCGCCGGGCGTGATCCTGTTCACCTCCGGCAGCTTCGGCGCGCCCCGCGGCGTGGTGCTGAGCCACAAGAACCTGGTCAGCAACGTCCGCCAGATCGAGGCGCATATCGACCTCGATCCCAACTGGGTGATGTTCAACCCGCTGCCGACCTTCCACTGCTTCGGCCTCACCGGCGGCGTCCTGCTGCCGCTGCTGACCGGGATGAAGGCGTTCGAATACCCCTCGCCGCTGCACACCAAACAGATCCCGCCGCTGATCAAGGAGAGCGGCGCCTCGATCCTGCTGGCGACCGACACCTTCGTGAACCAGTACGCCCGGGCCGCCGAGACCGACGAGCTGTCGGGCCTGCAGTTCGTGGTCTGCGGCGCCGAGAAGGTCCGCGAGGAGACCCACAAGCTGGTCCACGAGCGGTTCGGCGGCGTGCCCCTGCTGGAAGGCTACGGCGCCACCGAGGCCTCCCCCGTGGTGGCCGTGAACAAGCCGACCGACAACCGCCACGGCACCGTCGGCGGGCTGCTGCCGGGCATGACCGCGCGGCTGGACGTGGTCGACGGCATCAACGACGGCGGCCGGCTGTTCCTGCAGGGGCCGAACATCATGTCCGGCTATCTGCGCGAGGACGGCGGCATCGACCCGCCCGAAGGCGGCTGGCACGACACCGGCGACGTGGTCACGGTTGATGCCGAACATGGCGACTGGATCACCATCAAGGGCCGGGTGAAGCGGTTCGCCAAGATCGGCGGCGAGATGGTCTCCCTGACCGCCGCCGAGGACCTGGCCGTCTCGGTCTGGCCGGACAGCCGCCACGCGGTGGTGGCCATGCCCGACAAGAAGAAGGGCGAGCGGCTGGTGCTGTTCACCGACCGGGCCGACGCCGACGTCGGGCCGTTGGTCGCCCACGCCCAGAGCATCGGCGCGCCCGAGCTGGCCGTCCCCCGGCGGATCGTCAAGATCACCGAGGTTCCCGTGCTCGGCACCGGCAAGACCGACTATGTCGCCATCCAGCGCCTGGCCGAGACCGAGGCCCAGGCCGCCTGATCACGAGCACGCGGAGCGAGAATCGCGTTCCATTTCCCCTCGGACCCGTTCGACTGCCCGGATCGCCCGGCCGGAACGGGTCCAGGGGAGGTTTGGAATGAGCAATCTCAACGCCTGGACGCCGCGCGTCCTCAGCATCCTGCGCGTGCTCGTCGCGCTGAGCTTCATGTCGCACGGGCTGATGAAGCTCTGGGGGATTCCGGCCCCGCAGCCCGGCGTCCCCGATCCGCTGCCCTTCATCCTGACCATCGCGGCTTGGCTCGAAGTGGTTGGCGGCGCCCTGCTGGTCCTGGGCCTCTTCACCCGCCCGGTGGCTTTCATTCTGTGCGGCCAGATGGCCTGGGCCTTCCTGCTGGCTCACGCCAAGTCGGCCGGGACGATCGTGCCGGCCCTGAACCAAGGCGAAGCCGCCTATCTGTTCTGCTTCATCTTTCTGTACTTCGTCTTCGCCGGCGGCGGCGAATGGAGCCTCGACCGCATCGTGCGGAAGAAGGACTGACGCCGAGGCCAGCGGCGCCGGGCGCGCGGCGGCTTAACGCCGCGCCTCGGTCGCCATCTTGATCGCCAGCCCGCCGAGGACCGTGGCCATCAGCCAGCGCTGGACGACCACGAAGGCCGGCCGTCCGGCCAGGAAGCCGGCGATGGTCCCGGCGGCCAGGGCGATCGAGGCGTTGACGCTGAGGCTGATGACGATCTGGCTTCCGCCCAGGATCAGGGACTGGCTCAGCACGTCGCCGCGCGCCGGATCGATGAACTGCGGCAGCAGCGACAGGTAGAGCATCGCCGCCTTGGGGTTCAGCAGGTTGGTCAGGAAGCCCATGGCCACCAGCTTGGTCGGGCTGTCCCTGGGCAGGTCGCGGACCTGGAACGGCCCGGCGCCGCCCGGCCTGATCGCCTGCCAGGCCAGCCAGAGCAGGTAGATCGCCCCGCCGAAGCGCAGGACGTCATAGGCCAGCGGCGCGGCCATCAGCAGGGCGGTGATGCCCAGGGCGGCGCTGACCAGATAGACGACGAAGCCGGCCGCCACCCCGATCAGCGACACCAGCGCCGCCGCCCTGCCCTGGCTGATCGATCGCCCGATCAGGTAGAGCATGTTCGGCCCCGGGGTCAGGGCCATGGCCAGACAGACCAGGGCGAAGGCGATCAGGGTCTTGGCTTCGGGCACGCGGACTCGGCTTCAGGCTGGAAGGCCGGACGCGGCGCGCCCGGCCGCATTCAAGTCGGTATCAGAGGTGCAGGACCCGGCCGTAGGCGTCCAGCGAGGCCTCGTGCATCGCCTCCGACATGGTCGGGTGCGGATAGACGATGCCCTGCATGTCCTCCTCGGTGGCCTCCAGGGTGATGGCGGTGACGAAGCCCTGGATCATCTCCGTGACCTCGGCGCCGATCATGTGGGCCCCGATCAGGGCCCCGGTCTTGGCGTCGAAGATGGTCTTCACGAAGCCCTCGATCTCGCCGGCGGCCACCGCCTTGCCGTTCACGCGGAACGGGAAGCGGCCGACCTTGACCTCGCGCCCCTCGGCCTTGGCGGCCTGTTCGGTGACGCCGACCGAAGCAACCTGCGGCTGGGTGTAGGTGCAGCCGGCGATCGGAGAATGGACGTTGGGGGTCTTGAAGGCGGCGATGTGTTCGGCCGCGTGGATGCCCTCGTGGCTGGCCTTGTGGGCGAGCCAGGGCGCGCCGGCGCAGTCGCCGATGGCGTAGAGGCCCTTCACATTGGTCTGGCAGTGGCCGTCGGTCTTCACATGGCCGCGGTCCAGGACCACGCCCAGGGCCTCCAGGCCGACGCCGTCGGTGTTGGCGGTGATGCCGACGGCCGAGATGCAGACCTCGGCCTCCAGCGTCTCCGCCTTGCCGCCGACCTCGATCGCCGCCGACACGCCCTTGGCGGTCTTGGAGACCTTGGTCACCTTGGCGCCGACGCGGAACTTGATCCCGCGCTTCTCGAAGGCCTTCTGGGCGGCCTTGGAGACCTCCTCGTCCTCGACCGGCATGATCCGATCGACGGCCTCGATCACGGTCACCTCCGCGCCCAGGGCGCGGTAGAAGCTGGCGAACTCCAGGCCGATGGCGCCCGACCCGATCACCACGAACGACTTCGGCAGGCGCTTGGGCGCCAGAGCCTCGCGATAGGCCCAGATCTTGTCGCCATCCGCCTCGAGGCCGATCTGCGGCAGAGCCCGCGCGCGGGCGCCGACGGCCAGGATGACGCCCTTGGACGCCTGCACGACGCGCTCGCCGCCGGCCTTCAGCTTGACCTTCACGGACGGCGCGGCCGCGCCCTTCGCAAGCACGGCGTCGCCTTCGATCACCTCGATCTTGTGCTTCTTCATCAGGAAGGTGACGCCCTTGTTCATCGTCGACGCCACCCCGCGCGAGCGCTGGATGATGGCGTCGAAGTCGAACGCGGCGCCGCTGGCGGACAGGCCGTATTCCTTCAGGTGCGACAGGCTCTCGAACTTCTCGCCGCTCTTCAACAGCGCCTTGGTCGGGATGCAGCCCCAGTTCAGGCAGATGCCGCCCAGGGCCTCGCGCTCGACGATGGCGGTCTTCAGGCCCAGCTGGCTGGCGCGGATCGCGGCCACGTAGCCGCCGGGGCCGGAACCGATGACGATGACGTCGAAGTCGCTCAACTCAGATCTCCCATTGTCTGGGGTAGAAACAGGCGGGCGGGCCCAGGGTCCGCCCCGTAGTTCGGAAGGTCGGCCGTCAGACGATCATCGTCAGAGGATCTTCCAGCAGTGGTTTGAAAGCCTGCAGGAATTTGGCCCCCGTTGCGCCGTCGACCACACGGTGGTCGCAGGTCAGGGTGACGGTCATCACCGTGGCGACGGTCAGCTCGCCGTTCCGGACCACCGGGCGCTGCTCGCCGGCGCCGACGCTCATGATGCAGCCCTGCGGCTCGTTGATGATCGACGAGAACGACTTGATGCCGAACATGCCCAGGTTGCTGACCGAGAAGGTGCCGCCCTGGAACTCCTCGGGCTTCAGCTTCTTGGTGCGGGCGCGTTCGGCCAGGTCCTTGGCCTCGACGGCGATCTGGGCCAGGCCCTTGGTCTCGGCGGCGCGGATGATCGGGGTGATCAGGCCGCCGTCGATGGCCACCGCCATGGCGATGTCGGCGTGGTGGTGCAGGGCCAGGCCTTCCGGCGAGTAGCTGGCGTTGGCTTCCGGCACGCGCTTGAGGGCGACGGCGGCGGCCTTCATGACCATGTCGTTCACCGACACCTTCACGCCCTGCTTCTCCAGCATGGCGTTGATCTTGGCGCGGGCGGCGAGCAGGGCGTCGATCTCGATGTCGATGGTCAGCGGGAAGTGCGGCACGTCGCGCGCGCTTTCCGTCATCCGGCGCGCGATGGTCTTGCGCATGCCGTCCAGCGGGATCAGGTCGTAGCTGCCGGGCGCGATGCCCATCTGCTCGAGCGTCTTGTGCTCGCGCTGGGCCGGAGCGGCGGCGGCGGACGTCGCGCCGGGCTGGGCCGACGGGGTTGCCGCCGGAGCCTTGCCCCGCGCCGCTTCGACGTCAGCCTTCACCACCCGGCCGTGCGGGCCGGTGCCGGCGATGGTCTTCAGGTCCAGGCCGGCGGCGGCGGCCAGGCGGCGGGCCAGCGGCGAGGCGAACACGCGCTCGCCGTCGACCTTCGGGGTCGGGGCCGCAGCCGCGACAGGCGCGGGCGCAGCCGGAGCGGCCGCGGGAGCCGGCGCTTCAGCGGCCTTAGGGGCCTCGACCTTCGGCGCTTCGGGGGCCTTGGCGGCGGGCGCAGGCGCCTCGCCCTCCCCGGCCAGGCGCGCGATCGGGGCGTTGACCTTCACGCCTTCGGCGCCGGCGTCGACCAGCAGGGCCTCGACCACGCCCTCGTCGACGGCCTCGACCTCCATGGTCGCCTTGTCGGTCTCGATCTCGGCGATCACGTCGCCGGCCTTGACCTCGTCGCCGGGCTTCACGTGCCACTTGGCCAGGGTCCCCTCCTCCATGGTCGGAGACAGGGCGGGCATCAGGATTTCGATGGACATCAGGCTTCCCTGAAAAATTTAGCGAGGGAGGCCGAACGAGCCTCCGATTTGTTGTGGCGGCTCAAAGTCCGCGCTCCAGCCACCAGTTTTCCGATAGGAACTCCTCCGGCAGATCGTCCTCCGCCGCATCGAGACCGAGGGCCTCGATCTCGGCGAAGTAGCGATCCCTGAGATCGGCCGGCAGCGGCCTTCCGCTCCAGGGGTCGTGCCGGATCGCGATGAAGCTACCGCCGCCATCCAGCACGGGGATCCCGAACTGGCGGGTCTTCGGATGGTAGGTCACGGCAGTTTCGTCGTCGCGAGCCCGCTCGAAAAGCTCCGGAAACTCGGACTCGAGCGCCGACGGCGCGGACGCGGGGCCGAAATCCGTGAAGTCTTCCTTCACGTTCAGCAGCGCCACATTGTCCGCGTCGTCGGTCACCGCTAGCCCTTGTAGCTCACCGCCTTGGCGGCCTTCACGATCTTCTCGACCGAGGGCAGCGACAGGGCTTCCAGGTTGGCGGCGTACGGCAGCGGCACGTCCTCCTGGTGCACGCGCAGCGGCGGGGCGTCCAGGTAGTCGAAGGCGTGCTCGACCACGCGGGCGACGATCTCGGCGCCGACGCCCATCGGACCCCAGCCTTCCTCGCAGCTGACCAGGCGGTTGGTCTTCTTGACGCTCTCCAGGATCGTCTCGTGGTCCAGCGGACGCAGGGTGCGCAGGTCGATGACCTCCGCCTCGATGCCTTCCGCGGCCAGTTCCTCCGCCGCCTTGAGCGCCAGGCCGACCATGCGGCTGTGGGCGGTCAGGGTGACGTCCTTGCCCTCGCGGCGGACCTTGGCCTTGCCGATCGGCACGATCCAGTCGTCGACTTCCGGGATGTCGAACTCGACGCCGTACATCATCTCGTGCTCGAGGAAGACGACGGGGTTCGGGTCGCGGATCGCGGCCTTCAACAGGCCCTTGGCGTCGGCCGCGTCATAGGGAGCGACGACCTTCAGGCCCGGGATCTGGGCGTACCAGGCGCTGTAGTCCTGGCTGTGCTGGGCGCCGACGCGGGCGGCCGCGCCGTTGGGGCCGCGGAACACGATCGACGACTTGATCTGGCCGCCCGACATGTAGAGCGTCTTGGCGGCGGAGTTGATGATCTGGTCGATCGCCTGCATGGCGAAGTTCCAGGTCATGAACTCGACGATCGGCTTGAGGCCGGCCATCGCCGCGCCGACCGCCAGGCCGGCGAAGCCGTGCTCGGTGATCGGGGTGTCGATGACTCGCTTTTCCCCAAACTCCTGAAGCAGTTCGCGCGAAACCTTGTAGGCGCCCTGGTACTGGGCGACTTCCTCGCCCATCAGGAAGACATCGCCGTTGCGGCGCATCTCCTCGGCCATGGCGTCGCGCAGGGCGTCGCGGACCGTGATCTTGACCAGCTTGGCGTCGGCCGGGATCTCGGGATCGCGCAGCTCGGCCTTGGGCGCGGCGACGGGGGCCGGGGCGGCGTCGGGCGCCTTGGCCTCGACCACGACCGGCGCGGCCTGCGGGGCCGGAGTCGGAGCGGGCGCGGCGGCGTCGCCCTCGCCCAGGCGGGCGATCGGGGTGTTGACCTTCACGCCCTCGGTCCCGGCCGGAACCAGGATGGCGCTGATCTTGCCCTCGTCGACGGCCTCGACCTCCATGGTCGCCTTGTCGGTCTCGATCTCGGCGATCACGTCGCCGGCCCGGACCTCGTCGCCCTCCTTGACCAGCCACTTGGCCAGGGTGCCCTCCTCCATCGTCGGAGACAGGGCGGGCATCAGGATCTCGACGCTCACTGCGCGGCCTCCAGATAGACGTCGGTATAGAGTTCGGAGGGGTCCGGCTCGGGGCTGGTGCGGGCGAACTCGGCGGCGGCGGCGACGATGGTCTTCACCTCGGCGTCGATGGCCTTCAGTTCGTCCTCGGTGACCTTGGCCTCGGCCAGCTTCTCGCGCAGGTGCTCGATGGGGTCACGGGTCTTCTTGACCTCGTCGACCTCTTCCTTGGTCCGGTACTTGGCCGGATCGCTCATCGAGTGGCCGCGGTAGCGGTAGGTCTTCATCTCGAGGATGTAGGGGCCCTTGCCGCTGCGGGCGTGGTCGGCGGCGCGCTTGCCGGCGGCGGCGACCGCCTCGACGTCCATGCCGTCGACTTCCTCGCCCGGGATGTTGAACGAGACGCCGCGCTTGTGCAGCCGGGTCTCGGACGAGGAGCGCTCGATCGAGGTGCCCATGGCGTACTGGTTGTTCTCGATCACGTACACGACCGGCAGCGACCAGAGCTCGGCCATGTTGAAGCTCTCGTAGACCTGCCCCTGGTTGGCCGCGCCGTCGCCGAAGTAGGTGAAGCTGACCTTGCCGTTGTCGCGGTACCAGTCGGCCAGCGCCAGGCCGGTGCCCAGGCTGACCTGCGCGCCCACGATGCCGTGGCCGCCGTAGAAGCCCGCCTCGGTCGAGAACATGTGCATCGAGCCGCCCTTGCCCTTGGACGAGCCGCCGATGCGGCCGGTCAGCTCGGCCATGACCTCGTTGGGGTCCATGCCGGCGGCCAGCATATGGCCGTGGTCGCGGTAGCCGGTGATGATCTGGTCGCCCTTTTCGGCGATCGACTGCATGCCGACCGCGACGGCTTCCTGGCCGATGTACAGGTGGCAGAACCCGCCGATCAGGCCCATGCCGTACAGCTGGCCGGCCCGCTCCTCGAAGCGCCGGATCAGCAGCATGTCCCGATAGTATTTAAGCAGCTGGTCCTTCGAGGATACCTGACCGCTCCCGGCGTCAGCCTTCCCCGAGGTCCCCTTGGCTTTAGGCGACCGCGCCATAAAATTCTCCCTGGGCCCTACTCAATCCTGGCCTGTTCGTTCCCCGTCCCCGCCCCGGAACGAAAAATCGAACCGGCTCAGGGCTTGGTGCGGATCACATAATCCTTCGGGTCCGCGAAGCCCAGTAGAGAACGCGCGCGTTCCTCAAGGAGGTCCGCCGACAGGCTGTTGTCGCGTAGTAGCCGCGCCCGCGCCTCCAGGTCCACCCTGCGCTTGCGAAGATCGCCCAGTTCTTCCGAACGGGCGTTCAAAATCATCTGACGCTGGGACGACAGCAGCAGCCCGCGCTCCCCGGTCAGCCCGTGGAACACGAAATAGACGATCAGCCCCAGAAGGGCGATGGTCGGAAGGATGGGCTGGACGCGCTGGAACATGCCGACTCGGTCGGGTGGAAACGCCGTCAGAATCGGCGGCCATGGTTAAGGCGGGGTTGAGGAATTCGCGCGTCGTCTACAGCCTGCTCCCGCTCAGGCTCCGTTGTTGAAAGCCCGCCGATGACCGCCGCCCGCCCCCTGATCGGAGCCCTGGCGCTCCTGGTTCTCGCCGCCCCGCTTCCGGCGACCCCGGCGCTCGCCGACACGGCGCCCTGGAGCGCGCCGGCGACGACGCAGCGGGTCGAGGAAGCCAAGGTCTTCCGCAGCGGCGACGCGGACTTGAGCGGAACCCTTTACCTGCCCAAGGGCGGCAAGGCGCTGGCGGCGGTGGTCGTGACCCACGCCGCCGGCTCACCGTCGCGGGCCTCGCCGCTCTATCGCCACCTGATCGAAATGCTGCCGGCGATGGGCATGGCGGTGTTCGTCTACGACCGCCGCGGCTCGGGCGCCTCGGGCGGCGACCTGAAGACCAGCGACTACGCCCTGCTCGCCGACGACGCCGTCGCCGCCGTACGGATGTTGAAGACCGATCCCCGCATCGATCCCGGGCGGGTCGGCGTCTGGGGCCTGAGCCAGGGCGGCTGGCTGGCGCTGCTGGCGGCCACGCGCAGTCCGGAGGTCGCCTTCGTGGTCTCGATCTCGGCGCCGGTCGTGACGCCCGACGTGCAGATGATGTTCCGCTCGGCCAACGCCTTGAAGGTCCAGGGCTATTCCCAGGTCGACATCGACCAGATGCTGGCGACCCGCAAGGCGGTGGACGACTACATGCGCGGGACGAGCGACAAGGCCGAGGCCCAGCGCCGCATCGACGCGGCCAAGGTCCAGCCCTGGTTCCCGCTGACCTACATGGGCGAGACGGTCCGCGACCGGGACGTGTCGCGCTGGCGGAAGGAGATCGAATTCGACCCGCTGCCGTCGCTCGAAACGGTCAAGGTTCCGGCCCTGGTCCTCTACGGCGCGGCCGACCCGGTCGTGCCGGTGGCGATCTCGGTCGAGCGGCTGGCGACGATCACGCCCCGGCGGCCGAACCTGAAGGTCGCCGTGATCGCCGGCGCCGACCACGGCATGCAGACCACGGTCTCGCCCAAGGACCAGATGGACCCGGCGCGCGCCGACATGGCCGCGCCCGACGCCGCCGAGTACTTCGCCGTCCTGGCCTCCTGGCTGACGGCGAAGGGCCTGGCGGCGCGCTAGCCCTTGCGCCGATCGGGTTCATCCCCAGGTTTGGCGTGATGATGATGTCCATCCGCAGCCTCCGCTCGGTCGTCTTCGAGGCCTGAGCCGTTCCTCCCGAGACGGGAGAGACGCCGGCGCGCCCGCGCCGAACGCCGATGCGCGCCCCCTGCGGCGCTTCTTGACGAGACATCCCATGCCGAACCCCGACGCCGTCGGCCCCGCCGACATCGACCGTTTCATCCGCGACGGTTTCCTGCGCCTGGACAACGCCTTCCCGCGCGAACTTGCCGACAGGGCGCGCGCGATCCTGTGGCGCGACGTCGGCGGCGCTCCGGACGATCCCGCGACCTGGACCCGCCCCGTCGTGCGCCTCGGCCACTACGATCAGCCGCCCTTCCGCGAAGCAGCCAACACCCCCGCCCTGCACGCCGCCTTCGACGCCCTGGTCGGCGAAGGGCGCTGGCTGCCGCGCGGCGGGCTGGGGACCTTCCCGGTACGGTTCCCCTCGCCCGACGATCCGGGGGACGCCGGCTGGCATATCGACGTGAGTTTCGGCACGGAAAGCCCCGACTTTATGCAGTGGCGCGCCAACATCTTCTCGCGCGGGCGGGCGCTGCTGATGCTGTTCCTGTTCTCGGATGTCGGCGGGGACGACGCCCCGACGCGGATCCGGGTCGGCTCGCACCATGACATCGCCAGACGGCTGGCGCCCGCGGGCGAGGACGGGCTGACGCTGGGCGAGCTGGCGGCGGACGGGTTCGGGGGCTCGGCGCATCGGCCGGAGGCGCTGGCGACAGGCCCCGCCGGGACGGTCTATCTCTGCCATCCGTTCCTGGTGCACGCGGCCCAGCCGCATCGCGGGACGACGCCGCGGTTCATGGCCCAGCCGCCGCTCCTGCCGCGGGAGCCCTTGAGGCTGGAGCGCGAGGACGGCGGCTATTCCCCGGTGGAGCGGGCCGTCCGGCTAGCGCTCAGCGCGTGACCGGAAGCGTCCGGATTTCCACGGTTCCTCCGGCTTCGTAGGTCGGGTTGCCGGTCAGCAGCGTCCGTGCGGCCTCGAGGTCGGCGACCTCCACCCGGATGAAGCCGGCGATCGCCGCGCTCAGCGGTCCCGGCGCGCCGGCCTTGCGGAAGGTCTCGCCGGGGCCGATCGCGCTGCCGCCCCGCAGGACGCCCCGCGCCTGGAGATCGGCCAGATAGGCGTCCCAGGCGCCTTCGGGACCGGAGCCGTCGCCGTGCATCAGGAAGATGAACTCGGCCATGGCTCCGGTCCGTCCGTTGCTAGAGCTGCTTGATCGCCTTGCGGCCGAGGTAGATGGCCTGGTCGTCGAGCTGCTCCTCGATGCGCAGGAGCTGGTTGTACTTGGCCGTGCGGTCCGAGCGGGCCAGCGAGCCGGTCTTGATCTGGCCGCAGTTGGTGGCGACCGCCAGGTCGGCGATGGTGCTGTCCTCGGTCTCGCCCGAGCGGTGGCTCATCACGGCGGTGTAGCCGGCGCGGTGGGCCATATCGACGGCGTCGAGGGTCTCCGACAGGGTGCCGATCTGGTTGACCTTGACCAGGATCGAGTTGGCCAGGCCCTTCTCGACGCCCATCGACAGGCGCTCGGGGTTGGTGACGAACAGGTCGTCGCCGACCAGCTGAACCTTCTTGCCCAGGGCGGCGGTCAGCAGGCTCCAGCCCTCGAAGTCGTCTTCGGAGCAGCCGTCCTCGATGGTCACGATCGGGAACTTGGAGACGAGGCCTTCCAGGTAGGCGACCATGCCGGCCGGATCGACCGTCTTGCCTTCGCCTTCAAGCACGTACCGGCCGTTCTTGAAGAACTCGGTGGCGGCGACGTCCAGGCCCAGCACGAAGTCGTCGCCGGCCCGGTAGCCCGCGCTCTCGCCGGCCTTGACGATGAAGGCCAGGGCTTCTTCGGCGCTGCCGATGTTCGGGGCGAAGCCGCCTTCGTCGCCGACGTTGGTGTTGTGCCCGGCGTCCTTCAGGGCCTTCTTCAGGCCGTGGAAGATCTCGGCGCCCATGCGCAGGCCTTCGCGGAAGGTCGGCGCGCCGGTCGGCAGGATCATGAACTCCTGGATGTCGATCGGGTTGTCGGCGTGGGCGCCGCCGTTGATGATGTTCATCATCGGCACCGGCAGGACGCGGGCCGAGACGCCGCCGATGTACTTGTACAGCGGCAGGTCGGCGGCCACGGCGGCGGCCTTGGCCGTGGCCAGCGACACGCCCAGGATGGCGTTGGCGCCCAGGCGCGCCTTGTTCTTGGCGCCGTCCAGCTCGATCAGCAGGCTGTCGACGCGGCGCTGGTCCTCGGCGTCCACGCCGGCCAGGGCGTCGTAGATCTCGCCGTTGACGGCCTCGACGGCGTCCTCGACGCCCTTGCCGAGGTAGCGGTCCGCTTCGCCGTCCCGCTTCTCGACGGCTTCGTGAGCGCCGGTGGAGGCGCCCGACGGCACCGCGGCGCGGCCGAAGGAGCCGTCTTCCAGGATCACGTCGACTTCGACCGTCGGGTTGCCCCGGCTGTCGAGGATTTCGCGGGCGATGATGTCGACGATCTCGGTCATGGGGGCTCCGGGCTGGAAATGCGCGCCCCGCTTAGCCGCCTCCCCTCGAAATCGCAACCTGAGGGGCGTTTTTGGGTCAATTTTGGAACGTTCGGCCGCCCCTTCTGGTTATCGACTGTCGACCCAGGAGGCAGAACCATGGGCCGCGCCCAGACCGACATCGCCGAAATCGTCCAGGCCAACGACAAGTTGCTCAAGGCCTTGATCACCCTGCTGGCCATGCGCGACGAGCATCTGCTCGACGAACTGCGCACCGTCTTCGGACTGGCGGCGCTGGAAGGCAGCGAGCTGGGCCACGCCTCCGCGCCGGCCTGGCGTCACATCCGCCGCGAGCTGGCGATGATCGCCCGGCTGGTCGATGACGACGACGAGCCGACCGCTTCGCCGCCGCCGAGCTTCAGCTGACGGCCTAGAAACAGCCCTCGGCGTAGCGGATGGCCTCGCCGCCCGCATGGATGCGGCTGACGCGGCCCTGCCCGTCGATCTCGAAGCGCAGGCCGCTCTTGGGCGTCTTCCACCAGTAGAGGTCGTGGGCCGGCGGCAGGTCGTACGGCGCGCCCTCCTTGACCAGCCCCTTGTAGGTCGCGCGGACCTTGGCCACCGGGTCGCCGACCTTGACCCCCTCGGTCGTACGCCCGCCCTCGCTGGCCGAGGTGCGCACGACGCGGCCGTCCTCGATCATGAAGGAGAGGGCCCGGCTCTCGTCCAGCCCGTACTCCTCGCAGACCGCCGGATCGTCGCCGCCGCCGGAGATCGGCGCGGGCCGGATGGCCAGCGCTTCCTTGGCGGTCATGCCGACGCGCACCGGCCCCGCTCCCTCTGGCGACATCGGCGGCGGCGACTCCTGCGCCAGGACCGGCGCGGCGATGCAGAGGGCCAGGAGCGAAGCGGCGAACGGTCTGATCATCGCGCCAGTCTGGCGGTCCCCGCCCGGCCCCGCAACCGCGCTTGACTCTCCCGGCGGCAGCGCGCCCAACCCTGGCTGGAACGAAGGAGACGCCGCCATGCTGCTGGTCGACAAACAGGACGGGATCGCCGTCGTCACCCTGAACCGCCCGGAGGCGATGAACGCCCTCAGCAAGGCGCTGCGGTCGGAGCTTTACCGGGCCATGGTCGCGCTGGACGCCGATCCGGAGGTCAGCGTCGTCATCCTGACCGGCGCGGGCGAGCGGGCCTTCACCGCCGGCCTGGATCTGAAGGAGCTGGGCTCCGACGCCGGCGCCATGAGCGCGGCCAACGCCGAGGGCGCCGAGGAGAACCCCGTGAAGGCCATCGAGCTGTGCAAGAAGCCGGTCATCGGCGCGATCAACGGCGTCGCCATCACCGGCGGCTTCGAGGTGGCGCTGGCCTGCGACGTGCTGATCGCCTCGGAGAACGCCCGTTTCGCCGACACCCACGCACGCGTCGGGATCATGCCGGGCTGGGGCCTGTCGCAGAAGCTGTCGCGGCTGATCGGCCTCTACCGCGCCAAGGAGCTGAGCCTCACCGGCAACTTCCTGGACGCGCGAAAGGCCGAGGCCTGGGGCCTGGTCAGCCGGGTCGTCCCGGCCGAGGACCTGCTGCCGACCGCCCGCAAGCTGGCGGCCGACATGGCCACCATCCCGGTCGAGACCCTGGCCGCCTACAAGCGGATCATCGACGACGGCTTCGCCCTGAGCTTCGGCGAAGGCCTGGCGCTGGAGCATGCGCGGTCCAGCAAGCTGAACCGCCAGGTGACCCCGGAGGCCGTCGAGGCGCGTCGCGCCGGCATCCAGGCCCGCGCCCGGACGCAGTAGCCGGAGCGTCAAGCCATCAGCGGCGGCGGAGCCTGGCCTGCTCGGAACAGCAGCCGCCGCCGGCCGTAGTCCAGCTCGACCTTGGCGAACATTCGCAGGACGTCGACGCCGAGCAGAATGGCCGGCCGGTCGTCGAGCCGCCATTGCCGGAACAGGTGCAGGTCGCAGACCACCACCGGCACATGGCTGAAGCTCATCGTCCCGAGGCGCAACTGCGGAATGATCCGCCCCTCCCCGGTGACGGCATGATCGGTGACGCCGGCCAGCGTGACCTGCGGCGCGGAGCTTTGCCAGCGTCGCCGCGACCGCATCGCCTGGGCCAGGGCCGGATTGGCGATGGTCATGCTGGCCCCGGAATCGACGAAGGCCGTCGCGGCGATCGTCCCGACCCTGGCGCTGATGATGGTCAGATGACCATGGACCCCGTCTGTCGGCACGATCACCCATCGCGGATCGAGGCGGGCCGGCGAGGCGCCGGAGGCGGCGCGGATATCCAGCCGCCGCTGGCGGAAATCCAGGGTCAGCCTGCGGTTCTGCAGCACGTCCATGCCCAGCAGTCCGTCGGCGCCGAGCCGCGGCCGGTCTATCACCGGCAGTTCCTGGGGCGGCAGGGTCACCTCGCCGACCTTCAGCGCCGGACAACGCACCGTCGCGGTCACCTCCTGGCCGGTGATGCCGTGGATCAGGACCTTCCGCCCCGCCGGCAGGCCCAGCGCAGCGGCCACGTCCGAGGCCAGCACGCTGCGATCCGCGCCGGTGTCGACCACGAAATCGTAGCCCTCGACATTGCCGATCCGCACGGGGATCGTCATCCGCTCCTGGTCATCGCGTCCGGTCTTGAGGTTCACGCCGGTCTCCGGCGCTGGCTCGGCCCAAGCGACCGCGCTCGGCGCCAGCGCCCCAAGGGCGGCGACGATGCTGCGGCGGTTCCAGTCCATGCTCGTCTCCTCGATGACCGACCGCGTTCGCGGCGGCGGGGTCGTTCAGGCGGCCAGCGGCGTCGGCTCCCGCCCGGCTTGGAAGAGCATCTGCCGCCGGCCGTAGTCGAGCTCGATCCGGGAGAACAGACGCAGCACATTGGCCCCCAGCAGGATCGCCGCCTTGCCGGTCAGGCCCCATTGGTTGAACAGGTGCAGGTCGCTGACCACGACCGGCACGTTGCGGAACTTCAGGTCCCCCAGCGCCAGCCGGTCGAGCAGCCGCACCTCGCCGTACAGGACGTGCTGGGTGACGCCGGTCAGCATCACGCGCTGGGCGGGCTCTCGCCAGTAGCCGCGCTTTCGGACGGCCGCGGCCAGCGTCTCGTTGACGATGGTCATGCCGCCGCCCGAGTCGACGAACGCGGTCGCCAGGGCGCCGTAGGCCCGCGCGTCGATGACCGTCAGGCGGCCGAAGCTGTCGTGCGCCGGCACCAGGGCCGACCGCACGCCGCCGCCCCCGCCGTGATGGGGGCTGGTCGCCTGGATCTCGAACCGGCGCGCCTTGAAGTCCATGATCAGCCGTCGCCGCTGCAGGACGTCGACGCCCAGCAGGCCGTCGGCGCCCAGGCGGTCCCGGGGCAGGATGGGGAACTCCCGGCGCTTCAGCGCCACCCCGCCCACGACCAGGGGCGGCGCCTTGACCGTGGGGGTCATCTGGGCCCCGGTGATCCCGTGCACCAGCACCGGCTTCCCGGGCGGCAGCGCGAGGCTTTCGGCGAGATCGATCGCCAGCACGCTGCAGTCCGCGCCGGTGTCGACGACGAAGTCATGGGGCGGGCCGTCGCCCAGCCGGACCGGGATGGTGAGGCGGTCGTAGCGGTCCTGGCGCGCGTCGATCTGGACGGGCGTGTCGGGGAATTCCTCGGCCAGGACCCGGGGCGCGACCGCCAGCCCCCCCAGGCCGGCGGCGAAGTCTCGACGGCTCAGCATGGCGAGCCCTCCTTCCGCCCGCGCAGGCTAGCACATTGCAGAACGTCGGTCTTCGAATATGACGCGCCCGGAGGATCGCGGGGCAAAAGAAAACGCCCGAGGGCGGAACCCTCGGGCGTCTCGGATAGGTCGTCTTGAGACCGTCGGCGACGATCGCTGGAGAGCGATCAGTCTTCCTTCGGGGTCAGGACCTGGCGGCCGCGGTACATGCCGGTCTTCAGATCGACATGGTGCGGACGGCGCAGCTCGCCGGTGTCCTTGTCTTCCACGAAGCTGTTGGCGCCGAGGGCGTGGTGCGAACGACGCATGTTGCGGCGAGACGGGGATACTTTTCGCTTAGGAACGGCCATGGTCTGACTCTGCTTTGTCGGCGCGCCCCTAAGGGGCGTGAAAAATAGAAGCGGCGGCCGGTGGGCCGCCACGTGAGCGCGGGTGTATGCCTCAAACCCCCGCCGATTTCAAGGCCGGGTCGCGATCCCGCTTCAGGACGAAGTAGAGGCTGTCGAACCAGACCCCGTTGATCTCCAGCGTACGCGGGGCGAAGCCCGTACGCTCAAAGCCGTGCTTCTCCAGCAGCCGAACGGACGCAAGGTTGTTCGGATCGACTTCGGCGTGAATCTCTTCCAGGCCTCCGCCCGTGAACGCGGCGCGAATCACCGCGGCCAGGGCCTCGCTCGCCAGCCCCTGCCCCCAGTGGTCGCGACGCAGGATGTAGCCGAGCTCAGGCGGGCGCCAGAAGCCGACCTTGCCGATCGCCTCTCCGTCGCGCTCGATGATGAAGTCCAGGGTCGGGCCGGCCGCCTGGGCGTCCAGCATCAGGTTGATCCAGGCCTCGGTCTGGCCGCGATCCTCGTGGGGGGCCGTCGACCAGTGAGCCATGGCTTCCGGATCGCTGAAGATGGCGTGCATGCCGTCCACGTCCGAAGACCGGGCGGGACGGAGCAGCAGCCGTTCGGTGCGGATTTCCATCGGTTGGGCTCCTTGCGTCCTTCGAGACGCTCGCCCGAGGCTCGCGCCTCAGGATGACGAGTTCAGCAGGATGCGCCCGCCTTCGTCATGGTGAGGAGCGGACCCTCGGGTCCGCGTCTCGAACCACGCATGTTCACACCAGCCGGAGCGACGGGGACGCGTACGCTGGCGCGGACACGTCCCCAAACATCACACCAGCCGGCTCTGCTCCTTGGCCGCCGCGATGAAGCTGGCGAACAGCGGGTGCGGGGCGAACGGGCGGCTCTTGAGCTCGGGATGGTACTGCACGCCGATGAACCAGGGATGGTCCGGGCGCTCGACGATCTCGGGCAGAACGCCGTCCGGCGAACGGCCGGTCAGTTTCAGCCCGGCCTCCTCCATGCGGTCGCAGTAGCCGATGTTGACCTCGTAGCGATGCCGATGGCGCTCGAAGATGTCGTCGGAGCCGTAGATCTCGGCCACCTTCGACCCCGGCGTCAGCATCGCCTCGTAGGCCCCCAGACGCATCGTGCCGCCCAGGTCGTCGCCTTCCTGGCGGGCGACCCGCTCGTTGCCCTGGGTCCATTCGGTCATCAGGCCGACCGCCGGTTCGTCCGTCGGGCCGAACTCGGTCGACGAGGCGCCCTCGACCCCGGCGACGTTCCGCAGGGTCTCGATCACCGCCATCTGCATGCCGAAACAGATGCCGAAGTAGGGCACCTTCCGTTCGCGGGCGAACTGGGCCGCGCGGATCTTGCCTTCCGCGCCGCGCTCGCCGAAGCCGCCGGGCACCAGGATGGCGTGGGCGTTCTCCAGCCGCTCGGCGGCCGCGCCGTCGTCGCCCTCGAAGGTCTCGCTCTCGACCCAGTCGAGGTTGACCTTGACCTTGTTGGCCACGCCGCCGTGGTGGAGCGCCTCGATCAGCGACTTATAGGCGTCCTTCAGCACGGTGTACTTGCCGACCACGGCCACCGTGACCTCCCCGTCGGGGTTGGTGGTGATGTGGTCGATCTGCTGCCAGCGGCTCAGGTCCGGCGCCTTGGCGTCGCGGATGCCGAACACGTCCAGCACTTCGCGGTCCAGGCCCTGCTCGTGATAGTCGATCGGCACGGCGTAGATGGACGAGGAGTCCATCGCCTGGATCACCGCGCTCGGCCGCACGTTGCAGAACTGGCCGATCTTGCGCTTCTCCTCGGCCGGGATCGGCTGCTCGCAGCGACACAGCAGGATGTCCGGCTGGATGCCGATCGAGCGCAGCTCCTTCACCGAGTGCTGCGTCGGCTTGGTCTTCATCTCGCCGGCCGTCTTGATGAACGGCAGCAGCGTCAGGTGGATGTAGCAGCTGTCGCCGCGCGGCAGTTCCTGGCGCAGCTGGCGGATCGCCTCGAAGAACGGCAGCCCCTCGATGTCGCCGACCGTGCCGCCGATCTCGACCAGGACGAAATCGGCCTCGTCGCCGTTCTCGTCCACGGCCGGAGACAGGACGAAGTCCTTGATCTCGTTGGTGACGTGCGGGATCACCTGGACGGTCGCGCCGAGGTAGTCCCCGCGACGCTCCTTCTCAATGATCGTCTTGTAGATCTGACCGGTCGTGATGTTGTCCGCGCGGGACGCGTTCACGCCGGTGAAGCGCTCGTAGTGCCCCAGGTCGAGGTCGGTCTCGGCCCCATCATCGGTCACGAAGACCTCGCCGTGCTGGTACGGACTCATCGTACCGGGGTCGACGTTCAGATAGGGGTCGAGCTTGCGCAGGCGGACTTTGTAGCCGCGAGCCTGCAGGAGCGCGCCAAGAGCGGCGGACGCGAGACCTTTTCCCAATGAGGAAACCACGCCGCCGGTGATGAAGATGTACCGGGCCATGGGAATCCAGATTAGCGCCGATTCGAGATCGGCGCCCGTGATATCGACGGAACGTTGGTTTTGTCGGGCTCTTACTGGCCCTTGGGGGCCGGCTGCTGGGCCGGTTGCGCCGGCTGAGCCGGCTTGGCGGCCTCTTCCAGCAGCGTGCCCAGGGCGGGCTGGTTGACCTGCGGAGTCGGGGCGGTCAGGCCGCCCGTCGCCGGCGCGCCGGCCGCGCCCGGAGCCTGCGGCTGAACCGGCGGCTTCAGGGCGTTCGGGTCCAGCTTCTGTTCAATGACGCCGCCGCGGCCGACGACCGAGGTCTTCGAACGCTCGTGACCGACCAGGATGGTCAGAATCACGCTGAGGACCAGGAACACGCCGAACAGGATCCAGGTGGTGCGGGTCATGAAGTTGCCCGCGCCCCGCGCCGTCATGAAGCCCGACGGGCCGCCGCCCATGCCCAGCGCGCCGCCCTCCGACTGCTGCAGCAGCACGAAGCCGATCAGCAGCACGCAGACGATGATGTGGATGACGAGCAGGATATGCATCAGCATGGAAGTGCGCGGGTCCGTAGAGCGCGACGACGTCGCGGGCCGGTCGAAACGAAGCGGCCCCTCTAGCACTCCAGGGACGCGCACGCCATAGCTGGGCGCAGTCGGAGGTTTCGCAAGTCATGATTCTCGAAACCGAGCGTCTGGTGCTCGCCCCGGTCACCGCCGAGGACGCCGCCCTGCTCTTCCCTGTGATGGCCGATCCCGAGGTGATGGCCCACGTCGACGCCGCCCTGATGGACGATCCGGACATCGCCCTGGCCTTCGTCGAGGGCCAGGTCGGCGAGATGGAGCGGGACGAGGCCCTCTACTGGTCGGTGCGCACCACGGCCGACCGGCGCTACCTCGGCGCCTGCGACCTGTCGGACATCGACTGGCGGCATCACCGGGCCGAGGTCGGCTTCATCCTGGCCCGGCCGGCCTGGGGCCAGGGCTACGGCTACGAGGCCATGCAGGCGGTTCTCGCCCATGCCGCCTCGCTGGGCCTGCGCCGCCTCTGGGCCCGCACCCAGGTCGGCGACAACGCCTCCGAGAAGCTGCTGGTCAAGCTCGGCTTCGAGATGGAGGGCTACCTCAAGGGCCATGTCGACCGTGACGGCGACCGCCGCGACTGCCGGCTGTGGGGCCTGCTGCTGTAGCGGACACGCGGCTTCGCCGCCTCGCGGTTTTCGCCCGAGGGTGTGGGGAGGGTTGCGGAGCGCGTCCCGGCTTCGGTCCGGGTGAGCAGGGGTGGTGTGGGGTAAGCGTGAAACCGGGTCGTGGGCTCCGCGATGTCCGTTTGTCGGAAAGCGCCGGTAGGCAGCCCTGTTGAGGCTTAGCCGACACGCTCCGGCGGGCGGGCGCCCCACTGATGGACGTCCCGATGACCTCCCGCTCGAACACCATCCCCTCGCCGCTGGAGCACCGGCCGAGCGCCCTCCCCGTGCGACGGGATGAGCAGAGTATGGGCGCAGTCAGAGAGGCCGGGGATAAGTCGCGGTCTATCCCCGCGCTTTCACCCCGAAAGCCCCACGAAATCAGCGAATGCCCGCGCGGCTATCCCCGGGGACATGCTCCCGCAGGGTGCGTGTCCCCGGCGCTTCCGTGCGGGGTTCGAGACGCGGACCCGAGGGTCCGCTCCTCACCATGACGAACGTGGGCGCTTCTGAGATCGTCATCCGGAGGAGCGAGCACGGCGAGCGTCTCGAAGGACGCAAGGCGCATCCGCCCCACCTCGTCATCCTAGGGGCAGTTCACCTGCCAGGAGACGCCGAAACGGTCGTTGACCCAGCCGAAGCGGCGGCTGAAGCCATAGTGGTCGACGGGCATCAGGGCTTCGCCGCCCTCGCCCAGCAGGCCGACCAGGCGATCGACCTCGGCCGGGTCGTCGACCTCGACGAACAGCGACAGCGCGGGCGTGAAGGTAAAGGCGTGCTTCACGGTGCTGTCGTTGCAGATCACCTCCTGGCCGGCGACGCGGAAGCGGGCGAACATCACCCAGCCTTCGTGCTCGCCCTGCTCGGGGCCGTAGAGGACGGTGTCGAGGATCTCGGCGTCGGGCAGCACCGACACATAGAAGGCCATGGCCTCGCGGGCCCGGCCCTCGAACATCAGGAACGGTCGGACGGTCGTCCTCGTCATCGGCGTCTCCGGCGGTCGCGGCGAGGGCGCCAGCAAGCCCCTCGCCCCGCCGCCGGTCAAGACCGATCAGGCGGGCCCGAACTTGAAGACGCAGAGCTTGTTGCCGTCCGGGTCGCGGAAATAGGCGCCGTAGAAGCCGTCAGGGTTGTCGCCGCGCACGCCCGGCGCGCCTTCGCATGGCGCGCCCATCTCGCGGGCCTTGGCGTAGACCGCGTCGACCATGGCCCGCGTCGGCGCCGCCAGGGCGGTCATCGAGCCGTTGCCGGCCGTCGCCGTCTGCTCGTCATAGGGCGTGGTGATCCCGATGCAGGGGCGGTCGGCGCCGTAGATCCAGCCGCGGCCCGTGTTCATCATCCGCTTGCCGCCGAGCGGTTCGAACACCGCGTCGTAGAAGGCCAGCGAACGCTCCATGTCGTTCGATCCGATGGTCACATAGCCAAGCATGGCGTCCTCCCTGGGTTTTGTTGAGCAACCTTATGCCCGGGGATTCCCGCCCTGCGAAGTCAGGACGCCGCGCGCAGCAGCAGATTGGCCGCGGCCTCGGCCGGGCCGTCGCCCAGGAAGGCGACCGCGACCCAAGCCCGGCGCCGGAGCGAATAGGCGACCACGGCCTTCAGGCCCGGCATGCCGCCGGAATGGCCCAGCCACAGCTCGCTCTCGCCCGCCGCCTGGCCGGGCAGGTCGTAGAGCATCACCCCGCGGCCGTAGAACAGGCCGGTCTGGCCGAACATCGGATACAGCCGCTCGAACTGCCCGCGCACGACCTCGATCGGGATCAGCCGGCCGCCGAACAGGCCCTGCCAGAAGGCGATCATGTCCGGAGCCGAGGCCGCCACGGCGCCGGCGGCGAAGGGCGTGCGCAGATCGTCCGACGAACCGTCCCCCGACGCGGGCCGGGGGATGTCCGCCGGAACGCCGTCGGGACCGATCGCCACGGTTCGCTTCAGCCCCAGCGGCTCGATGATCCGCGCCGTGATCGACGCCGCGTAGGGCCGGCCGTCGACGGCCTCGATGATCCTGCCGAGCAGGACATAGCCGGTGTTGCTGTAGGCCCAGCTCCCGCCAGGGCAGAAGCCGGCCGGCCCGCGGCGGGCCACGTCCAGCGCCTGGGCCGGCGTCTTCCAGCCCGGCTTAGCGCGCAGGCCCGGATCCTCCTGAAAGCTGTACAGGCCGCTGGTGTGGCGCAGCAGGTCGTCGACCGTGATCAGGCCGCTGTTCGGAAAGTCGCGATCCCAGCGGTCCAGCCGGTCGGCCAGCGACAGCCGCCCCTCGGCGACCAGCTGCAGCACGACCACCGCGGTGAAGGCCTTGCCCGCGCTGGCCCAGAAGAAGCGATCCGGCGCCGCCGCCTCGGCCGTTTTCACGCTGCTCCAGGCCCCGCCGCCGGGGCGGACCAGCGCCGCCGTCAGGGTGTCGGTCTTCAGCCGCGCGGCGACATCGGCGAAGGCGGCGTCCAGCGCCTGGACCGGCTCGGCCGGAAAGGCCCCGGTCGCCGGGGTCGCCGCCTGCGCGAAGACCTCGGGCGGCGGCGAGGCGTGCAGCGCGGCGCCGGCGTAGTCCGCCCGCCCGCGACAGCGCTCGGCGGCCGAGGCAGGGCCCGCCGCCCCCGCTGCAGCCAGGCCGGCGAGCGCGGCCCGGCGCGTGGTTCCGATGATCGCCTCGCGCATCACGCCGCCCTCCCCCTGGCCCCGCCTTGGGGCGAGCGCCACCCTTCGAGCGGCTTGCGGCGTTTTCGCGGCGATCAGGCGGCGCGCAGCCGGCGGATCGTCTCGACCGTGGCGCGGACGCGATCCTCGATGCCTCGCCAGTCTCCGGCCGCGACCTGCGGGTTGGTGATCAGCTTGCTGCCCATGCCGCAGGCGACGATGCCGGCGCCGAACCATTCGCGCAGGCTGGCCTCCTCGGGCTCGACCCCGCCGGTCGGCATCAGCCGGGTCCAGGGCATCGGCCCCAGCACGTTCTTCACGAAGGCCGGCCCGCCGACGCTCTCGCCGGGGAACAGCTTGACGATCTCGCAGCCCAGCTCCTGGGCCTGGCTGATCTCCGACGCCGAGCCGCAGCCCGGGCTGTAGGGGATCATGCGCCGGTTGCAGACCTTGGCGACATCCGCGTTCAGGACCGGACCGACGATGAACTTCGCGCCATTGGCGATGTAGATCCCCGCGGTCGGCGCGTCGACGATGCTGCCCACCCCCATGATCACGCTCGGATCGGCCTTGGCGAAGTGACGCGCCACCTCCAGGAAGGTGTGGCTGGCGAAGTCGCTGCGGTTGGTGAACTCGATGCATTTGGCGCCGGCGTTCGAGCAGGCCTGAATCACCTGGATGCAGACCTCGGCGTCAGGGTGGAAAAAGACCGGGATCACCCCTTGATCCATCATTGCAGTCAGCACCGTCATGCGGTCGTGCGGCATTCGTCGCGCTCCAGTCTCCACCCGGCCCCTGCCTGTCATCATCCCGCGCAAAAGAGAAGGCCGCGCGGGCGAACGCCGATCGATTTTCCCACGCCGACATCCCTCATTTTAGGTATGGATCGACTCGAACCGGGAATCGTGATGACCCAGACCGCCATTCTATTCCACCAGCGCGCGATCTTCGCGAGCGCTCGCCTCGATGGAATCCATAGGCGTCAAGCAACGGCGGGGGGAGACGCGTTGTGGAAGCGTGGGGGTATCGGCTGAAGCGACTCAGCGCGGCGTCCTTGAACGAGGCCGCCCTGCAGACCCGCCGGCCGCTGTACGATCGTTCCAAGACCACCATCGGCGTGGTCCATTTCGGCCCCGGCGCGTTCCACCGGGCGCACCAGGCCGTCTATTTCGACCGCCTGCTCGCCGCCGACCCGCGCTGGGCGATCTGCGGCGTCTCGCTCCGCTCGTCCGAGGTGCAGGACGCCCTCGCGCCCCAGGACGGGCTGTACACCCTGCTGGAGCTGGGCGAGCGGACGCGGCCCAGGATCATCGGCGCCCTGACCCAGATCCTGGTGGCGCCGCGGGAGCCCGAGGCGGTCGCCGCCCGGCTGGCCGCCCCGACCACCCATCTGGTCACCCTGACCGTGACCCAGAGCGGTTACTGCCTGACGCCGGAGGGCGTGCTGGACCTGGCGCATCCCGACATCATCCACGATCTGTCCGGCGCGATGTGGCCGCGCAGCGTCGAGGGTTGGCTGGTCGAGGGGCTGCGCCGTCGGCGGGCGGCCCGCCTCCCCGCCTTCACGGTGCTCAGCTGCGACGACCTGCCGTCGAACGGCCGGCGGCTGCGCGAGGCGGTCATCGCCTTCGCCGCCCTGCGAGACCCGGAGCTGGCCCGCTGGATCGCCCGCGAGACGCGTTTTCCGCGCACCCTGTCCGACAGCATCACCCCCGCCACCGACGACGCCCTGCGGCTGCGGGCCGGCTGCGCCACGGGACTGATGGACGCCTGGCCGGTCCAGCGGGAGCCGTTCAGCCAATGGGTCATCGAGGACGACCTCGGCCCGGACCGGGACGCCCTGGCGGTCATCGCCACCCTGACCGACGAGGTCGAGGCTTGGGAGCAGGCTCAGCGCCACCTCCTGGGCGGCGTCCGCACCAGCCTGGCCTACCTGGGCCTGCTGCGCGGCCGGCGGACAGTTCGCGACGCCGTCGCCGACGAACCCTTGATCGGCTTTCTCAGGGCGATGCTGCTGGACGAGATCGTGCCGGTCCTGCAGGCGCCGCGCGATTTCAACGCCTCGGCCTATGTCGAGGCCTTGTTCGAACGGTTCCGCAACCCGGCCATCGAACACAAGCTGTCCCAACTGGCCTGGGACGGCTCCGACAAGCTGCCGGCGCGCATCCTGCCGATCATCGCCGACGCCCTGGCCGCCGACCGCAGCATCCGCCGCCTGGCCTATCCGGTCGCGGCCTGGATGCGGTTCGTGGTCCGGCAGGCCGCCGCCGCCGCCCCGTTGACTGATCCGCTCGCCGGGACGCTGGCGACGCTGGGCCGCCAGTGCGGCGGCGACGCCGCGCGCGACATCGAACGCTTTCTCACGCTCGACTGCGTCTTCCCCGCGCGGCTGACGCAGGATGCCAGGTTCCGCGAAGCCCTGGCCTGGGCCTACGCCCGGCTGCCCTCCGAGCTGGACAGCGGAACCTGATGCTGAGAGAGGGTCAGCGCCGGTTCCGCCCCTTGGCGCCGGTCGCGCCTTCCAGCGCCCCGTCGAGGCTGAATCGCCCCGCTCCATGAGCGGCGAAGTAGAGGCCGATCAACACCAGCGCGCCCGCGGGCCACATGCCGCGGATGCCGCCGAAGCGGTCGACCATGGCGATGGCGACCAGCATGTTGAGCGCCGCCAGGATGCCGGCCCAGCGCGTGAACAGGCCCAGGATCATGCCTACGCCGGCGGCCAGCTGGGTGTAGACCGACAGCGGCGCCAGCAGCTCCGGCGCCGGAAACTTGTGGCTGGTCAGAAAGGCGACGAACTTGGCCATGTCCGCCGGACTGGTCACGTTGTCCCAGACGCCCCAGATGAGGAAGCCGCCCGTCACCAGGCGAAGGGCCAGGATCGACGCGTCCTGATGGCGCGCCAGGCTCGGAAGAAACAGAAAGTCTCGCATGCTCGCCCCCAGATGATCCGCCGGCCGACGCTAGATCACTCCAGGGGAATCGTCATCAGGCGTCGCGACGGTGTAGAGAGCCGGCGGCGGTCCCGCCGTCCATGGAGCAGCCTGTGAGCGAAATCCTCGTCGACGCGCGCGGCCATCGATGCCCGGTCCCGACCCTGCGCCTGCGCAGGGCCATGGAGGCGGCGCCCGCCGGCGCGGTCGTGCGGCTGCTGGCCGACGACCCGATGGCGCGGGTCGACGTCCCTCATTTCGCGCGGGAGAAGGCCTACGTCGTCACCGACGCTGGCGAGACCGACGGGTCGCTGTTTTTCGTGGTTTCGAAGCCGGCCTGAGCTTCCGGGTGTGGAGGGCGATCTCCATCTCGGTGGCCAGGGCGCCGCCGAAGAACAGCGTGTTCACGTTCCAGCTCAGCCAGATCAGGAACACCACGATGGTGGCGACCGAGCCGTAGGTCGCGCCCAGATGCGCGATCTGCTCGACGTAGAAGGCGCAGAGCCAGGAGGCGAGCACCCCGACCACCGTGGCCGCGATCCCGCCGGCCACCGAAGCGCGCCAGGCCACGGGCTCGCGCGACATGGCGTAGCGGTAGATCAGCGTCAGGGCCAGGGCCATGCCGACGCTGGTCCAGGTCCATTCGCTGTACAGCCAGCCGACGCCGGCCAGCGGCTTGATGTTCCAGGCGATCGCCAGCACGCGGAAGGTCAGGAACAGAAACGATAGCAGGCCCATCGCGGCGATGGCGGCGATCAGCACCACCAGCGCCAGGATGTTGAACCCGAGGAAGCCGCGCTGGTTCTCCTCCTCATGGATGAACGACAGCCCGGCCAGCAGGGCCTTGAACCCTCGGTGCGCGGCGTAGCCGCCGATGACCAGGGCGACCATGCTCTGGGCGCTCAGGGACTGGGCCGGCGCATGGGCCAGACGCTTGAGCTCGCTGTCGAACAGACCCCGGGCGTCGGCGGGCAGCATCCGAGCCAGGGTGTCGGCCTGGGAGGCGACCTGGTCCGGCGTCGACAGCATGCCGTACAGGCCGATGCCGATCACCAGCAGCGGGAACACCGCCAGCATGATCCAGAAGGAGACCCCGCCGACGTACAGCATCACGTCCCGGCCCCACAGGCGTTGCAGCGACTTGCCCAGCACCACGAGGGTCGACCGCGTCCAGAGGAGCGGGTCGATGTCGAGGTGGGGGAATCGTCCGGGGCTCTTGGCGTCCGACATGGCGCGGAAACTGCCTTCGCGACGTCGTCAGCGCAATGTCAAAGGCGCGCCCGGGGGGACCGTGGCGCGCCTGACAGGATGACCTTGCCTTCTTCCTGTGTAGTCGGCCCCACAACGAGGGACGGGATGCGTGGAAGCCGTCTACGAGAATGAGGATTGAATCGCGTGCCTGAACGGCGGCTGAACGGCGATGTCAGGCTTCGTTATCCTGACGCTCAGATCGCCCCGGTGTACTCGGCGAACACCCTGTCGACGGTGCTGATGTTGCCCTGGGCTCGCAGCAGCGCGATCACGCCCATCGGAACCATCGCGATCGTCGCCGGCAGGCCGATGATGGTGAGGCCGAAGACCACCCCGCAGCCGATGAGCCCCCAACCGGCCAGCCGCGCCGACTTCGACGAGGCCAGCAGCCGCGACCGCGTGGCCTGCAGGATGTCCGGATCCTTCGATCCGGCCGACTTCAGTTCGCCCATGACCACCGACCGGTCCAGCTTGCGGACGAAGAGAGGGTTTTCCATGGCTCGCGTCTCCTCCAATGCGAAACAGGCCTTGGAGCTAGCGATGCGGACGCCGTTCTGTCTTGATGGCGTTCTGAAGGAATTCTCAAGCGGACATGGGGGTGTTCGTCGTGGTCGGCAGCAGTGGATCCCGTCGGCGTCGCAGGCTCTGGCGGTTCGCCGGGGCGGAGTTCGACGAGGCGAGCTGGACGCTGCGGGTCGACGGTCAGGCGGTGGCGCTGGAAGGCAAGCCGCTGGAGGTGCTGCACGAGTTGCTGCTGCGGGCCGGCGAGGTGGTCGCCAAGGAGGAGATCCTCGACAGCGTCTGGGCCGGGGTGACGGTCGTCGAGGGCTCGCTGCCCACCGCGGTCTCCAAACTGCGCAAGGCCCTGGGCGCGGGCCAGGACGACGTGATCGAGACCGTGCCCCGGATCGGCTACCGCCTGACCAGTCCGGTCAAGGTCGAGAGCATTGTCTCGCCCCTGACCCCGAGATTCTCCTTCGCGCCAGGCGACACGGTTCCCGGGCGCGGCCAATGGAGGCTCGATCGGCCCCTGGGCGACACCGGCGCCGAGGACGTCTGGCTGGCCCGCCATATCAAGACCGGCGACCAGCGGGTGTTCAAGTTCGCCGACGCGCCCGACCGCCTGCGGGACCTGAAGCGCGAGGCCGCGCTCTCGCGCCTGCTGTTCGCCGGACTGGGCCAGGCGGCGCCCTTGCCCGCCCTGCTGGAATGGAACTTCGACGCCTCGCCCTATTTCGTCGAATACGCCCACGGCGGCCGCGATCTGCTGTCCTGGGCGGCCGAGGCCGGCGGGCTGGCCGCCATCCCCCTGCCCCAGCGCCTGGCGGTCGCCGCCCGCATCGCCCGCGCGGTCGAGGCGGTCCACGGCATGGGGGTGCTGCACAAGGACCTGAAGCCGGCCAACATCCTGGTCCTGGGCGACGGCGATGAGGCGGCCGTGCGGCTGGTCGACTTCGGCAGCGGCCGGCTGCTCGACGACACCGTGCTGGACAGTTTCGCCATCACCCATCCCGGCGCCCTGGAGGTCGAGCCGGGCCAGGCGGACGGTCGCTCCGGCACCGCCGCCTATCGCGCGCCGGAGCTGGTCGGCGACGCCCTGCCGACCCTCCGCAGCGACGTCTACGCCGTGGGATTGATCCTGTATCAGCTCGTCGTCGGCGACTTCGCCGCCAGCTTGGCGCCGGGCTGGGAGGCGGGCGTGGCCGATCCGCTGCTCCGCGAGGACGTCGCCGCGGCCTGCGCGGGGGCTCCGGAGAAGCGTCTCGGCGGCGCCGGGGAACTGGCCCAGCGCCTGGAGACCCTCGACGAACGCCGGCGGCGAGCGGCCGAGGACGACGAGCAGAAACGTTTCCTGGAGACCCAGCGGGCGCTCGAGGATCGTCGCCGGGCCCGCCGCCCGTGGGTCCGCGCCGCCGCCGCCAGCCTGGTCGCCGGGGTGTTGGCCGCCTCCGGCTTCGCCGCCTACGCCGTTCATCAGCGCGACCAGGCCCGATCCGCCCAGGCGCTGTCCGAAGCCAGCTATCGCTTCCTGGCCGAGGACGTGCTGGCGAGCGTCGACCCGGCGCGGGCCTCGTCGGCGGAAGAGACCTTGGTCCAGGCCATCTCCCGGACCGGCGGCGCCATCGAGCAGCGGTTCAGGGACCGGCCCGAGGTCGCGGCCTATCTCTATGGTTCGCTGGCCCGCGCCTTCGACCTCCGATCGGATTACGCCAACGCGACCCGCTACTACGAGGCCGCCGACCGCGCCTATGCCCGGGCCGGCGCCGCGGACAGCGCCGAGGCGCTCACCGTTCGCCTCCAGCACGCCGCGGCCTTGGCCCTCTCGACCCGGCCAGGCACTCTGAACCAGGCCAGGGCCGCAATCGCTTCGGCGGAAAAGACGCTTCAGGCGCGCCGGATCGACGAACCGGAAACCACGGTCTGGCTGGAATCGGCCAAGGGCGCGGCCGCGCTCGCCTCGGATGACGTCCCCGGTTCGAGGGCGCATTTCGAGCGGGCCTACAGGCTCGTCGAGACCCTTCCCCAGACCTTCACCGAGCGGCAGCGGATCAATTTCGGCCAGCGCTACGCCTTCGCCCTGATCCGCCTGGGCGAAGGCAAGGCCGCCGAGGAGACCTTCGGCGCGCTGAGCGAGCGGATGGCGAAGCTGATGGGCCCCGATCACGCCGACACCCTGCTGCTGCGGCTGAACCTGGCCCAGGCCTACATGCTCCAGCAACGCAGCGCCGAGGCCGTCGCCCTGACCAGCGAACTGTTGCCCAAGATGGAGACCCGGCTGGGCCGCGATCATCGCCACACCCTGCTGCTGCTGGCCGTGCGGCAGCAATCGCTCGGCGTCCTGGGGCGCTACGCCGAAGCCGCCGCGGACGGCGAGCGGCTCTGGCGGGCGGCGGCGACCAAGGATGGCGCCTCGTCCTTCACGGCCGTGGCGGGGCGCGCCGACGTCGGCATCTCCCAGTGTCGCGCGGGCCAGTTGGACGACGGCATGGCCAACCTCAGGGCCTCGCTGACCGCGCTGCGGTCCGACCTCGCGGGACGGATGGCGCTGGACGACGGGATCGAGGCGGCGATCGCCGACTGCCTGATCCAGGCGCGGCGCTGGGACGAGGCGGCGGCGCTGCTGAAGGACATCGACCGGACCAAGGTGGCGCAGCTGGTCGGCGACCCGAACTGGGGCGCCCAGGTCGACCTGGCGCTGGCCGAGATCGCCCTGGGCAGAGCCGACCGGGCGCGGGCGAAGGCGCTGTTGGAGACCGCGCGCCCGGCCCTGTCCCAGAACAAGGACCCCTTCGTGAGACAGCGCGTCGCGGCGCTGTCCCAGGCGCTGGCCGCCGCCTAGGGAACGAACAGCAGCAGGCCGTAGATCGCGAACAGCGCCAGGTGGACCAGCCCCTGGACCGGCGACGTCCGGTGCCCCAGGAAGGTCAGGGCGCTGATCGCCAGCGTGATCGCCAGCAGGACCAAGTCGAGCCCGCCCAGGCCGAGGGTCACGGTCTTGCCGGTCAGCAGGCCGATGGTCAGCACCGCCGGCACCGTGAGCCCCACCGTTGAGACGAAGGCGCCGAGACAAAGGTTGATCGCGCGCTGCATCTCGTTGGCCAGGGCCGCCTTCACCGCCGTGATCGATTCCGGCGTGAACACGATGATGGCGATCAGGACCCCGCCCACGGCCAGCGGCGCTCCGGCGCGCTGTACGCCCATGTCGATCAGGATCGCCATGTCGTGCGCCAGCAGCACGATGGGCAGGATCAAGGCGATCAGGATGATCGACCGGAGCACGATGGCGCGCATGTCCAGGGCGATCTTCGGCGCATCGACGCCGTCCGGCTCGCCGCGCTCGACCGGTACGGAGACCGGGATGGAGAGCGAGCCGAACTCCGGCTGGACGAAGAAGCGCCGATAGCCGCGCATCTGCATGGCCAGGAAGGCGGCGTAGAGGGCGATGGTCAGGACGGCGACGCCGACGGCCTGGACCGGCAGGAAGCCCCCGTTTCCGGGGCTGAGGACGTTGGGCAGCGCCAGGGCGACCCCGGCCAGCAGCACGATCATCGACAGATAGGCGATCGCGCCCTGCGAATTGTACTCCTGCTCGCCGTAGCGCAGCCCGCCGACCACGAGGCACAGGCCCATCACCAGGTTCAGGATGATCATCATGACGGCGAAGATCGAATCCCGCGCGATCGTCGCCGTCTCGCCCGGTCCGAGCAGGACGGCGGCGATCAGGATCACCTCGATCGAGACGATGGACAGGGTCAGAATGAGCGTGCCGTAGGGCTCGCCCAGCGCGTGGGCCAGGTGGTCCGCCTCCTTCACCACCCCGAAGGCGGCGTAGAGGATGGTCGCGAACAGCAGGACGAAGCAGGCGATCGCCGTCGGGGTCGCGATGGGGTCGGCGAGCCAGCCGCGGCCGACCGTCAGGAACAGGACCACGACGCCCCAGGCGGCCGCGAGGCGGACGGCGGTCCCGACCGGCATAAGGTCGCGAAGGGACGCCTTGGGCGGCGGCGTGGCGGAAGCGTAGGCGGGTGTGGACACGATGATTCCTCCGACGGGGCCGTCCCCAGGGGAGCGATGAACGCCGGCGGCCGTCCGCCGGCGACGAAGATGAGGGGGCGGTCGGGGCTAGTGCCCCTCCCCCAGGTTGACGACCTCGTTCAGGTAGAGCGTGGCGAGGATGGCGAAGACGAAGGCCTGCAGGAAGGCGACCACGAACTCCAGGGCGGTCGTGAACACCACCATGCCCATGGACAGCCCGGCGACCGGCAGGGCGATCCATTGCACGAAGCCGACTCCGCCCAGCGCCGCCGCCCCCATCGTCACGACGAAGCCCGCGAAGATCTTCATCGCCACGTGACCGCCCAGCATGATGCCAAACAGGCGCAGCGCCAGCGTCAGCGGCCGCAGCAGGAAGGAGACGAACTCGATCAGGCCGACGAGCGGCCGGATCAGCAGGGGCGCGCCCGCCGGCCAGAACAGCAGGAAGAAGCGCAGGCCGTTGCGCGAGAACCCCACCGCCAGCACCAGCAGGATGGTGAGCCCGGCGTAGGTCCCGGTGACCGCCAGCTGTGAAGTGGCGGTGAAGGTCAGGAACATCCCGAGCATGTTCATGGCCAGGATGAGCATGAACAGGGTGAAGACGAACGGCATGTAGCGCCGGCCTTCATGGCCGATGATCTGACCGGTCATGCTGTCGATCATGCCGAACAGCGCCTCGCCCGTCGTCTGCAGGCGGCCGGGCACGATCCTGGGCTTGGCGGTCGCCAGGTGCAGGAACAGCACCACCAGGCCGAAGGCGATGGTCATGGCGACATGCGAGTTGGTGAAGGCCAGCCGCTGCTCGCCGAGGAACGGCAGGACCACCACGCCGAGGTCGAGACCCTCGATCGGCTTGATCTGGAACTGGTCGATCGGATTAGCCACGACGCGACGCCTCACACGGAGCGGCGCATACGGCGGCGTTGGCGATGGCGTAGGGGCGCGGTTCGCAAACCGCTGCGAGCGTCGTGAGCACGGCGTGGCGTCCTGTTGGAACGCCGGGCCGTCCCGGACTTCTGCTCGCAAGCGAGGGAGGACGTGGCCTCTCGGGGCGGGCGTTTAGCCGCTGAGGATCGTCATGTCCAGACCGGGCCGGCCGGGGGCGAACGCAGCCGACCCCGGCCGACCGAACGTCCTAGAGCGCGCCGGCGGCCCGCAGGGCCTCGACCTCGATCCGCGAGAAACCCCATTCGGTCAGGGCCTCGTCGTTGTGGGCGCCGATCTTCGGCGGAGGTCCCTGGATCGCGCCCGGGGTGACCGAGAACCGGGGCGCCGGGGCCGGCTGGACCACGCCTTCCAGGGTGACGAAGGTCTCGCGCTCGACGTTGTGCGGGTGCTTGGGCGCTTCCTCCAGCGTGAGGACCGGCGCGAAGCAGATGTCGGTGGCGTCCATGATCGCGCACCATTCCGCCTGGGTCTTCTGCTTCAGGACGTCGGCCAGCTTGGCGCGCAGCGACGGCCAGGAGGCGCGGTCCATCTGGTTCTGGAACTCGGGATCGGTGATCCCGGTCTTCTCCAGCAGCAGGGCGTAGAACTGGGGCTCGATCGAGCCGATCGAGATCCATTTGCCGTCGGCGCATTGGTAGGTGTCGTAGAAGTGGGCGCCGCCGTCGAGCATGTTCGCCCGCCGCTCGTCCTTCCAGATGCCCGCGCCCTTGAAGCCGTAGAACATGGCCATCAGCGAGGCCGCGCCGTCGCTCATGGCGCAGTCGATGACCTGGCCCTGGCCGGTCTGGCGGGCGCTGATCACCGCGGCCAGCAGGCCGAAGGCCAGATAGAGGGCCCCGCCGCCGAAGTCGCCGACCAGGTTCAGCGGCGGGACCGGCTTCTCATCAGTGCCGATCGCATGCAGGGCGCCGGTGATGGCGATGTAGTTCATGTCATGGCCGGCCGCCTTGGCGTAGGGACCGAACTGGCCCCAGCCGGTCATGCGGCCGTAGGCGAGCTTGGGATTGCGCTTCAGGACCACGTCCGGACCCAGCCCCAGCCGCTCCATGACGCCGGGGCGGAAGCCCTCGATCAGGCCGTCGGCGGTCTCCAGCAGCTTCAGCACCGCCTCGATCGCATCGGGCGACTTCAGGTCCAGGGCCACCGACCGGCGACCGCGGCTGGTGACGTCGGCCGGCGAGCTACGGCCGCCGCCCTTGCGGTCGATCCGCACGACGTCCGCGCCCAGGTCCGACAGCAGCATGCCGCAGAACGGTCCGGGGCCGATGCCCGCGAACTCGACGATCTTCAGACCTGAAAGCGGTCCCTTGCCCATGGAATGTCCTCCGTTTCCGGGAGGAGTAACGGCGCTGACGCATGGTCACGCAAGCGGGCGGTCTTCGAGGCTGTGGAAGATGCGCGTGATGAGGACCTCATGCTCCGACACCACATAGCGGACGATGTAGGCGCCCTTCCCAAAGGGCACGACGAGTTCTCGTAGCGGCCCAGTCAAGGGGCGGCCTCTGTCGGGCATTGTCTGAAGGCTATTCACGGCGTCGTAGAGTGTCGCCACGGCGCGTTCGGCGAGGCTATCGCTCCATTCCGAAAGAAAATCGCCCAGACGTTCGATATCCAGCCGCGCCGCGATCTGAAGTCGAACGCGGAAGCTCACCCGCGCTGCGCCCGCCGCTCGGCGATTCGCGTTCGAAGAAGATCAAAGGCCTCATCGACGGACAGGGACTCACCCGTACGCTCGTATTCGGCGGCGCGGCGAAGATCTTCCGCCCAGTCTTCTTCAAGACTTCGAGCGACGGCGCGACGCACATAGGCCTCCGGGGTTTCCCCGGCAGCCTCGGCCGCCGCCTTGAGTTGCTCGGCGGTCAATTCGTCCAGCGGAATGGTCAGCGATCCGTCGGCCATGGCGGGAGCCTACTCCACAAACGTCGGATCAACCACCGACGGGGCGAACCCGGCCTCCGCGAACACCCCCGCCAGCCAGCCATCCACGATGCAGTCGATCACCAGGTGCACGCGATGCTCGACGCCGCGGTTATCGACGCGGTGCGGACGGCGGGCGTCGAAGTACCAGCACTCCCCCTCGCCCATCGGGACCGGCGCGCCGTCCAGGTAGAAGACCACCTCCGGGCTGGTGACGATCGGCACGTGCAGCCGCGCCAAGCCATCCTCGTAGCCGAGCGCGTGGTCGACATGCTCCCGGATGCTGGACCCGGCGTGCAGCCTCAGCAGACGGGCCGTCTCCAGCGGACATTCGAAGGTCCCCAGCACCTGCGCGAGGTACGGCAGCCGGCCCAGCGTCGGGGTGTCGGCATAGGGCTCGCCGCCCGGCGGCGCGGGGAACAGCCAGCCGTCCCGCCCGCCCGTCGATCGCAGGGCGACGCCGGACCACTCACCCTCGTAGTCGCGGGCGTTGTAGTGCGGGATCCAGTCGCCGTCGGCCAGGCTGCCGACCTCGGCCCGCATCCGGGCGACGTCAAAGCGGAACGGCAGCTTCAGGCGGCCCTGCATCGAAACCCTCCCCGCGCTATGCGGGAAGCGTAACGCGGATATTCGTCTAGAGCGATTGGCCGTCGTCGATGGTGATCGTCGTGCCCGTGATGAAGTGGGCGCGTCGGCCAGCGAGCATCAGCAGCGCCTCGTCCAGCACGTCCTCGTCCATCAGGCGGCGACGCGGGAAGCCCTTGATCTGCTTCTGGCCGCCCTCGGTCCCGAACCAGTCGCTGTTGATCTCGGTCTCGATGTAGCCGGGGCAGATGGCGTTCACGGCGATGCGCGGACGCGCCCATTCCCGGGCCAGCCCCTTGGTCAGCGAGACGCAGGCGGCCTTGGACAGGCAGTAGACGGTCAGGCCGCCCAGCTGCTCGAAGGCGGCGATCGAGGCGATATTGATGATCCGCGCCTCGCCGCGCTCGGCGACGCCGCTGGCGATCATCCGCTTGGCCGCCTCGACGGCGCCGAAGTAGACGCCCTTGGTGTTGACCGCGATGGTCTGGTCGAAGGTCTCTTCGGTCATCTCCAGGGCCATGCCCTCGCCGCCGACGCCGGCGTTGTTGACCAGGATCGAGATCGGGCCGAGCGCCGCCTCGACCTTGTCGAAGGCCGGGCCGATGGCGGAGACGTCGGACACGTCCAGCGGGATGGCGATCGCCCTGCCGCCCTTGGCTTCGATGGCCGCGACCTCGTCGGCCAGCCGGTCCACGCGGCGCGCCATCAGGGCCACGGAAGCTCCGGCGTCGGAGAGGACATGCGCGAAACGACGGCCCAGCCCGCTCGAGGCGCCGGTCACGATGGCCGCCCGGCCCGCCAGTGGTTTGTCGCTCATCAATCTATCCCCTGTCCTCGTCGTTGAGCATCGCCGTATCGCTATCCCCTGCGACGGCCTCTGCTATGGTGCGCCATCGATTCCGACGCGCGGGTCTCACGAGCCGACCGCGTCAGCGGCGTCAAGGGCGGGAGTTCACGCGGGTTGTCAATTCAGGCCCGGATTTTGATCGTGGCGCGGGACGACGCGCTAGCGGGTCCCCTTGCGGAAGGCCTGGACCGGCTCGGCTGGCGCACCATCACCGCCCGCGGCCCCTACGCGGCGCTGGCGGCGCTGAGCGATCTGGCCATCGAGGCGGTGATCGTCGACGTCGCCAGCGGCGGCCACGACGCCCTGTCGCTCGCCCGCCGGCTGAAGGCCGCCTGCGCCCCGCGCCGACTGCCGGTGATCGCCATCGGCGATCCCGACCCGCAGCTGGACGCCTACGCCTTCGACCTAACCCTGGCCCCGCCGCTGCATCCGGCCCAGGCCGTCCTGCGGCTGGAGTCGCTGGTCCGCATGGCCGTGGCCGAGGAGGAGTTCGAGTTGCGGCTGGAGACCTTCTCCGACCGCGGCCGCCGCCTGGACCTGCCCGAGCCTTCGCCGGAACCCTACCGCGTCCTGGCGGTCGGCGAGCCTGCTCCCCAGTTCCTGGCGCTGAGCAACGCCCTGACCCGCGGCGGCGCGGACGTGGTCGGCGCCTTCACCGCCTTCACGGCCTTTGACTACCTGCACGAGCGGGCCTTCGACTCGGTGGTCCTCTGGGCCGGCGACAACAGCGCCGAGGCCCTGTCGATCGCCGCCGGCATGCGGCGCAACACCCGCCTCTACCATATCCCCGCCCTGCTCTATCTGCGCGGCGAAAGCTATGTGACCAGCTCCGAGGCCTTCCATCGCGGGGTGTCCGACGTCGCCTCGCCGGAGACGCCGGAGACCGAAACGGCCAAGCGCGTGATCGAACTGGCCCGCAGCTACCGGCGCCAGACCGCCATCCGCAAGGCGCTGGAGAAGGCGCGCAGCAGCGGCCTGATGGACGCCGCCACCGGCCTGTTCACCCGCGACCTGTTCGCCGGGCATCTGGTGCGGCTGGCCCAGGCCGCCCGCATCCGGAACCGGCCGATGAGCGTCTGCGTCCTGCGCGTCGCCGATCGGCCCGAGGTGGCGGCCGCCCGCGCCGGCGGCTGGCTGGACCGCGCCATCCCCCAGATCGGCTCGATGATCGGCCGGCTGGTCCGGGCCGAGGACACCGCCGCCCGCCTGGGACCGGAGGTCTTCGCCCTGGCCCTGCCCGCGACGCCTCAGAACGCCGGCCGCTCGGCCGCCGAGCGGATCGCCGCCGTGATCGCCTGTACGGCCTTCGACGCCGGCGACGGCAAGCCGCCCTTCACCGTCGATTTCGACATCGGCGTCGCCCAGCTGGAGCCGGGCGAGAACGCCGCCCAGGCCCTGGAGCGCGCCGCCGGCCGCGCCCTGCAGCGCCAAGCCAGTTAGTCCCGGGAGCAGCCCATGCAGATCGACTTCATCGCCGACGTCGTCTGCCCCTGGTGCTACCTCGGCTGGCGGCGGCTGCAAAAAGCCTTGGAGATGCGGCCGGATATCCAGGCCAACGTGGTCTGGCGGCCCTATCAGCTCGACCCGACGCTTCCCGAGGAAGGCGTCGACCGCAAGGCCTACATGGCCGCCAAGTTCCCCGACGCCGAGCGGCGCGAGGCCATGGGCAAGATCCTCGACGAGAACGCCGCCCAGGACGGCGTCGTCTGGGACATGCGGGCCATCACCGTCTCGCCCAACACCAACGCCGCCCATCGCGTGATCCGGTGGGCCCAGGCGGCCGGCTGCCAGGAAGCGGTGCTGGAAGGCGTGCTGAAGGCCTACTTCAGCGAGGGCAAGGATATCGGCGACCCGGTGGTGCTGGCCGACATCGCCGGCGAAGCCGGCATGGACCGGCTGATCGTGCTCAAACTGCTGTCGGAAGGCGCGGACAAGGACGTGATCACCCGCGAGCACCAGCTGGCCCATCAGGCCGGCGTTTCGGGCGTGCCCTTCATGATCTTCGACGGCAAGGTGGCGGTGTCCGGCGCGGAACCGGCCGAGCGGCTGGTGCGCGCCCTGGACAAGGCGGTGGAGATGGCCGGATGAACCTGAACGATCCCCAGGCCCTCGGGCCCCTGATCGGCGTCGGCGTCGCCGCCGTCTTCATCGGCCTGCGGTTCCTGCGCGCCCGCAAGGCGCGGCGACTGCGGCTGGAATGGCTGTGGGTCACGCCGCTTCTCCTGATCGGAATGACGGGATTCCTGCTGGCCGAGATGCCGCCGCACGGCTGGGAATGGGGCGGCCTGGTCGTCGCCTTCGCCCTCGGCGGCGGCCTGGGCTGGTATCGCGGACGGATGATGACCATCACCGTCGACCCGGCGACACACGAACTGAACCAGCAGGCCTCGCCGGCCGCGTTGCTGTTCCTGGTCGCCCTGATCGCGCTGCGCTTCGGCCTGCGCCAGGGCCTCAGCGCCGAGGCGGAGGCGTGGCATCTGTCGGCGGCCTTCGTCACCGACGTGTTCGTGGTCTTCGCCATGGGCCTGCTGACGGTGACCCGGCTGGAGATGTTCCTGCGCGCCCGCCGGATGCTGACCGAGGCCCGCTCGGCGGGCAAGCTGGTCAGCTAGGCGGCGGCGGAAGCTCCAGCAGCCGCGCGGCGATCGCCTTGATCGCCGCCCTGGCCGGATCGACGGCGCTGAGATTGGTGAAGATCGCCACGCCCAAGCGGCTGGCCGGATCGACATAGGCCGCCGTGAACACCCCCGGATCGCCGCCCCAGTGGTTCAGCAGCGGCCGCCCGGCCAGCGGCGATTCCATCCATCCCAAGGCCTGCCCGCTCAGCCATGTCGGCAGCGACGGCGGCTTCGCGGGCCGGCGCATCTCGGCCATGGTCTCGGCGCCGAGGATGCGGACGCCGTCCGCCGTCGCGCCGTCGTTAGCGCAGGCGGCGACAAACCGGGTGAAGCCAGCGATCGAGGCGCGCAGATTCCCCGCCGGCCAGTCCGGCAGGCCGACCGGCGCCGTCGCGACCCGCTTGCCGTCGACGAGATCATAGGGCGTGGCGCGCAGCCGCTCCGGCGCGTCGGCCAGTCGCCAGGCGACGCCGCCCGCGCCCAGTCGGTCGAAAATCTCGCGCTGGGTCCGCTCGCGCATGTCCTCGCCGCCGATCCGACCGGCGAGATAGCCGAGCAGGCCGTAGCCGACGTTGCAGTAGTCCCAGGCCTCGCCGGGCGCCGCCGCCGAGAAGCACCGCTTTGGCGAATAGTGTGCGCCGCCGGGCGTCAGGTATCCGCGCAGCATCTCCCCGAGAGGCTTCGGCGCGTCGGCGCCCAGGACGCGGAAGTCGATCTCGTAGTAGCGGGCGTCCGAGAGGCTGGAGGTATGCGACAGCAGCTGGCGGAAGGTGATCGGGCGGTCGGGATGCGCCGGATTGGCCAGCGGGAAGTCCAGATGCGGCGCGACCGGCCCGTCGAGATCCAGTCGCCCGGCCTCCGCCAGCCGCATCACCGCCGTCGCGGTCACCACCTTGGTCACCGAGGCGATATGGAACAGGGTGTCGACGGTCGCCCGGCGCCTGCGCTCCAGATCGGCGAAGCCGTAGCCGCGCGCCAGCCGGACCGCGCCATTCCGGGCCAGGCCCAGGGCCAGCCCCGGAATGCCCGCCTGGGCCATCTCACCAGTGACGAAGCGATCGAGCGCGTCCGTGGCGCTGGTCCGGGCCAGGGCGACGCCGGGCGTCGCGCAAGCCAGTCCGCCCGCCAGAAAACCGCGCCGATCGACGAATGGAGCTCCCTCGCGCCGCTTCCGCATCGTTCCTTCGTCGTCCCCTCGAACGAGATTCGGTATATATGTAAGTGCTTACGTTTATAGCACGCCGCCTGCGGTGCAAGGCGATCGTCGGCATGCTGACAAACCCTGTCAGCACAGCCGCCGCATGCTCTCCCGACATCAACTCGGGGAGTCTCTCATGACCAAGATCCGCCACTCCGGCGCGTTGCTTCTGGCGCTCTGCAGCGCCCTGCTGACGCCGCTGGCCGCCCAGGCTCAGGCCGCACCGCCGACCACCCGCCTGGGCGTCTATGTCGTGGCCGACGACGTCGACAAGACGACCGCCTTCTACCAGCGTCTGTTCGGCAAGGCGCCGGAGATCCGGCTGCCCACGTTCGTCGGCTTCGACATCAACGGCGGCCTCTACGCCGTCATCTCCCGCGGCGCCTTCGCCCCCAACGCCAAACGCGGCGAGACGGTCATGCCCTACATCCGGGTCGACGACATCGACGCCTGGCGCGCCCACGTCCAGGCCGTCGCTCCCGGAAGCCTGCTCGAGCCCCACATCACCCGCGAGGGACCGATCGCGCTGTTCAAGCTGCGCGATCCCGACGGCAATCTGGTGGAAGTCTACAGCCTCAGCCGCTGAGCCTGACCGGCCGCTGAACGCCGTCGGACCCTAGCGGGTCGAGACGATCAGGCTGAAGGGCGCGAGGGTCCCTCGGCGCGCCTCGTCGCGCATCAGGTAGACCTCGATGCGGTAGCTCCCGCTCGCCGGGGCGCCGCCGTTGTAGTGCGCGCCCTCGATCGAGCCGTTGAACAGCGTCTCCCCCTTCGGCCCGATCACGTTCATGTAGGCCCTTGTCGAGCTCAGGTCCGCGTTGAAGCGCCGCCCCGCCTCCAGGTCCAGCGCATAGCTGTGTCTCTCGCCGCCTTCCACGACGCCGGTCAGGGTCGCGCCGCTCGCGCCCGGATCGAAGCGGACGACGGTCGCCCCGCCGCGTGCGTCGGCGCCGCTGTCGGCCGCCCCGCAGTCGTCGACCCGTTCGATGGTGGCGTAGCGCCCGTCCGCCGCGCCGATCTCGACGCAGCTCTCGCCCTTGGACCAGTAGGCATAGGCCGTGCTCCCGACCCTGGTCTCCCGCACGAACTGATAGCCTCGCGCCTTCAGCAGCGGCTCCCCGCTCGCCGCCCGGCCCCCGATCATGTCGGCCAGGTCCGGCGGGGGCGCCGCCGACACGGGCGCGGCTAGGCCGCCCGCCAGAGTCAGGGCGGCGAGCGCCGCGATCCTCGACTTGCCGGTCACCATCGACGCCCCCTCACGTTCATTGGCGAACGATACTACCCCGGCGCGTCCTTCGCGCTAGCCCGCCAGCGACGCGCCGATCGGCAGCTTGCGGATCGGCTTGCCGGTCAAGGCGACCAGGGCGTTGACCAGGGCCGGCGTAGCCGGCGGCACCGGCGGCTCGCCGACGCCTCCGATGGTCTGGTCGTTCTCGATGAACACCGTGTCGATCCGGGCCGGCGCCTCGTTGATGCGCAGCAGGCGGTAGCCGTCGAAGTTGGTGTTCTGGGCCCGGCCGTCGGCGATCTCGATGCCCTCGAACAGGGCCGTCGACAGGCTCTGGATCACCCCGCCCTCGACCTGATTACGGGCCCCGTCGGGCGTGACGACCTTGGCGCAGTCCAGGGCGCAGGTCACGCGATGGACCCGGGCCTCGCCGTTCTCGATCGAGGCCTCGACCACCTGGGCGCACAGGCTGCCGTAGCTGGCCACGAAGGCGAACCCGCGGGCGCGGCCCTTCGGCAGGGGTTTGCCCCAGTCGCCGGCGCGGGCCGCCTCGTCGATCACCTTCAACGCGCGCGGATTGTCGGCGAGCAGCTCGCGTCGCAGGGCGACCGGGTCCTTGCCGGCGGCGCGGGCGACCTCGTCGAGGAAGGCCTCCATGAAGTAGCCGTTCTGGGTCGCCCCGACCGCGCGCCACGGGGCCATCGGCACCGGCTGGTCGGTGCGCACCCAGTCCACGCGATAGGCGCCGGTCTTGTAGAGGGTGTCGGTCAGGGTCTGGACCGAGGAGCCGTCGATCTCGCCCTGCTTCAGCCCGCCGGGCGAGAAGCTGTCGCGCATCGAGGGGCCGGCCGTGCGGACATGCAGCGCCACCACCTTGCCGGCCTTGTCGAGGCCGGCGCGCAGGCGGGCGACCTGGGCCGGGCGATACCAGCCCTGCCCCGTCTCGTCCTCGCGCCGCCAGAAGACCTTCACCGGCTTCCGGATCGCCATGGCCACGGCCACGCCGCCCGGCGTGCCGTCGTCGCCCAGCCGCCGGCCGTATCCGCCGCCCAGCAGCAGGGTGTGCAGCGTGATCTTCTCGACCGGCAGGCCCGAGACCTTGGCGGCGGTGTTCCGGTTGCGGTCCTGGGTCTGGAACGGCCCCCAGATCTCCAGCCCGCCGTCGGCCGTCGGCTCCACCGTGATCGACCAGGGCTCCATCGGGGCATGGCTGAGGTAGGGAACCTCGTAGTCCGCCTCGACCACCTTGGCGGCGCCGGCCAGGGCCGCAGCGGCATCGCCCTCGGCCTTGCCGACGATGGCCTCGGCGTCCCTGGCCAGACCCGCATGCATGGCCGCCGAGATCCGGGCCGAGGTCAGGCCGTCGTGCGGCGTCGCCTTCCACGTGACCTTGAGCGCCGCCGCCCCCTTCATGGCCGCCCATTGCGACTTGGCCACCACGGCCGCGCCGCCGGGGATCGGCACGACCTGCTCGACGCCCTTCACCTTCAGCGTCTCGGCGTCGTCGAAGCGATCGAGCTCGCCGCGGTAGACCGGCGACAGCACGGCGCAGGCGTAGACCATGCCCGGCCGCGTGAAGTCCTGCGAGAACACCGGCTCGCCGCGGACCTTGGCGGGCACGTCGACCCGCGGCGTCTCCTTGCCGACGTACTTGAAGCGCTTCGGATCGCGCAGCGTCCCGGCCACGACGGGCCGCTGCGCGGCCAGGGCCGCGGCCTCGCCGAGGGTGACCGCGAGCGGCTTGCCGGCGCGCAGGAAGCGGCCGTCGTCCAGGGTCACCTCGGCGGCCGGAGCGCCGGCCTTCTCCGAGGCCGCGGCGATCAGGCTGGCCCGGGCGTCGGCGCCGACCTTGCGCAGCGCGTCGTACCAGCCGCGCACGCCCCAGGAGCCGCCCGAGCCCATCGCCCCGCCGCGCCGGAACGGGTCCGACGGCAGGGCGGTGTCGACCGTGACGATGGTCAGCGGCACGCCCATCTCGTCGGCGACGATGGCGGCGTGGGCGGTGTGGGTGCCCTGCCCCATCTCCGTGGTCGGCGACAGCAGCGCCACTCGGCCCGTCGGGCTGACGGTCAGGTAGGCGGTCCAGGGCGACGCCGGCGCCCCCGTCTGAGCGTGGACCGGCGGCGTCACCGTGAAGCTGAGGACGAAGGCTCCGGAGGCGGCCAGGAACCCGCGGCGGTCGAGGATCGGCTTGTTCATCGCGTTTCCCCTCAGGCCTTGGCCGCGGCCTTGATGGCGGCGCGGATGCGTGGATAGGTCCCGCAGCGGCAGAGGTTCCCGGCCATGGCGGCGTCGATGTCGGCGTCCGTCGGGGCCTTGGTTTCGGCCAGCAGCGCGGCGGCGCTCATGATCTGGCCCGGCTGGCAGAAGCCGCACTGGGGGACCTGGGCGTCCACCCAGGCCTTCTGGACCGGGTGCTCGCCGCCGAAGCTCTCGATGGTGGTCACGCTCTGGCCGTCCAGATCGCCGACCGGGATCGAACAGGCCCGCACCGCCTGGCCGCCGACATGGACCGTGCAGGCGCCGCACTGGGCGATGCCGCAGCCGTATTTGGCGCCCTTGAGGTCGAACTCCTCACGCAGCACCCAGAGCAGCGGCGTGTCGGGCTCGGACGTCACCGTCACCGCCTTGCCGTTGAGGGTCAGAGTGGTCATCGCGCGCCTCCCGGAAAACCCAGCTCCCCGGCAGGTTAGTCGAGCCTGGGCCGTTTGCGCTATCGCAAGCTTGCGGCGACAAATCCTTGCTGCTGGTCCCGTCCGCTCTTGCCCTACGCGCGCGTCAGCCTGTTACTATGCAAAACAGTACAAAAGGGAGAACGACCATGGCGATCGAAGGCGGCTGCTACTGCGGGAACATCCGGTTCAAGGCCGAGGGCGATCCGATGATGAAGGGTCAGTGCCACTGCCGCGAATGCCAGCACATCACCGGCGGCGGCCCCAACTACTTCCTGGCCATGCCCGCCGCCGGCTTCGCCTACGTCAAGGGCGAGCCCAAGCAGTTCGCCCGCGCCGACCTGGAGACGCCGGTCACCCGCGATTTCTGTCCGGACTGCGGCACGCCGCTGCTGACCCGGCCGCAGGGGCTGCCGGCGGTGATCGTCAAGGCCGGCACCCTGGACGACCCGGCCCGCGACTACGGCGGCCCGCTGGTGGCCATCTGGACCTCCGAGAAACAGCCCTTCCACGACATCGCCGACGGCATGGCGAGCTTCCCCGGCTTCCCGGGCCGCTGACGGCCGGCGCGTGTCGGCCAGGGCGGCAGGGGCGAAGCAGACCGGAACCGGCGTCAGGGCCAAGGCCCTGGCGGCGGCGGGCGCCCTGCTGGCCGAGGTCGGCGCGGACGAACTGAGCTTGCGGCTGATCGCCGACCGGGCCGGGATCGGGCTGACCTCGATCTACCACTACTTCGAGAACAAGGACGCGCTGCTGGTCAGCCTGGCTCTGGGCGGGCTGGAGGATCTGCGGCGGGACATCCTCACCCTGCAGAAGAGCCCCGAGTTCGACTCGCCGATGCGCGGCGGAGCGCGGGCCTTCTTCGCCTTCGCCGAGAGCCGGCCTCGGCTGTTCTCGCTGATGTTCAGCGAACGGCTGCTGGTGAGTCACCAAACCCTGCGCGAAGCGGAGCAGAAGATCGTCCTGGCCTATCAGGCGGCGGTCGAGGCCGACGACCGCGTCCCGCCGCGCCACCAGGAGAACGCCGCCTACGCCCTCTGGGCCCTGGGCCGGGGGATGGCGGCGATCATCGCCTCCTATCCCGGCGGACGACCGCCGGAGGACCTGCTGGCCAAGCTGTTCGCGGGCGGCGGCTACCTGATCGACCACCCGGAGTGATGTCCGAGGCTAGAGTCGTCGCGGGATCATCACCGGCAGGGTCTCGAAGCCGCGGACGAAGACCGAGTAGCTGCGCTTCGGCTCTCCGACGACCACGATCTCCGGGAAGCGCTTGAGGATCTCCTCCCAGATGATCTGCAGCTGCAGCTCGGCCAGGCGGTTGCCGACGCAACGGTGGATGCCGAAGCCGAACGAGATGTGCTGGCGCGGCCGCTCGCGGTCGATAATGTAGTCGTTCGGGCGCTCGATGACGCTGTCGTCGCGGTTGCCCGACACGTACCACATCACCACCTTGTCGCCCTTGCGGATGATCTGGCCGCCCAGCTCGATGTCCTCCAGCGCCGTGCGGCGCATATGGGCCAGCGGGGTCTGGTAGCGGATCGTCTCCGACACCATCGAGGGGATCAGCGACGGGTCGGCGCGCAGCTTGGCGTACTGGTCGGGATTGCGGTTCAGTTCGAACACCGAGCCGGAGATGGTGTTGCGGGTGGTGTCGTTGCCGCCCACGGTCAGCAGCACGACGTTGCCGAAATACTCGCGCGGCGCCATGTCGCGCGTCGCCGGGTGGTGGGCCAGCATCGAGATCATGTCCCCCGTCGGCGGAGCGTTGACCTTCTGGTTCCAGAGGACGTTGAAGTAGGCCTGGTACTCCTGGAAGATCTCCAGCTTCTGCTCCAGGCTCTCGACGATGCCGCCAGGCATCGGGATGGCGGTGACCACGTCGGACCAGTAGGGCAGCTTGCGGCGGTCCTCCTGCGGCGCGTCGAACAGCGTCGCCAGGGTCATGGCCGTCAGTTCCTTGGAGACCAGGTCGACCCAGTCGAAGGTCTCGCCGATCGGCAGGCCGTCGAGGATGGCCCCGGCCCGCTCGCGGATCAGCGGCGCCATCAGCTGCAGGTTGGCGGGCGAGACGGCCGGGCTGACCGCCTTGCGCTGCACGTCGTGCCGGGGCGGGTCCATGGCGATGAACATCGGCAACGGCTCGAAGTTCTGCTGGCCGCCGCCGATGGTGATGCCGCCCAACAGGAAGTCCGACGAGAACACCTGATGGTTGGTGTCGACCGCCATGATGTCGTTGTAGCGGGTGATCGACCAGTAGGGCCCGTACTCGCCGCCCTCTGTGAAATGGACCGGCGCCTCGGCGCGCAGGCGGTCGAAGATCGGCCACATGGCGTCCTGCTGGAACAGCGCCGGTTGGGCGGGATCCAGACTCTCCAACGGCGCCGACCAGACCGCATTCCGCGCCTCGTCCAGCGTCACCGATCCGTCGGCCATCGCGATGCTCCCTGTGTCGTCGTTGTGTCGTCGCCGGTGTTCCTTCCCTGACGAAAGGGGTTCGAACAGCGTTCCACAAGAGCGCTTTCGATGCAGGGCGCCGCGGCGGTTCAGATCCGACCGGGCCGCCAGACTCCAGAGCCCTCGCCGCCCGCCTTCATCGGATCGCCCCCGCGAAGGTCGGGGCGGCGGGGCGGCGGGGCGGCGGGGCGGCGGGGCGGCGGGGCGCGTTCGACGAACAATGCCTGTGAGCAATCCTCGGCGGGGACACAGAGGTCCGGACATGGTCGGCGCGCGGTTCCTAGGCACGGGCGGCTGCATGTCCGCCCCCGCTTCGGATGAACCGAACCGAGATGAACCGGACTGAGATGAACAGGGCCGAGACTGGCCCGACCGGGACTGGCTCGACTGAGGCGGGCTCGACCGAGACGGGCGGGATTGAGAATGATCGACTTCAGACTGACCGGACCGAGCTGATCGACTTCAGACTGGAGCCGCCTGATACCGGCCCCATCGATCCAGACTTCGCCGATACGGATCACGCTGCGGCTGGTTACGCCGAGGCTGGTTACGCGGAAGCTGATCGGGGCGATCTGGACGCACCGTCTCCGCCCGGAGGCGCGGCTCATTCGAGCCGACCCAAGCCGACCGACACAGCCCCAGGAGGCGGTGGTCGCCAGCCGCGGGCGATCGGACGCCCTGGCTCCGACGTCCTGCCCCGCCTTCCCGAGACGTCTTCCCTAGGGTCTGTACTCGATACCGCTCATCCCCGCGAAGGCGGGGATCCAGGCCTATTGGGTGCTGAAGCGGTCCTGACGGGCTTGGGCGGTTGAAGGGCGGCTACGAAAAAACACCTGGATCCCCGCCTTCGCGGGGATGAGCGGAATAGGGTTGGGGCAAGCGATTGAAATTGCTCATTCCCAATTGAGTACAGACCCTAGACGTCCTCCAGGAAAGCCACCCCCGGCGCGGTCTTCAGGGCGCCCCGCAGCGACGCGTCCAGGGTGTAGAACCCGGGAAGCTTCAGCTCGACCTCCTTGCCGCCGCCAAGGCCGGCGACGAACACCACCTCCCCGCCCTTGGTCGCGGCCGCGGGGGCCAGGCGACGCTTGAGCGCCTCGATCTCCGCCGAATACGGCGACAGATGCACCCGCAGGCTGGCGGCGACATTCTCGACCGCCTTGTCGAGCGGCTCGGCGTCGTCGCCGAAGAACCGCACCTCCCCGTCCCGCCCCTTGGCGCGAACCTTGATCAGCACCGCCTTGCCGGGCTCGAGCGCGTCGCGGCAACGGCGCAGGGCCTCGGGCGGGAACAGCACCTCATACTCGCCGGTCGGGTCGGACAGGGAGACGAAGGCGAAGCGGTCGCCGCTCTGCTGGACCCGCTCCTGGCGGCGGCGGACCATGCCGGCCATCCGGAAGGCCTCGCCCCCGGCCTCGGCGGCCGGGATCACCTCGGTCAGCAGCGACGTCCGCCGCCGCCGCAGGACGTCGATCATGTCCTCCAGCGGGTGGCCGGTGAGGTAGAAACCGACCGCGGAAAGCTCCTCATCCAGCCGGCGGATCTGATCCCAGGGCTCGACCCGCGGCAGCCGCGGCCGATTGGTCTCGCTCTTCTCGCCCCCGAGCAGGCTGAGCTGGTCCGAGGCCCGGTCGGCGGCCTCGGTCTGGCTGTAGGCGATCAGCTTGTCCGCCGCCTCGACGATCTGGGCGCGGTTGGGGTGGATGCTGTCCAGCGCCCCGGCCCGGGCCAGGTTCTCCAGCGCGCGCTTGTTGACCTGTTTGGGGTCGACCCGCTCGACGAAGTCGAAGATGTCCCGGAACGGCCCGCCCTCGCCCCGGACGTCGACCACGTGCTGCATGGCCGCGAAGCCGACGTTGCGCACCGCCCCCAGGGCGTAGAGCACCTCGCCGTCCTCGACCTCGAAGTCGGCGCCCGAACGGTTCACGTCCGGCGGCCGCACGGTGATCTTGAACCGGCGGGCGTCCTGGTAGAACACCGCCAGCTTGTCGGTGTTGCTGATGTCGAGGCTCATCGAGCCGGCCAGGAACTCGACCGGCGCGTTCGCCTTCAGCCAGGCGGTCTGGTAGCTGATCAGGGCGTAGGCGGCGGCGTGCGACTTGTTGAAGCCGTAGCCGGCGAACTTCTCGACCAGCTCGAAGATCGAGGCCGCCTGTTTGGGATCGACGCCCTTTTCGGACGCGCCCGAGACGAAGCGCGCCTTCTGGAGGTCCATCTCCTCCTTCTTCTTCTTGCCCATCGCCCGGCGGAGCAGGTCGGCTTCGCCGAGGCTGTAGCCGGCCAGGATCTGGGCGATCTGCATCACCTGTTCCTGGTAGACGATGACGCCGTAGGTCTCCTTCAGCACCGGCTCCAGCGACGGATGCAGGACATCCATCGGCCGCCGGCCGAACTTGGTGTCGACGAAGGTGTCGATGTTGTCCATCGGGCCCGGGCGGTAGAGCGAGATCAGGGCGGTGATCTCCTCCAGCGAGCCTGGCCGCATCTTGCGCAGGGTGTCGCGCATGCCCTGGCTTTCCAGCTGGAACACGCCGACCGTCTGGCCCGACCCCATCAGCTCGTACGACGGCAGGTCGTCGAGCGGCAGCTTGCTCAGATCGACCGCCGCCCCGCGCTTGGCCATGTGCTTCACGCAGCGGTCCAGCACGGTCAGGGTCTTCAGGCCCAGGAAGTCGAACTTCACCAGGCCGGCGCTCTCGACCCACTTCATGTTGAACTGGGTGGCCGGCAGGTCCGAGCGCGGATCCTTGTACAGCGGCGTCAGTTCGGTCAGCGGGCGATCGCCGATCACCACCCCGGCGGCGTGGGTCGAGGCGTTGCGGAACAACCCCTCCAGCCGCAGCGCCACCTCCAGGCACTGGGCCACCGACGGGTCGTCGTCACGCGCCTGGCGCAGCCGCGGCTCGATGTTGATCGCCTGGGCCAGGGTCGTGGGATTGGCGGGGTTGTTCGGCACCATCTTGCAGAGCCGGTCGACCAGGCCGAGCGGCAGCTGCATCACCCGGCCGACGTCGCGCAGCACGGCGCGGGCCTGCAGGGTGCCGAAGGTGATGATCTGGGCCACCCGGTCCAGCCCGTACTTGTGCTGGACGTAGTCGATGACCTCTTCCCGCCGTTCCTGGCAGAAGTCGATATCGAAGTCGGGCATCGACACCCGCTCCGGATTCAGGAAGCGCTCGAACAGCAGGCCGAACCGAAGCGGATCCAGATCCGTGATGGTCAGCACCCAGGCGACCAGCGAGCCGGCGCCCGAGCCCCGCCCGGGGCCCACGGGGATGCCGTGAGTCTTTCCCCATTTGATGAAGTCCGAAACGATCAGGAAGTAGCCCGAGAAGCCCATCCTCTGGATGACGCCGATCTCGCGATCCAGCCGCGCCCAGTAGTCCGCCTCGTCGGCGGCCAGAACCAGCCCCTCCAGCCGTCGCTTCAGGCCCTCCCGGGCCTGGTGCGCCAGCTCCTCGTCCTCGCTGCGGCCGTCGCCGGTCGGGAACCGCGGCAGGATCGGGTCGCGCTTGTTGACGATGAAGGCGCAGCGCCGGGCGATGTCGAGGGTGTTGTCACACGCCTCCGGCAGGTCCGCGAACAGGGCCCGCATCGCGTCCGCCGGCTTGAACCAGTGCTCGGCGGTCACCCGCCGCCGCTCGTCCTGGCCGACGAAGGAGCCGTCGGAGATGCAGAGCAGCGCGTCGTGCGCCTCGTACATGTCCGCCTTGGCGAAATAGACGTCGTTGGTGGCGACGAGCGGGACGTCGTTCTCATAGGCCCAGGCGACCAGCCCAGGCTCGGCCGCCGCCTGCTCCGGCATGCCGTGGCGCTGCAGCTCGACGTAGAAGCGGTCGCCGAACGCCCGGTGCATTTCGGCCAGGGCCGCCGCGCCGTCGGCGCTCTTGCCGGCCGCGAACAGCGGATCCGCCGGGCCGTCGCGACCGCCGGACAGCAGCAGCAGTCCCTCGGCGTGCTCGACCACCTTGGACCAGGGCACGCTCGGCTCCTCGGACGGGTCCGCCTCGAGGTAGGCCGCCGATGAGATTTCGGTGAGATTGAGATAGCCCTGCTCGCTCTGGGCCAGCAGCACCACCGTCGGGGTCCGGGCCCAGCGCTCCGGCGGGCCCTCGCCGATGCCCTTCACCGGAACGGCGCAGGCGATGATCGGCTGCACGCCGGCGTCCTTGGCGGTGACGGAGAATTCCAGGGCGCCGAAGAGGTTGGCCCGGTCGGCCACGCCCACGGCCGGCATCACCGCCGCGGCGGCCATCTTGCCGATCGCGTCCGCCTTGATCGCGCCCTCGAGCATCGAATAGGCCGACCGGACCCGCAGGTGGACGAACCCCTTTGCGGCGGTCTCCACGGCGGCGGCGTCAGCCATGCGCTCTGCTCCTTCTGGGCGAGATCAGGTCATAGGACGATTCACGCCACCATGTAGGCGACGGAACACATCATCCACACAAAGCCGATGACGGACATCAGGGCCAGCGATTCACGCGCGATCCGGACCATGGAGGCCTCCCGTTTTCGAGTTGCCCCTTTGTTCTATTTTCCGGTTTTGTTCTCGTCAAGCCCACATTCGTTCCACAGGAACAGAACGGCGCCGCCCTCATCGAACGACGCCGCCTGTGGACGAACGTCAGCCGGCCTTGCGGGCGGTCTTCTTCGCCGGGGCCTTGGCCTCGCCCTCGGGCGCCTCGGTCTTGGCGGCCGCCGGCTTGGACGCGCGCGGCGCCGCGGCGGGGGCCGGATTCATGGGCGGACGGTGCTTCCCGATGAGGTCCGCCTGCTCGGCCCGACGCACGGCGCCGGTGATGTTCAGGCGCGCATAGATGTGGGTGGCGCCGTGCGCCGACTGAGCGGCGTCCCAGTTCTCGAACACCGTGCGGTGAAGACTATCGGTCTCCCCGGCGTAGATGACAGCCGCCACATCGCCGTCCCAACGTACGAACAAGTAGTTCGCCCCGCCCGGCGAGACCGGTTTCAGCTCTTCGATCGGCCGATAGCGGTAACTGGCGCCGGATTGGCCGCTGAAGTCGAGCTGACGGGTCATATGTACGCTCTCGTCGGAGGTGAAATATTACAAGGCCTTCATGACAGCGTGATCTGGGCGAAATCTGGGCGGTCGCCAAGAGACCAACGCCGCGCGCGCGCTTGACGTTCCGAGCGCTACAGATGTAGCGTATGGGCGACATTGATAGCGAGCACCCCATGGCCGACACGCCGCAGCCCTCCGAAGCCGAGCTGGAACTGCTCAAGATCCTCTGGCGGGACGGCCCCGCCAGCGCCCGCGAAATCCAGGCGCGGCTGCCGGAGGGGCTGGCCTGGGCCGCCTCGACGACCCGGACGGTCCTGGAGCGGATGCGCGCCAAGGGCCTGTTGAACCGCGAGGAGGTCCACGGCGTCGCCGTCTACGCCGCCGCCGCCGGCAAGACCCAGGTGCTCGGCGGCGTCCTCCGGCGGCTGGTGCGCGGCGTTCTCGAGGTCGACGGCCCCCTGCCCGCCTCCGCCTTCTCCGGCAGCCAGGTGCTCAACGAGGCCGAACTGGAGGAACTGACGGCCGTGCTCAACGCCGATCTGGAGAAGGACAGGTGACCGCCGCCGTCTGGATCCTGCTGGCGACGGCGCCGTTCGCCGCCGTCGCCTGGACGGCCGGCGTCCTGGTCGACCGGCTCGCCGTCGATGCCGGAACGCGCGCGCGGCTCTGGACCCTGCTTTTCGCCGCGCCGCTGCTGGCCGCCGGGGCCGCGCCAGGCCTGGCGCTCCTCCTCCCCGAGGAGACCGCGGCGCTCGTCCCGCTCTCCGGCTGGTCCCCCGCGCTCGCCGAGCAGACGGCGGCGGCCGCGTCGACGGCCGGAACCGCCTGGCGGCGGCTTCTCGACGGGACGCCGAGCCTCATCCTGACCGTCGCCGCGGTCGGCGCGGCCTTGCGTCTGGGACGGCTGGCCATGCTTCACGCCCGGCTGGCGAGACGGATGCGCCAGGCGGAGCCGGCGGATCGCGAAGGCCTCGCCAAGGCGACGGCGCAAGCGGCCGCGGCCCAGGGCCTGCGCGCCCCCGCCATCGCCTGGTCCGACGGCCTGTCCTCGCCGCTGCTCGCCGGCCTCCGGCGGCCGATGATCCTGCTGCCGGCCGGGCTCGCCACCCTCCCCGACGATCAGCTCGCCGCCGTCTGCGCCCACGAACTCGCCCACCTGAAGCGGGCCGACAATCTGCGCGGACTGGCCGAGGACCTCGTCCTGGCGCTGCTCTGGTTCAACCCGATCCAGACGGCGCTTCACCGTCGCCTCATCGCGGCGCGGGAGGAGGTCTGCGACCGAGACGCCCTGGCCGGCGCCTCGCCCGCGACCCGCCGCGCCTATGCCGAACTGCTCGTCGACGCCCTGCGCCTCGGCGCCGGACGCCCGCTCGCGACTTCACTCACTGGAACCGGAAGGAGCCCCCAGATCATGCGCCTGAAAGCCATCCTGACCCCCGCCCCCGCATCCCCCCGCGCCAAGGGCGTCGCCCTGGTCGCAGGGCTCGCCGCCGTCTGCGCCCTGGCGACAGGGACCGCCGCCCTGGCCGGACGCCTGCAGGACGAGCCCTTCCGCACGGTGTCGAAAGTCGCCGCCGACGAGGCCGACCCTCACGCCAGCGTCCAGATCTCCGCCGATCGCGCCGAGATCATCATGGGCGAACGCACGCGCTGGTCCGGCAATCCCCGGCTGACGTTCGTGGGCGATCCGGAGAAGGCGGGCCTTCGCATTCTGCTCGATGGCAAGACGCCCCCAGCGGGCTTCCGCGCCGACCGCGTCGATCCCAAGACCCTGCGCTGGATCGACGGCTACCCAGCAGACTCGGGGCGCCCGGCCGTGGTGGACCTCGTCACGGTCGGCGGCGCGCCCTAGCCGCGCACGCCGTCCTACCCCCCGCGCTTCTCCAGGTGCCCGTCCTTCAGGGCGAACACCCGATCCATGTAGCGGGCCAGCTCCAGGTTGTGGGTGGCGATCAGGGCGGCGACGCCCTGCTCGCGCGCCTGATCATACAGCGATTGGAACACCACCGCGGCGGTGTCCGGGTCGAGGTTGCCGGTCGGCTCGTCGGCCAGCAGCAGGCGCGGCTGGTTGGTCAGGGCCCGGGCGATGGCCACGCGCTGCTGCTCGCCGCCCGACAGCTGGGCCGGCTGATGGTGGACCCGCTCGGCGAGGCCGAACGACGCCAGCAGCGCTTCGGCCCGGTCCCGCGCTTCGTCCGCCGGCCGGCCGGCGATCATGGCCGGCATGGCCACGTTCTCCAGGGCCGTGAACTCCGGCAGCAGGTGATGGAACTGGTAGACGAAGCCGATGGTCCCCAGGCGCGTGCGGGTGCGGCCGCGCTCGTTCAGGGCGGTGCAGTCGCGACCGCCGATGAACACCTGACCGCCATTCGGCCGCTCCAGCAGGCCGGCGGCGTGCAGCAGCGACGACTTGCCCGAGCCCGACGGCCCGATCAGGCCGACGATCTCGCCCGGATGGAGATCCAGGTCGACGCCCTTGAGCACCTCCAGGGCGCCGGCGTCGGTCTTGTAGGTGCGGACCACGCCGCGCAGGCTGAGCGTCGGCTCACTCATAGCGGAGGGCCTCCACCGGATCGAGGCGAGAGGCCCGCCAGGCCGGCCACAGAGTGGCCAGGATGCTCATCGCGAAAGACCAGCCGGTGGCGATGGCGACCTCGTGCCACTCGATCTTCGCCGGCAGGTGGCTCAGGAAATAGACATCGGCGTTGAACACCTGGGTTCCGGTGACGGACTCGACGATCTGCTGGATCGCCTCGATGTTGGCGCAGAACACCACGCCGAGCACCAGACCGACGGCCGAGCCGGCCAGACCCAGGATCACGCCGGCCATCATGAAGATGCGCAGAACGGCGCCCTGGCTGGCCCCCATGGTGCGCAGGATGCCGATGTCGCGGCCCTTGTTCTTCACCATCATCACCACGCAGGAGATGATGTTCAGAGCGGCCATGATCACCACCACCATCATGATCAGCCGGACCATGACCCGTTCGACCGCCAGGGCCTCGAAGAAGGATCGGTTCTGCTGGGTCCAGTCGGCGACGCTGACCAGCGGTCCCGCCGCGGCCTTCAGCGCCGGCCGCAGGCTGGTGGCCTTGTCCGGGTTCTTGACCATGATCTCGATCTTGTCGACCCGCCCCTCGCGGCCGAAGAACAGCTGGGCCTGCTCCAGGGGCATGTAGATGAACAGCTGGTCGAACTCACTCATGCCGACCGAGAACACGCCGCCGATGACATAGTCCTTCTGGCTCACGCTCTGGCCAAAGGCGGTCGAGGCGCCGCTGGGCGATATCAGAGTGATGGGGTCGCCGGGGCCGACGCCCAGCGAGGCGGCCATGCGGTCGCCGATCAGGATCAGGTCGCCGCCGTATTCCCCCTGGCCGAAGCCGTCCAGAGACCCGCGGCGGATGTTCTTGGCGATGATGTCGGTCTTGCGCAGGTCCGACGGCGAGATCCCGCGCACCATCGCGCCGGAGATCTGGGCCGGCCCCATGACCATGGCCTGCCCCTCGACCATCGGCGTGGCCCGGGTGACCTGCGGAACCTTGAGCAGGCGCTCGACGATGTGCGCCGGCTCCTCGCCGTAGAGCCCGTCGCCCAGCACATAGGCATGGCCGTTGAAGCCCAGCATCCGGTCCAGCAGATCGGCCCGGAAGCCGTTCATCACGCTCATCACGGTGATCTGGGCGAACACCGCCAGCATGATGGCCAGGAAGCAGATCACCGACATCAGGGCGACGCCGGCGTCCTTGCGCCGCGCCCGCAGATAGCGGACCGCAACGGCCCGCTCCCACCGCCCGAAGGGGGCGCCGTGCGTCGCGGCGGCCTGGCTCACGCGGCGGCCTTGCCGGTCAGCTGGGCGATCGCCGCGTCGAGCGACGTCACCGACCGTTCGCCGGTGGCGCGATGCTTCAGCTCGACGTTGCCCTCGGCCAGCGCCTTGGGGCCGATGATCAATTGGTGCGGCAGGCCGATCAGGTCCGCCGTGGCGAACTTGCCGCCCGGACGGTTGTCGGTGTCGTCGTAGAGGACCTCCAGGCCGGCGGCCTCCAGCGCGGCGACGACCTTGTCGCAGGCCGCATCGCAGGCCTCGTCGCCGACCCGAAGGTTCAGCACGCCGACGTCGAACGGCGCCACGGCGTCCGGCCAGATGATGCCGCCCTCGTCGTGGCTGGCCTCGATGATCGCGCCCAGCAGGCGCGAGACGCCGACGCCGTAGCTGCCCATGTGAACCGCGACGTCCTTGCCGTCCGGACCGGCGACGTTGGCCTTCATCGGCTTGGAGTACTTCTCGCCGAAGTAGAAGATGTGGCCGACCTCGATGCCGCGGGCCGACAGCTGCTTGTCGGCGGGCACGGCGGCGAAGGCGGCCTCGTCGTGCATTTCTTCGGTGGCGGCATAGAGGGCCGTGCGCTGGTCGACCAGCGGCTGCAGGTCGCCGTACCAGTCCACGTCCGGGCCGGGCGCGCCCATCTCCACCAGGTCCTTGTGGCAGAACACCTGGCTCTCGCCGGTGTCGGCCAGGATGATGAACTCGTGGCTGAGGTCGCCGCCGATCGGGCCGGTGTCGGCGCGCATCGGCACCGCCTTCAGACCCATGCGGGCGAAGACGTTCAGATAGGCGACGAACATGCGGTTGTAGGCCTTGCGGGCCGAGGCCTCGTCCAGGTCGAAGCTGTAGGCGTCCTTCATCAGGAACTCACGGCCGCGCATGACGCCGAAGCGCGGGCGGCGCTCGTCACGGAACTTCCACTGGATGTTGTAGAGGTTCAGCGGCAGGTCCTTGTAGGACTTCACATAGGCCCGGAAGATGTCGGTCACGACCTCTTCGGCGGTCGGGCCGTACAGCAGGTCGCGCTTGTGGCGGTCGACGATGCGCAGCATCTCATCGCCATAGGCCTCGTAGCGGCCGCTCTCGCGCCACAGGTCGGCCAGCTGGATGGTCGGCATCAGGAGTTCGACGGCGCCGGCGCGGTTCATCTCCTCGCGGACGATCTGCTCGACCTTCTTCAGCACCCGCAGACCCAGCGGCAGCCAGGCATAGATGCCGGCGGCCTCCTGCTTGATCATGCCGGCCCGCAGCATCAGCTGATGCGAGACGATCTGGGCGTCGGAAGGCGCTTCCTTGAGCGTAGGCAGAAAATAGCGCGACAGGCGCATCGGTATCCCCAAATAGCGTTAGGGGTGACTTACCCTTGCGCGCGCTCGATTGGCAACGCGACCGGCGGCGAAAAGAAGGCCGCTGGAGCAAACCAGCGGCCCTGCAGTCATCGTCGGGGAAAAACGCCACGGAGCAAGACCGGCGAACCGGCCTCCATGCCCCCGAGACTAGCCGCCCCTCGACGCGTCGCGAGTCGAACCCGCACGGACGGCGGCTTGAGGTCGCTGATCGCCCGGACTTTGGTCATCGGCGGTCGATTCATGCGCCCGCTGCCGAAAACCTGGGCGTTCCGGCCTCCGAAGCCGAGGCCGCGAGACTAGTTCCAGTTCGAGGGAGCCTGAGGCATCGGGATGACGCCGAGCTTGATGACCACGAACAGCACCACCCACAGCACGGCCGACACCCAGGTGGTGGTGAAGAACTTCCGCTTGAGGTTGGGGTTCACCGGCGCGCCGGGATCGCCGCCGTCCTTCACCTCCAGGCCCTCTTCGGCATAGGTGCGGTTGCCCAGCGGCAGGACGGCGAACAGCACCGTCCACCACAGCGTCACATAGATGGCGATGCCGGTCAGGAGGCCCATCAGTGATGACCTTCCTTCGGCGTTTCCATCAGCTCGACCAGCATGCCGCCCACGTCCTTGGGATGCACGAAGATGATCAGGGTCCCGTGGGCGCCGATGCGCGGCTCGCCCAGCACGGTCGCGCCCTTGGCGACCAGGGCGTCGCGGGCCTCGTGGATGTTCTCGACCTCGAAACAGACGTGGTGCTGGCCGCCCTTGGGGTTCTTGGCCAGGAAGCCGTGGATCGGGCTCGTTTCGCCGTAGGGCTCGATCAGCTCGATCTGGCTGTTGGGCAGGTTCACGAAACAGACCCAGACGCCCTGCTCCGGCATGGCGAACTTGTCGGTCACGGAGGTGGCGCCGAGCAGGTCGCGGTACATCTTCACCGACTCCTCGATCGAGGGGGTGGCGACGCCGACGTGGTTCAGTTTACCGATCATGGGTCTCGTCCGGACTGCTAGGTATCGTTTCCGGCGCTGCTCTACACCCCGCGACCGGGCGGCGCCATGGCTACCCTACGGCAGCGCTCTCAGCATTCGCCCTCAGGACCGAGGCCGACCGCCTCCCTCAGTCCCCATTCCATCGTCATGACGTTGTCGATCCGCCAGTCGCCGTTCGCGCGCCGGCAGAGGAGCCAATAGATTTCCTTGGGTTCGCCGAAGTTCTTGAACCTGACCTGGACCTGGGAACGGTCGGGCGGAACGGCCTCCTCGGCGAACGCGAGGTCGGTGATCTCGAAGTCCTGCGCGCCATACAGCCAATCGAAGCCGACGCCGCCGTCCTCTTCCTTCTGGTCCTCCGCCAGGGCTGCGGCCAGGTCGGCCGCGTAGTAGCCGGGAAGCTTGGCGGGCTCGATGACCGCGCCGTCCTCCTTGTAGGCGCTCTGAACGAGCTCCAGCGGCGTCTGGGCGGCGGCGGTCGAGGCCACCAGGGCCATCGCGGCGGCGAAAGCGAACGTCTTCATGATCCGCGGCTTACACCGCTCCGGCCGTGCAGGAACAGCCCCAGGCCCAGCCAGCCGACCAGGAAGCCGCCCAGGTGCGCCTGCCAGGCGATGCCGCCGCCGGAGAGACCGAAGGCCAGCACGACGATGACGTTGGCCACGATCGGCCCGCCGAGCTGGCGCAGGACCTGAGGCGAGAACGCCGGCGACAGCGTCCCGTCCCGGCCGAGGCGCATGACCCCGCCCCAGAGACCGAAGATCGCGCCCGAGGCGCCGACCATCAGGGCGTAGGGATCAGGCTGAAGCGCCAAATAGACCGCATCGCCCGCGAGGCCGGCGACCAGATAGAAGGCGATGAAGGCCAGCTGTCCCCGCGCGCTTGGTCCGAACCGGCGCGCCAGGATCAGGCCGAACGGGATCATCGCCGACAGGTTCATGCCCAGGTGCAGAAGCCCGGCGTGCATGAACATCGCGGTGAACGGCGTCCACCACCAGCCCTCGGCCAGGGTTCCCCGGCTGAGCGCCCCGAGCGTCTCGAGATTCGGTTGGCCCAGCCCGCCGCGCAGGAGCAGCTGCCCCGCGAAGGTCGCGCCGATCAGGGCGAGCAGCAGCGCCAGGCCCCAGGCCTCGCGCCAGCGAAAATTGAACGCAGGTTCGACCGCGCGCCGCGATGGTCGCGGCGGGTCAGAATCCGTCGGAGCCCCCCAAGGGCGGCCTTCGGTCATACAGGTCAGGTGGCGCGCCGTCGGTCCGGGTTCAATACCGCCGGCCGATCACGCCCTCGTCAGACCCGCAGCACCGTCGCCTCGACGACCGGCTTGCGTTCCCAGATGCGGTACGCGGCCTTCTTCACGGCGCGGGTCAGGACGGTCTCGACCAGCTCGTCGATCGCCCGCTCCTCGGCCGGCAGCTTCTTCAGCGCTTGCGACGCTTCCTCGGCGAGGTCGGCCAGGGCGTCCTCGACCGAATAGTCCTCCTCGCCCGGCAGGCCGGCGCCCTTCAGGGTCGGACCGGCCAGGATCTTGCCCTTGTCGTTCAGCACCACCGAGACGGCCAGCATGCCGTTGAAGGCGGCGTGGCGGCGCTCCTTCAGGGCGTCGCCGTTCTCCGGCGTCAGCATGCCGCCGTCGACGTAGAGGCGGCCCGAGGGAACCTCGTCGATGATCTCCGCGCGGCCCGGAGCCAGCCGGACCATGTCGCCGTTGCGCGGCGCCACCGCCTGCGGGACCTGCAGGTCCCTGGCGAAGGCGGCGTGCTCCAACAGATGGCGGCGCTCGCCGTGGGTCGGGACGGCGATCTGCGGCCGAGCCCAGGCGTACATCTGGGCCAGCTCGTCGCGACACGGGTGACCGGAGACGTGGATGCCGGGGTGGTCGCGCTCGGTGTAGAGGCGCACCCCGCGGTCGGCGAGCTTGTTCTGCAGGTTGCGGATCGGGATCTCGTTCCCCGGAATGACCCGCGACGAGAAGATCACGTGATCCCCCTGCCCCAGCTTGATGTGCGGATGCCCGCCGTCGGCGATCCGGGCCAGCGCGGCGCGCGGCTCGCCCTGGCTGCCCGTGCAGAGGAACAGGACGCCGTCCTCAGGGATGTTCTTGGCCTGGTTCTCGTCGAGCAGCGGCTCGATGCCTTCCAGCAGACCGACGCTGCGGGCGGCGGCGGCCATTCGGTGCATGGAGCGGCCGGCCAGCACCACCTTGCGGCCGGCGGCCTGGGCGGCGCGGATGACGGTGTCCATCCGGGCGACGTTCGAGGCGAAACAGGCGACGGCGACCTTGCCCTTCAGCCCGGCGATCAGGGTGTTCATCGCGGTGCGGACCTCGGCCTCCGAGCCGGCCGTCCCGTCGACGAAGACGTTGGTGCTGTCGCAGACCATGGCCAGCACGCCCTCGTCGCCGAGCTTGCGCAGGGCCTCGACGTCGGTGACCGGGCCCAGCTGCGGATCGGGATCGATCTTCCAGTCGCCGGTGTGCAGCACCGTGCCGAGCGGCGTGCGGATGGCCACGCCGTTCGGCTCGGGAATCGAATGGGTCAGGGTCACCAGGTCGAGGTCGAACGGCCCCAGGCTGAAGCTGCCGCTCAGCGGCACCTCGGTGATCTCGACCTCGTCGAGCAGATCGGCGTCGCGCAGCTTCTCGCGCAGCAGGTAGGCGGTGAACGGCGTGGCGTAGACCGGCGCCTTCAGCCGCGGCCACAGCCAGGCGACGGCGCCGATGTGGTCCTCGTGAGCGTGGGTCAGGACGATGCCGAGGATGTCTTCGGCGTATTCCTCGATGAACTCAGGATCCGGAAGGATCACCTCGACGCCCGGCGTGGTCTGGTCGCCGAAGGTCACGCCCAGGTCGACGACGATCCACTTGCGGTCGTCCTCGGGGCCGTAGCCGTACAGGTTGAAGTTCATCCCGATCTCGTTCGACCCGCCGAGCGGCAGGAAGACCAGTTCGTCATTGGGGTTCGCGGTCATTACTGGGCCAGTCGACGGTTGCGACGGTGGATCTCGAGCATGCCACGGATCGTCAGGTCGGGGTCGAAGTGATCGATCTGTCTCGTCGCGCCTTCGAACAGCGAAACGACGCCACCGGTGGCCACGACGGTCAGATGCTCGCCGCGTTCCGCCTTGATGCGCTCGATCAGGCCGTCGATCAGGCTGATGTAGCCCCAGAACACGCCGGACTGCATGGCGCTGACCGTGTCGGTGCCGACCACGCGGTTGCGCTCGGGACGCTGGATGGCGATGCGGGGCAGCTTGGCCGCGGCCTCGTGCAGGGCCTGCATGGAGAGGTTGATGCCCGGGGCGATGATGCCGCCCTCGAAGCCGCCGTCGGCGCCCACCACGTCGAAGGTCGTCGCCGTGCCGCTGTCGATCACGATCAGCGGGCCGGGATAGGCGATGTGCGCGCCGATGGCGTTGACCAGGCGGTCGGCGCCGGCTTCCGACGGCTTGTCGATCCGCACCTCGACGCCCAGCTCGGCGTTCTCGCCGATGATCAGCGGCTCGACGTGCAGATAGCGGCGCGACAGGTTGCGCAGGTTGAAGATCGACTGCGGCACCACGCTGGAGATGATGCAGGCGGTCAGCGAGCCCAGGCCCAGACCGCGCATCTCCAGAAGCTGGGACAGCCAGACCGCGTATTCGTCGGCGGTGCGGGTGCTCTCGGTGGCGCTGCGCCACTGGGCGATCCAGCTCTCGCCGTCATGCACGGCGAATAGGGTGTTGGTGTTCCCTTGCTCGATCGCCAGCAGCATTCACTGTTCTCCTCGCCGGTCCGTCCCCCGTCCGGCGCCTAGGGTTGGGCGGATCAGGATCCGCCGAAGAAGACGTCGCCGGCCGTGATGCGCCGCAGCATGCCGTCTGGCAAGCGCAGACGCAGAGCCCCGTCGCCGTCGAGGCCCTCGGCGATCCCCTCCACGGTCTCGTTTCCGAGGCGGGCGACGCAGGGTTGGCCCAGCCCCTGGGCCCGGCGGGTCCAGGCCTCGGCGATCGGCGGGAAGCCGTGCGACTGCCACAGGACGCGCCAGCGCTCGAAGTTGCGCGCCAGCAGCGCCAGGGCGTCCAGCGGCGCCGGCGGCGGGGTGGTCATGTGCTCGGTGAAGGCCGTGGCCGGCCGCTCGGGCGAGACCGGCGGCGTCGCCAGGTTCACGCCCACGCCCATGGCGATCCACAGGCCGCCCGACGGATGCGGGCCCGACTCGACCAGGATGCCGCAGACCTTCAGGCCGCCGACCATGGGATCGTTGGGCCACTTCAGCCTGACCAGTTCGGGCGGCACGAAGACGTCGGCCAGGTCCGCGACCGCCAGGGCGGCCAGGAAGCTGACCTGGGCGGCCTCGGCCGGCGGCTTGTCGGTGACGAAGAGCAGGGTGGCGGCCAGGTTGCCCTGCCCTGTCTCCCAGGCGCGGCCGCGGCGGCCGTGGCCGGCGGTCTGCCGCTTGGCGGTGATCCAGACGGGGCCGGTCTCGCCGGCCTCCGCCCGTCGCCGCGCCTCGGCGTTGGTGGAGTCGACCTCCTCCAACGCCTCGATTGGCGGGATCGTCACGCGCCGCCGAAGGCTGCCGCGGCGCGCTCAGCGAGCGGCGTCAGCCAATAGAGGGCGACCAGCACCACCGGGAACGAGAACAGCGCCGCGCCCACCGCGATGGTCTTGGCCTCGACCGGGGCCTTGGCGATCTCGCCTTCCGGCGCCGCGTCGAACCACATCACCTTGATCAGGCGCAGGTAGTAGAACGCCGCCACGACCGAGCCGACCAGGGCCGCCACCGCCACCCAGGCCAGGCCCGCGCCCAGCGCCGCCTTGAACACGAAGAACTTGGCGAAGAAGCCGCTGAAGGGCGGCAGACCCAGGGCCGACAGCGCGAAGGCGGTCATGGCCAGGGCCAGGACCGGGCGCTCCTTGAACAGGCCGGCCATGTCGTCGATCGTCTCCATCGGCTTGCCGCTGCGCTCCAGGGCGCAGAGACAGGCGAAGAAGCCGGTCACGTCGATCATGTACAGGACCATGAACATCAGCATGGCCGACACGCCGTCCTGGCCGCCGGAGGCGAGACCGATCAGGGCGTAGCCGATGTTGGCGATCGAACTGTAGGCCCACAGGCGCTTGAGGTTGCGCTGCGCCAGGCCCGCGAAGGCGCCGACGAAGACCGACAGCAGGGCGACGACGATGATCACCTGCTGCCACTGGCCGATGGCGCCGGCGAAGCCTTCGTCCAGGGCGCGGGCCAGCACCACCATGGCGGCGAGCTTGGGCGCGGCCGAGAAGAAGCCCACGATCGGCGACGGCGCGCCCTCATAGACGTCCGGGGTCCACATGTGGAACGGCGCGGCGGAGACCTTGAAGGCCAGGCCGCAGATCAGGAAGACCAGGCCGAACAGCACGCCCACGCCCGCCCCGCCCTGCACCGCCTGGGCGATGACGTCGAAGTGCGTCGAGCCGGCGAAGCCGTAGATCAGCGAGGCGCCGTACAGCAGCAGGCCCGAGCTGAGCGAGCCCAGCACGAAGTATTTCAGGCCGGCTTCCGAGCCCTTGGCGTCGTCGCGGCGGATGGCCGCCAGGACGTACAGGGCCAGCGAGTGCAGCTCGACGCCGATGTAGAGCGAGATCAGGTCGCCGGCCGAGGCCATCATGCCCATGCCGAGGGCGGCGAGCACGATCAGGACCGGGAACTCGAACTTGGCCTCGCCGCGGCGGGCCAGCCAGCGGTCGCCGAGCACGATGCTCACCGCGCTGGCGGCGTAGATCGCGACCTTGGCGAAGGTCGACAGGCCGTCGGAGACGACGCCGCCCGAGAAGCCGCGGCCTTCCGGCGCCAGGATGGCGGCGACGGCGGCGGCGGCCAGGGCCAGGATCGCGGCGCCGTTGAACACCGCGTTCGAACGGCCCTGCCAGGCGCCCCAGACGAGCAGCAGCAGAGCGGATCCGGCGAGGATCAGTTCAGGCAGAAGGAGACAGATATCCGAAGAGGTCATGATGCCCGCCTCACCCGCCCGTCGCGCCGCGCCAGGCGGCCACTAGGGCGTCCACCGAGGCGCCGGTGATGTTGAAGACGATGTCGGGCTGGAAGCCCAGGTACACAGTGAAACCGATCAGCGGGATGAAGATCAGCACTTCGCGCCAATCCAGGTCCTGGATGTCGGCCAGGGCCGGGTTGGTCATCTCGCCGAACACCACGCGACGGTAGAGGTTCAGCGCGTAGACCGCCGACAGGATGACGCCGGTGGCCGCGACGAAGGCGGTCCAGGTCGAGACGCCGTAGACGCCGACCATGGTCAGGATCTCGCCGACGAAGCCGCTGGTGCCCGGCAGGCCGACGTTGCCCATGGTGAACAGCAGGAACACCGCCGCGTACCAGGGCATGCGGTTCACCAGGCCGCCGTAGAAGGCGATCTCGCGGGTGTGCATGCGGTCGTAGACCACGCCGACGCAGAGGAAGAGCGCGCCCGAGATGAAGCCGTGGCTGATCATCTGGAAGATGGCGCCCTGCACCCCGGTCTCGTTCACCGCGAAGATGCCCATGGTCACGAAGCCCATGTGGGCGACGGAGCTGTAGGCGATCAGCTTCTTGATGTCGGTCTGACGGAAGGCGACCAGCGAGGTGTAGACGATGGCGATGACCGACAGGGCGAAGACCAGCGGCGCGAACATCTCGCTCGCGTTCGGGAACATCGGCAGGCTGAAGCGCAGGAAGCCGTAGCCGCCCATCTTCAGCAGGATGCCCGCCAGGATCACCGAACCGGCCGTCGGCGCCTCGACGTGGGCGTCGGGAAGCCAGGTGTGGACCGGCCACATCGGCATCTTGACCGCGAAGCTGGCGAAGAAGGCCAGCCACAGCCAGGTCTGCAGCCACGGGGCGAACCTGTAGGTCATCAGCTCGGGGATCGAGCTGGTGCCCGCCACGCCGATCATGGCCAGGATGGCGGCCAGCATCAGGACGGACCCGAGCAGGGTGTAGAGGAAGAACTTGAAGGCCGCGTAGACCCGGTTCTTGCCGCCCCAGATGCCGATGATCAGGAACATCGGGACCAGGCCGGCCTCGAAGAACAGGTAGAACAGGATCAGGTCCAGCGCGCAGAACACGCCGATGACCAGGGTCTCCAGGATCAGGAAGGCGACCATGTATTCGAGGACGCGCTTCTCGACGCTCTTCCAGCTGGCGATGATGCAGATCGGCAGCAGGAAGGCGGTCAGGGCCACGAACAGCACCGAGATGCCGTCCACGCCCATCCGGTAGTGGAGCCCCGCGAACCACGGGATCTCCTCGACGAACTGGAAGCCCGGGATCGAGCGGTCGAACTGGAGCACCAGCAGGACCGACAGGGCGAAGGTCGCCAGGGTGGTGACCAGCGCGATCCACTTCGCGGCCGTGTCGGCGCGCTCGCCCTGCGGGCCGAACTGGCGCAGCAGGACGATGGCGGCGACGCCGACCAGAGGCAGGAAGGTGGTGAGAGAGAGAATTCCGGTCATGGTCTAAGCGCCCCTCACCGAGACCATTGGTACAGGGCGTAGGTGAGCAGACCGGCCACGCCGAGCAGCATCACGAACGCATAGTGGTAGACGTAGCCCGTCTGCAGTCGGCCGGTCCGTTTGCCGACCGCCGCGGACACCGCGGCGACGCCGTTGGGGCCCAGGCCGTCGATGAGCTTCTGGTCGCCGCCCTTCCAGAACAGGTCGCCCAGGAACCGGGCCGCCCGCACGAAGGTGGCGTCGTAGAGCTCGTCGAAGAACCACTTGTTGTAGAGGAAGGTCCACAGCGGGCCGCGCTTGGCCGCGATCGCCGCGCCCATGCCTTCCCGCACGATGTAGACGTACCAGGCGCCGACCATGCCCAGCAGGGTCGCGACCAGCGGCGCCCACTTGACCCAGGTCGGGACCTCGTGCGCCTCGTGGAGGACGTGGTTGGTCTCGGCGGTGAAGATCGCGCCGCGCCAGAACTCGGCCTCGTGGTGGCCCACGAAGAAGCCGGCGAAGACGAAGCCGGCGGCGACCGCGCCCACGGCCAGCACGGCCAGCGGGAACAGCATCACCCAGGGGCTCTCGTGCGGCTTGTGGTCGTGGCCATGGCCGTGATCGTCATGCGCGCCGTGAGCATCGTGAGCATGCGCGTCGGCGTGGGCGTCATGGCCGTGGCCATGGTCGTCGTGCGCCGCGTGCTCGCCCCACTTCGGCGTGCCGTGGAAGGTCATGAAGGCCAGGCGCCAGCTGTAGAAGGCGGTCAGGCCGGCGGCGAACACGCCCACCAGGAAGGCGAAGTAGGCGCTCGGGTTGTGCTGGGCCGCGGCGAAGGCCGCCTCGATGATGGTGTCCTTCGAGTAGAAGCCCGCGAAGCCGCCGATGCCGGGGATGCCCAGGCCGGTGATGGCGATCGTGCCCAGCGTCATGACGAAGTAGGTGAACGGCAGGTACTTCCACAGACCGCCCATCTTCCGCATGTCCTGCTCGTGGTGCATGCCGTGGATCACCGAGCCGGCGCCCAGGAACAGCAGCGCCTTGAAGAAGGCGTGCGTGAACAGGTGGAACATGGCCGCCTCGTAGGCGCCCACGCCGGCGGCGAAGAACATGTAGCCCAGCTGCGAACAGGTCGAGTAGGCGATGACCCGCTTGATGTCGTTCTGGGCCAGGCCGACGGTGGCGGCGAACAGGGCCGTCACCGCGCCGATGAACATCACGACCTGCTTGGCGACCGGCGCGTACTCGAACATCGGCGACAGCAGGCAGACCATGTAGACGCCGGCGGTGACCATGGTGGCCGCGTGGATCAGGGCCGACACCGGGGTCGGGCCTTCCATGGCGTCCGGCAGCCAGGTGTGCAGGAAGAACTGCGCCGACTTGCCCATGGCGCCGACGAACAGCAGCACGCAGGCCAGGTCGACCAGCGGCCAGTCGCGGCCGAGGAACTCCCAGGTCTTGGACGCGCCGGCGGCGATCTGCGGGAAGATCTCGGCGAACTGGATCGAACCGAAGGCCCAGAACACCGTCATGATGCCCAGGGCGAAGCCGAAGTCGCCGACGCGGTTGACCACGAAGGCCTTGATCGAGGCCGCGTTGGCCGAGGGCTTCTTGAACCAGAAGCCGATCAGCAGATACGAGGCCAGACCCACGCCTTCCCAGCCGAAGAACAGCTGCATGAAGTCGGCGGCGGTGACCAGCGCCAGCATGGCGAAGGTGAACAGCGACAGGTAGGCGAAGAAGCGCGGACGGCTGTCGTCCTCGGCCATGTAACCCCAGCTGTAGATGTGCACGAGGCTGGAGACGGTGGTCACGACCACCAGCATGACCGACGACAGGGCGTCGATGCGGATCGACCAGTTCGACTGGAAGTCGCCGACGTTGATGAACGGCGCCAGATGGACGGTGAAGGCCTCCATGTGGCCCCAGGTCCATTGGACGAAGTTGTACCAGCTCAGAACGGCGGCCAGCACCAGCAGGCCGGTGGTCACCGCCTGCGACGGGATGTTCCCGATGCGGCGGCCGAACAGGCCAGCGATGAGCGCGCCCAGAAGCGGCGCGAACAGGATTACGGTGACGAGCGTCTCCACGATCAGCCCTTCATCATCGAGGCGTCGTCCACGGCGATGTTGCCGCGGTTACGGAAGAAGGTGACCAGGATCGCGAGACCGACGGCGGCTTCGGCCGCGGCGACGGTCAGCACGAACATCGCGAAGATCTGCCCGACCACGTCGTGCAGGAAGACGCTGAAGGCCACCAGGTTGATGTTCACCGCCAGCAGGATGAGCTCGATGCTCATCAGGATGACGATGACGTTCTTGCGGTTCACGAAGATGCCGAAGACGCCGATCGTGAACAGGATCGCCGCGACGATCAGATATTGCGACAGCCCGATCATTCGGCGATCCCCTCACCCGGCTTGATGTCGACGATCTTCATGCCGGTGGCCGGGGTGCGGGCCACCTGGGCGGCGATGTTCTGGCGCTTGATGTGCGGCTTGTGGCGCAGCGTCAGGACGATCGCCCCGATCATGGCCACCAGCAGCACCAGGCCGGCCGCCTGGAAGAAGTAGACGTAGTCGGTGTAGAGCACCCGGCCGATGGTCTCGGCGTTGGTCACGTCCGGCAGCGAGGCCTGCGGCGTGGCGTTCTTGGCCGCCGCGCCGTTGGCCGCGACGTTCACCGCCACCATGATCATCTCGATCGTCAGCACCCCGGCGACCAACCCGCCGATCGGCAGGTAGCGCGCGAAGCCCTCGCGCAGCTGGGCGAAGTCGACGTCGAGCATCATGACGACGAACAGGAACAGCACCGCCACGGCGCCGACGTAGACGACGATGAGCAGCATCGCCAGGAACTCGGCCCCGATCAGCACGAACAGACCCGCCGCCGAGAAGAAGGCGGTGATCAGAAACAGCACCGAGTGCACCGGATTGCGCGCGAGGACCACGGAGAGACCCGCCAGGATCGTCACCGTCGCCAACACGTAAAAGGCTATAGCCTGCAGAGCCATCTTGGCCGCTGCTCCCTTATCAGTCTTGCGATTGAGCCGGCGCAGTCACGCGTCGCCGCCCCGTTTGAATCGCGGCCTTCCCTTATCGGTAGGCCGCGTCCAGTTCCAGATTCTTCGCGATCTCGCGCTCCCAGCGGTCGCCGTTATCGAGCAGGCGCTCCTTGTCGTAGTAGAGCTCCTCGCGGGTCTCGGTGGCGAACTCGGTGTTCGGCCCCTCGACGATCGCGTCCACCGGGCAGGCCTCCTGGCACAGGCCGCAGTAGATGCATTTGACCATGTCGATGTCGTAGCGGGTCGTGCGGCGGCTGCCGTCGGCGCGCGGCTCGGCCTCGATGTAGATGGCCTGGGCCGGGCAGATCGCCTCGCAGAGCTTGCAGGCGATGCAGCGCTCTTCCCCGTTGGGGTAGCGCCGCAGGGCATGCTCGCCGCGGAAGCGGGGCGACTGCGGGCCGCGCTCGTTGGGGTAGATGACCGTCTTCTTCGGAGCGACCATGTATTTCATGGCCAGCCCGAACGCGCTGACGAAGTCGAGCAGCGCCGCGCCTTTGATGGCCTGTCCGATGCGTTGCATCATGGCTTTGCCGCCTTCTTGGGAATGTAGCACACGTAGTTCGAAAGCTGGGCGGGGTCGCCGCCCGCGGCCCGCGGCCGCACCTCGCCGCCGACGGCCGCGCAGTCGGCCTTGGCGCGCACCATGGCGTCGTAGGTCACCAGGCCGCGGCCCAGGCCGTAGCTGTCGACGCCGCTCTCGGTGGTCGCGCAGGCGGCCAGGACCAGCGTCGCGGCGATGGCGGACAGGGCGCGCATCAGGCGTCCCACCCTTGCGTCCGGGCCAGCACCCGCCAGCCGGCGACCAGGAAGACCCCGACCAGCGACAGCGGCAGGAACACCTTCCAGCCCAGGCGCATCAGCTGGTCGTAGCGGTAGCGGGGGACGATCGCCTTCGCCATCGCAAACATGAAGAACCAGAAGCAGATCTTGATCGCGAAGATCACGAAGAAGAACAGGCTCTGCGCCGTCGCCGGCCAGCTCTCCAGGAACGGGGTCGGGAAGCCCGGATTCCAGCCGCCGAAGAACAGGATCGAGATCATCGCGCACATCAGGACGATGGCGACGTACTCGCCCAGCATGAACAGCAGGTACGGCGTCGAGCTGTACTCGACCTGATAGCCGGCCACGAGTTCGGACTCGGCTTCAGGCAGATCGAACGGCGGGCGGTTCGTCTCGGCCAGGGCCGAGATGTAGAAGATCACCATCATCGGGATCATCACCAACGCCAGCGGCAGGTTCTTCAGGCCGCCGCCCAGGACGTTCCAGTTCCAGAACCAGCCGGACTGCTGCTCGACCAGATCGCTCAGGTTCATCGTGCCGGCCATCAGCACGACGGTGATGATCACGAAGCCGATCGAGACCTCGTAGGACACCATCTGCGCCGCCGAGCGCAGCGCGCCCAGGAACGGGTACTTCGAGTTCGAAGCCCAGCCGCCCATGATGATGCCGTAGACGCCGAGCGAACTCATCGCCAGCAGGTACAGGATGCCGACATTGATGTCGGCGATCACCCAGCCCGGGGCGAACGGGATCACGCCCCAACCGGCCAGAGCCAGCACCACGGTGATCACCGGGGCCAGCAGGAAGACGAACTTGTCGGCGCCGGCCGGGACGACGACTTCCTTCAGCACGAACTTCAGCAGGTCGGCGAACGACTGCAGCAGGCCGAACGGGCCGACCACGTTCGGGCCCTTCCGCATCTGCACGCCGGCCCAGATCTTCCGGTCGGCGAGCAGCAGGAAGGCGATCGAGATCAGCAGGAAGACGACGACCAGCAGGACCTGACCGAGAGTCAGGCCGAACCAGAGCCAGGGATTGAAGGCGGGCGCATCACCGGACATCGGGCGCATCTCCAGTGAAGGCGACAACGAAGACACTCAGCAGCAGCACGCCGCCGACCGCGAACAGCGCGCGGGTGGTCATGACCAGACGGGTCAGAGCCTCGTCGCCCAGACGGCGGTGCTCGCCCGTGAAGAGGAACTTCAGTTCCGAGAATATCCCCCGCCCCCGCTCCGGGCCGAACATGGCCTGCAGGAACGGCAGCTTCGTCTCTCCGGCCATCGCCCGACGGTGCTGGACGATCCGAACCAGCCAGACGTTGTAAGCGGCCAGGATGAGCCAGGCCGCGCCGAACAGCGCGAAGAACTGAGGACTGTCCACGTTCATTCCGCCGCCATCCTGGCGGCGCCGGAGGCGACGGCGGCGCATTCGGCCATCGTCACGCTGGCGCGCGCGATCGGGTTGGTCAGGTGGAACGCGTCGACCGCGCTCCGGAACGGTTGGTCGGACAGGTCGCCGGCGGCGCCCAGGCCCGCGACATCGAACACGGTCGGGGTCGAGCCCGGCGCGTAGTCGATCTGGCCGAAGGTCGGGTGGTCGGCGAACAGCTTGGCGCGCAGCTGGTCCAGGCTGTCGTACGGCAGCTTGGCGTCCAGACGTTCCGACAGGGCGCGCAGCACGGCCCAGTCCTCGCGGGCTTCGCCCTTCGGGAACACGGCGCGCTCGCCCATCTGAACCCGGCCCTCGGTGTTCACGTACAGGCCGTTCTTCTCGGTGTAGGCGGCGCCCGGCAGGATCACGTCGGCCTTGTGCGCGCCGCGGTCGCCATGGCTGCCCAGGTAGACGGTGAAGGCGCCCGAGGCCGAGGCCTCGATCTCGTCGGCGCCCAGCAGGAACAGCACGTCCAGCGCGCCCGGCTTGACCATCTCCAGCGCGGTCTTGCCGCCCTCGCCCGGCAGGAAGCCGAGATCCAGGCCGCCGACGCGGGCCGCGGCGCTGTGCAACACGTTCCAGCCGTTCCAGCCCTCGCGGACCAGGTTGAAGCTCTTGGCCAGGCCGGCCAGGGTCTTCAGCACCGCCGCGCCGTCCGGGCCGGTCAGCGCGCCCTGCCCCACGATGATCGCGGGACGCTCGGCGGCCTTGAGAGCCTTCACGAAATCGGACTTGCCCTTGGCCAGGCCGGCCAGGGTCTGGGCGCCGGCGCCCAGGTAGTCGTAGCCGTAGGTCAGGTCGGCCTGCTCGCCGACCACGCCGACGCGCATCTTGCCGGCCAGCCACTGCTTGCGCAGGCGGGCGTTGAACACCGGAGCCTCGAGGCGCGGGTTGGTGCCGACCAGCAGCACCACATCGGCGTCCTCGATCCCGGCCAGGGTCGAGTTGAACAGCCAGCTCTCGCGCGGCCCGGCGCCGAGCGCCGTTCCGTCCTGGCGGCAGTCCAGGTTCTTCACGCCCAGCGACCCGAACAGGTCCAGGGCGGCCTTCATCGACTCGGCGTCCTGCAGGTCGCCGGCGATGACGCCGATCTTGTCGGCCGACGTCGCCTTCACCTTGGCGGCGATGGCCTCGAAGGCCTCGCCCCAGCTGGCCGGCTGCAGCTTGCCGCCGACGCGGACATAGGGACGGTCGAGGCGCTGGCGGCTCAGGCCGTCGACGGCGTAGCGGCTCTTGTCGCTGAGCCACTCCTCGTTGACCTCGTCGTTCAGGCGCGGCAGGGCGCGCAGCACCTGGGCGCCGCGGCTGTCGACGCGGATCGCGCTGCCCAGCGCATCCATGACGTCGACGCTCTGGGTCTTCTTCAGCTCCCAGGGGCGGTAGTTGAAGGCCCACGGCTTGTGAGTCAGGGCGCCGACCGGGCACAGGTCGTTGACGTTGCCGCTCAGCTCCGACGTCACCGCCGCGCCGAGATAGGTCGTGATTTCAACGTCTTCGCCGCGAGAGATGAGACCGATCTCAGGCACGCCGGCGACTTCGGTGATGAAGCGGACGCAGCGGGTGCACTGGATGCAGCGGGTCATCACGGTCTTGATGACCGGACCCATCTCCTTCTCTTCGACGGCGCGCTTGTTCTCGTCGTAGCGGCTGTCGTCCCGGCCATAGCCCATGGCCTGGTCCTGGAGGTCGCATTCGCCGCCCTGGTCGCAGATCGGGCAGTCGAGGGGGTGGTTGATGAGCAGGAACTCCATCACCCCTTCGCGGGCCTTCTTCACCATCGGCGTATTGGTGAAGATCTCCTGGTTGTCGGCGGCCGGCAGCGCGCAGGAAGCCTGCGGCTTCGGCGGTCCGGGCTTCACCTCGACCAGGCACATGCGGCAGTTGCCGGCGATGCTCAGGCGCTCGTGGTAGCAGAAGCGCGGGATCTCTTCCCCGGCCAGTTCCGCGACCTGCAGAACCGTCATGCCGGGCTCGAACTCGACCTCGACGCCGTTGACCTTGGCTTTGGGCATTCCGCCTCAAACCTCTCGAATGCCCGGGCCCGCCTGGACGGACCCGGTCTCACGTTGAAACCCTAGAACCAGGACTTGTCGCCGACGACGTAGTCCTGGTGGAACTGCTGGTCGCTCTTCACCAGGTAGATGATGAACTCGATGAAGGCGATGACGCCGATCACCAGCGGCGGGATCGCGAACAGGATCCAGCCGATGGTGCCGCACAGCAGCATGATGATGCCGGCGGTGGTCTTGCCCAGGTAGAACTTGTGGATGCCGAGCATGCCCAGGAAGAAGGCGAGCAGAGCGGCCACGATCTTGTTCTTGTCGCCGGACAGGCCCGAGGAGGCGCTGGTGACGAAGATGTTCTTGGCGGCGCCCTCGGACGCCTCGAAGTCGACGTCGACGCCCGGGATCACGCTGCGCACGCCGCCGCCCAGGTCGCCCCGGGTGAAGGTGTAGCGTTGGCCGTCGTCGCCGCTGATCAGCCCCGTCCCGTCCAGGTCGGCGTAGCTGAGAACCTTACCGCGCATGTCTTCCCCCCTCAGAAAAACCCATGATCCCTACTCCGCCGCGATCAGCGAGGCGCCCTGCACGTGCGGGCGGCCGGCGCGATAGCTGGTGATGCGCTCTTCCACCTCGTGGCGGAAGTGGCGGAACAGACCCTGGATCGGCCAGGCGGCCGCATCGCCCAGGGCGCAGATGGTGTGGCCTTCGACCTGGCTAGCAACGTCGAGAAGGGTGTCGATCTCCTTCATCTCCGCCTCGCCGGTGGCCATGCGCTCCATCACCCGCCACATCCAGCCGGTGCCTTCGCGGCACGGCGTGCACTGGCCGCAGCTCTCGTGCTTGTAGAAGTAGCTCAGCCGGGCGATCGCCCGGACCAGGTCGGTCGACTTGTCCATGACGATCACGGCGGCGGTGCCCAGGCCCGACTTCAGCTCGCGCAGGGCGTCGAAATCCATCGGCAGGTCTTCGCATTGCTCGGCCGGGATCATGGCGACCGACGAACCGCCCGGAATGACGGCCTTCAGGTTGCCCCAGCCGCCGCGGATGCCGCCGCAGTGGTCTTCCATCAGCTGGCGGAAGGGGATGCTCATCGCCTCTTCCACGTTGCAGGGCAGGTTCACATGCCCGCTGACGCAGAACAGCTTGGTGCCGGCGTTGTTCGGACGGCCGAAGCCGGCGAACCACCCTGCCCCGCGGCGCAGGATCGTGCCGACGACTGCGATCGACTCGACGTTGTTGACGGTGGTCGGCATGCCGTAGAGGCCGGCGCCGGCCGGGAACGGCGGCTTGAGGCGCGGCTGGCCCTTCTTGCCTTCCAGGCTTTCCAGCAGCGCGGTTTCCTCGCCGCAGATATAGGCCCCGCCGCCATGGTGGACGTAGATGTCGAAGTCCCAGCCATGGACGTTGTTCTTGCCGACCAGCTTGGCCTCGTAGGCCTGCTTGATCGCTTCCTCGAGCACCTCGCGCTCGCGGACGTACTCGCCGCGGATGTAGATGTAGCAGGCGTGGGCCTGCATCGCGAAGGAGGCGATCAGGCAGCCCTCGATCAGCAGGTGCGGATCATGGCGCATGATCTCGCGGTCCTTGCAGGTGCCCGGCTCGGACTCGTCGGCGTTGACGACCAGATAGTGCGGCCGCCCGTCCTTGAGCTCCTTGGGCATGAACGACCACTTCAGGCCGGTGCCGAAGCCCGCCCCGCCGCGGCCGCGCAGGCCCGACTGCTTGATGTTGTCGATGACCCAGTCGCGACCTGCATCAAGCATGTCCTTCGTGGCGTTCCAGCAGCCGCGCTTCTTCGCCCCTTCCAGACCCCAGTCATGGAGCCCGTAGAGGTTGGTGAAGATGCGGTCCTTGTCTTCGAGGATGCCGACCATGATCTCAAACGTTCGGATTAAATGGATTGGCGCGCCGCCACTGCGTGCGGCGCCAGATGACGTAGATCATAAGGACCCAGCCCACGGCGATCAGGCCGTAGCCGGCCCAGATCACCCAGTGCGGCCAGGCGAAGACGAAGCGCGACGGCACGATCAGGCCGGCCCCCGCCAGCACCGCCAGGAAGCCGATCAGGCGTTCCCTCCGGTACAGGCCGCGGAGCGTATCGATGTACGCCACGCGTTTCTTGAAGAGCTCGGCCTCGTCCATCAGGCGGCAGGCTCCGCCTTCTTGGCCTTCTTCGCCTTTTCGGGCGCGTTGGGCAGCTTGATCTTCTTGGCCGCCGAGCCGTCGTACAGCTTCGGATCGGTCAGGGTCTGGATCTTGTCGTGCGGCTCGGACGCCTTGCGGCCCACGTAGGAGCCCGGCTTGGGCTTCTTGCCGGCGGCGAAGTCGTCGATGATCTGGCCCAGGGTCTCCGGGGTCAGGTCCTCGTAGTAGTAGTCGTTGATCGCGGCCATCGGCGCGTTGCTGCACGCGCCCAGGCACTCGACCTCTTCCCAGCTGAACTTGCCGTCGGCCGAGACGTGGTTTTTCGGCCCGATCTTGTCGTGCAGGACCTTCTTCAGGTCGTTGGCGCCGCACAGCATGCACGGCGTGGTGCCGCACAGCTGGACGAAGGCCACCTTGCCGACCGGCTCAAGCTGGAACATCGTGTAGAAGGTCACGACCTCCAGCACGCGGATCACCGGCATGCCGAGCATCTCGGCGATCGCGCGGATCGCCGGCTCCGACACCCAGCCTTCCTGCTTCTGGACCAGCCACAGGATCGGGATCACCGCCGATTGGCGACGCTCGGCCGGGTACTTGGCGATCCACCACTGAGCCTTCTTCAGCGTGTCCTTGCTGAAGTCGAAGGAAGCGGGTTGCTCTTTCGCGAGACGACGAACGCTCACCGGTCGATCTCTCCAAACACGATATCAAGGGAGCCGAGGATGGCGCTGACGTCGGCCAGCTGGTGGCCGCGGTTCATGAAGTCCATCGCCGCCAGGTGCGGGAAGCCGGGCGCCCGGATCTTGCAGCGATAGGGCTTGTTGCCGCCATCGCTGACCAGGAACACGCCGAACTCGCCCTTCGGGGCCTCGACAGCCGTGTAGACCTCGCCCGGCGGGGTCCGGAAGCCCTCGGTGTAGAGCTTGAAGTGGTGGATCAGCGCTTCCATCGAGCGCTTCATCTCGCCCCGGCGCGGCGGCGCGACCTTGTTGTCCTCGGTCAGGACCGGGCCGCGGGTCTTGCGCAGCATGTCGCAGGCCTGGCGGATGATCTTAACCGACTCCCGCATCTCCTGCATGCGGCACAGGTAGCGGTCGTAGCAGTCGCCGTTGACGCCCAGCGGGATGTCGAACTCGAAGTCGTTGTAGTTCTCGTACGGCTGGTTGCGGCGCAGGTCCCAGGCAATGCCCGAACCGCGCACCATCACGCCCGAGAAGCTCCAACGGATCGCGTCCTCGCGCGTCACCACGCCGATGTCGACGTTGCGCTGCTTGAAGATGCGGTTGCCGGTGATCAGGGTCTCGATGTCGTCGCAGGTCTTGGGGAACGCGACGGCCCAGGCGTCGATATCCTCGACCAGGGCGTCCGGCAGGTCCTGGTGGACGCCGCCCGGACGGAAGTAGTTGCTGTGCAGGCGAGCGCCGCAGGCGCGCTCGTAGAACACCATCAGCTTCTCGCGGTCCTCGAAGCCCCAGAGCGGCGGCGTCAGGGCGCCCACGTCCATGGCCTGGGTCGTCACGTTCAGCAGGTGGTTCAGGATCCGGCCGATTTCCGAGTACAGGACGCGGATGATGCGGCCGCGGATCGGCACGTCGATGTCCAGCAGCTTCTCGATGGCCAGGCAGAAGGCGTGTTCCTGGTTCATCGGCGCCACGTAGTCGAGGCGGTCGAAGTACGGGATGTTCTGGAGGTAGGTCCGGGCCTCCATCAGCTTCTCGGTGCCGCGATGCAGCAGACCGACGTGCGGGTCGACCCGCTCGACGATCTCGCCGTCGAGCTCGAGCACAAGGCGCAGCACGCCGTGCGCGGCCGGGTGCTGGGGACCGAAGTTGATGTTGAACTTGCGGACCGGGGTTTCCGGAACCAGCGGCAGGTTGGCGGCGTCGTCGGCCATGGTCTAGCTCCCCGCCTTCTCGTCGCCGGGCAGCGCGTACTGAGCGCCTTCCCAGGGCGAGAGGAAATCGAACTGGCGGAACTCGGCGATCTTCACCGGCTCGTAGACGACCCGCTTCAGCTCGTCGTCGTAGCGGACCTCGACGTAGCCGGTCATCGGGAAGTCCTTCCGCAGCGGATGGCCGTGGAAGCCGTAGTCGGTCAGCAGGCGGCGCAGATCCGGGTGGCCTTCGAAGAAGATCCCGTACATGTCGAACGCCTCGCGCTCGAACCATTCGGCGGCCGGGAAGACCTGCCAGACGCTGGGGACCGGCGTGTCCTCGTCGGTCTGCACCTTCAGGCGGACGCGGTGGTTCTTCACCATCGACAGCAGGTGGTAGACCACGTCGAAGCGCTGGGCGCGCTCCGGATAGTCGACGCCGCACAGGTCCACCAGCTGGTGGAAGCGCAGGTCCGCGTGATCGCGCAGGAAGGTCAGGGCCTCGGCGATACGGCCGGCCGGGCCCGCCAGGGTCAGCTCGCCATACTCGATATGGAAGGCCGTGATCGAACCGGCGCTGTTGGCCAGGATGGCCTGGCCGAGCGCTTCCAGCTTGGGGGCTTCGAGGTCAGCGCTCATCGCTCGATCGTCCCCGTGCGGCGAATCTTCTTCTGCAGCTGCAGGATGCCGTAGACCAGCGCCTCGGCGGTCGGCGGGCAGCCCGGGATGTAGATGTCGACCGGGACGACGCGGTCGCAGCCGCGCACGACGCTGTAGCTGTAGTAGTAATAGCCGCCGCCGTTGGCGCAGCTGCCCATCGACAGGACGTACCGCGGCTCGGGCATCTGGTCGTAGACCTTGCGCAGCGCGGGGGCCATCTTGTTGGTCAGGGTGCCGGCGACGATCATCACGTCGCTCTGGCGCGGACTGGCGCGCGGCGCGGCGCCGTAGCGCTCCATGTCGTAGCGCGGCATCGAGGCCTGCATCATCTCGACGGCGCAGCAGGCCAGGCCGAAGGTCATCCACATCAGCGAGCCGGTGCGGGCCCAGGTGATGAGGTCGTCGGCGGCGGCCGTGACGAAGCCCTTGTCGGCGAGCTGCTGCGAGACGCCGTCGAAGTACGGGTCGTGGAGCTTGGGGTCGTAGCCCTGGACCGTGGTCCGGCCAGCAGCGCCCGCGGGAACGATTACTCCCATTCCAGGGCTCCCTTCTTCCATTCGTAGATGAAGCCGACGGTCAGAACGCCCAGGAAACCCATCATGGACCAGAAGGCGAATTGCATTTGTTCAACCGGCAGCTTCATGAGGCTGACCGCCCAGGGGAACAGGAACGCCACTTCGAGGTCGAAGATGATGAACAGGATCGACACCAGGTAGAACCGGATGTCGAACTTCATCCGCGCATCGTCGAACGCGTTGAAACCGCACTCGTAGGCGGAGAGCTTTTCGGGGTCCGGCGCGGCAGGCGCGAAGACCGCGGAGGCGACGATGAATCCGACGCCGAGCACGGCCGCGATTCCGAGAAGAATCACGATCGGCAGATACTGTAGGAGAAAGGCTTCCATGTGTTCCCCGGGGAGGAGTCGGGCGCCTTGTAGCGCGCAGTCGCGCGGCATTCAAACGAACCGGCACTATTGAGAACCGTTCTCAGACTTGCCGCCTAAGCGAACGCCGTGCAGTGATCTTGTCATGACCTCCCGTCACTTCGCCAGCCAAGCCCGGAACGCCGGATGAGCGACGAAACCGGCCCACGCCGTCGCAGCCTGCTCGATCTGGTGGAGCGGGTCGGCGACCGCCTGCCGGACCCCGTCTTTATCTTCCTGTGGCTGATCGGCGTTCTCGTCGTGGCCAGCATCGTCTGCGCGGCCCTCGGCGTGTCGGCGGTCAATCCGATCACCCAGGAGACTCTGGTCGCCAAAAGCCTGCTGGAGCCGGGCAACGTTCGCCTCCTGCTGACCGAGATGGCCAAGACCTTCACCGGCTTCGCGCCGCTGGGCCTGGTGCTGCTGGTCATGCTGGGCGCCGGCGTGGCCGAGCGGGTCGGACTGCTCGACTCGGCGATCCGGACCCTGGTCACCGCCAGCCCCCGCCGCCTGCTGACGCCGATGGTGCTGGTCATCGGCCTGCTGTCGAACCACGCCGCCGATTCCGGGATCGTCGTTCTGCCGCCGCTGGCCGCCATGGTCTTCGCCGCCGCCGGGCGGCATCCGATCGCCGGCCTGGCCTGCGCCTACGCCGCCTCGATCGCCTCGTTCGCGGGCAATCCCCTGCCCGGCCAGTTCGACGCCCTGATCCTGGGCTTCACCGAGCCGGCCGCGCGACTGCTGGATCCGCACTGGACCGCCAACCTGGCCGGCAACTGGTTCTTCACCGCCGCCGGCTGCCTGACCTTCACCCTGGTCGGCTGGTGGGTGACCGACCGCATCGTCGAGCCCCGCCTCGGCCCCTGGGAGGGCCCCCGCTCGCTGGGAGACGACGACCAGGCTCCCGACGCCGCGCCGCGCGGCGCGCTGCTCTGGGCCGGCCTGGCGGCGCTGGGCGTCGTGCTGCTGTGGGCGGCGCTGACCCTCCTGCCCGGCGCCCCGCTGCGCGACGCGACAGCCCAGGGCCCGGCGCAGTGGACGCCCTTCTTCCGGTCGCTGATCACGGCCTTCTTCCTGCTCTTCCTGGCGGCGGGCTGCGCCTATGGCATTCGCACGCGCCAGATCCGCAAGGACAGCGACGTCGTCCGGCTCGCCGCCGATTCGATCGCCGCCATGGCGCCCTACATCGTGCTGGCCTTCGCCGCCTCGCACTTCATCGCCATGTTCAACTGGTCGAACCTGGGCGCCATCACCGCCATCAAGGGCGCCGCCGCCCTGCGCGAGTCGGGGTTGCCCCTGCCCTTCATCCTGATGGGGGTCACCGTCCTAGCCGCGGTGCTGGACATGTTCATCTCGTCCGCCTCGGCGAAATGGGCCGCCCTGGGCCCGGTCGTTGTGCCGATGCTGATGCTGCTGGGCGTCAGTCCGGAGATGACCACCGCCGCCTATCGGATGGGCGACTCGAGTCTCGTCATCGCTTCGCCGATGAGCGCCTACTTCATCTTGATTCTGGGGTTCGCCCAGCGCTGGAAGCCCGGCCTGGGGATTGGCGGCCTGCTCGCGGTCCTGCTGCCGCTTGGCGTCGCGTTCTTCGCCTCAGCCCTTGTAATGACTGGACTTTGGGCCCTGTTCGAACTCGCCACGGGGCCTGTCGCGCCATTTCATTACGTGATCGTCGCACACGGCGGTTGACACGCAGAGGGCCCGGTCATATCAGACGCCCCTCGCCGCAACGGCGGCCCCACAAGGGTCCTCAAGCGGGTGTAGCTCAGTTGGTTAGAGCGCCGGCCTGTCACGCCGGAGGTCGCGGGTTCGAGCCCCGTCACTCGCGCCACTTTCCCCTTGGAAAGTCAGGCGTTCAAGCGAGAAGGACCCCGCCTCGCGGGGCGTCCGAAATCCTCCAGATGTTTCATCCCGCGCCCAGAGCCTTAGCGCTATTGTGGCTGAGGCGAAGCGCTTCGCGGCGGCGCTGAAACAGACGTCGTCCCCCCGCGCGCGCCTGCCGCGGCCCGTTCGCAGGACGTCCGCCGCTACCAGCGCCAGAGCGTCAGGTTCTCGCGCGCCTTGCGGGCTAGCACCCGGGCGCCGATCAGGATTTCCACCGCGATGTAGTGATGCGACTCGATCAGGACCGATTCCGCGACGTCCTCGACGCTGAGGTAGTCAGGCACCGCCTCCAGTCGGAGCGTCGGCGCGGCGTAGCGGTCGTCCTCGATCAGAAGGGTCAGGTCTCGCATCCCGTCCTCCCGCTTTCGATTTCTTCGGAGCCCGGGCAGGATAGCGCTGTTATCCACAGCTGCGCGTTCACAACGGCGCGACTCGATCGGCCGAGCGAAGCCCTCTCAGTCGACCTCGAACTACTCGACGACGTGAAACCGGACCGGCCCCCAGCGCAACGGGCCCAGCGACTTGCGTCCGAAGATATAGCGCTTGTTCGGCAAAACGTTGATCAGAGGACGCCCGCCCTCGACCTTGTCGCAACGCAAGGCGATCGGCTCGTCCTCCCTCTCGACGAAGTAGCTGAACTCCGCGCCGCCGCCGATCCGGTAGCTTCCGCCGAAACCTTCAGACGCGGAAACCGAGCAGTCGATCGTCACGGCCGAGACGTTGGCGATGGAAACTCGATAGCCCAGCAGCGGCTGCCTGTATTCCGGGGGCCGGAGCATCGTCACGGCCAGCCGAGCCGGCACGCGTCCCTCGGGCCGCACCGCGTCGATATTGGCCTTCGGCGGCGGCAACGTCGCCGTCCGGCCTTTCGGGATGTCCTGCGCCGCGGCCTCCGAAGCGCCCGCCGCCATCAGCGCCACGGCGACGGCCGCCGAAATCATGGTCCTCATGCCGCCCCCCGCCTGCCGTCTCCGCCGGACGTGTCGTCCTCGGGCGCCTGGGACCTCTCGCCCCGGCCCAGGATGTACCCCGCGATCGTCCCGAACAGGCCGACCACCGGGGCGATCTGCTCGGTCGTGTAGGCGGAGGCCACCACCGCCAGGGTGCCGAAGACGATGATGGTGATGACATAGATGCGCAGCACCAGCGCCGAGACCCGTCGCTGCCGGCTGATCAGGTACAGGAAGAGCAGCGCCACCAGGCCGAAGCCCATGATGATGTAGGTCAGCTGCATTTCCTGGCTCAGATGCAGCCCGCCGCGTTCGACCATCTCGATGGCTTCACCGGGCCCGACCCGGCTCGCCTCCACGCCATCGGCCAGCGCCGGCGCCGCGGTGTGGGCGGGACCTTCGGACGCAGCCTGAATGTCTGAATTCGCGACTCTCGCGCCGCTCGCCGGAACCGGCATCACACCCCTCCGTACAATCCAGGCGTGAATTTCGCATAGCGGCGTTCTCTAATCCAGCCCCGCGCGGGGAGGAGCGGATTTCCGTGCGGAAGTCGGCTGATCGCTCCGCTCCCTGAGGAATAACCGCTCGCCTTCACGGCTTCCTGTCCCTATAGGGCGCGCAAACGACGTCTCGTGGAGACCCCCCAATATGCTGAGCTGGTTTCGGGCGATCATGCCGAAGGAGGATCGCTTCTTCGAGCTGTACCGGCGCCATACCCAGACGCTGGTGAGCGGCGCGGCCGCCCTGCGCGAACTGCTGGATGGCGGCGACGGCGTGCCCGCCGCCTGCGAACGCATCTTCCGGCACGAGGACGAGGCGGACGCCGTCGCGCGCGAGGGCATGCTGCTGGTCCGCAAGACCTTCATCACTCCGTTCGACCGGATCGACATCCAGAGCCTGTTCAGCTCGCTGGACGACTCCATCGACCAGATGAAGAAGACCGCCAAGGCGATCACGCTGTTCGAGGCGACCGAGTTCGAGCCGCAGATGCGCGAAATGGCCGACATCATCGTCAAATGCGCCAACCTGACCAGCGAGATGGTCGCCCTGCTGCCGCAGATGCGCCAGAACGCCGGCGCTCTGAACGCGCTGGCCGAACAGATCGTCGGCCTGGAGGACGAGTCCGACCATGTCTGCGACGCCGGCCTGAAGGCGCTGTACCTGAAGCACCGCGACGGCAACGCCATGGGCTACATCGTCGGGGCCGAGATCTACGACCATCTCGAGAAGGTGGTCGACCGGTTCGAGGATGTCGCCAACGGCATCACCGGCATCCTGATCGAGCACCTGTAGAGCCCGCGCCCGGTCATGGACGCCGCCCTCCTCATCCTGATCTTCCTGATCGGCGTCGCGCTGCTGTTCGACTTCCTGAACGGCCTGCACGACGCCGCCAACTCGATCGCCACCATCGTGGCGACGCGCGTGCTGCCGCCGGCCGCCGCCGTCGCCTGGGCCGCCTTCTTCAACTTCATCGCCTTCCTGTTCTTCGGCACCCATGTGGCCAAGACCGTCGGCAGCGGCATCATCTCGCCCGAGCTGGTCAGCGACGGGGTGATCTTCGGCGCGCTGATGGGGGCCATCTGCTGGAACCTCATCACCTGGTGGTTCGGCATCCCCTCCTCCAGCTCCCACGCCCTGATCGGCGGCCTGGTCGGCGCCGGCATCGCCAAGGCCGGCGTGACCGCCATCGTCTGGAAGGGCCTGACCAAGACCGTCGTCGCCATCGTCCTGTCGCCGGCGATCGGCTTCGTCCTGGCCCTGGTGCTGGTGCTGATCGTCTCATGGCTGTTCGTGAGATCGAACCCGGCCTGGGCCGACAGAGTGTTCCGGATCATGCAGCTGGTGTCGTCGGCGCTGTACTCCCTCGGCCACGGCGGCAACGACGCCCAGAAGACCATGGGCATCATCACCGCCCTGTTGTTCGCCCGCGGCCTGACCGGCGGCAGCTTCGAGGTGCCGTTCTGGGTCGTCATCACCTGCCACGTGGCCATGGGCCTGGGCACGCTGTTCGGCGGCTGGAAGATCGTCCACACCATGGGCAGCAAGATCACCCGGCTGACGCCGATGCAGGGGTTCTGCGCGGAGACCGGCGGGGCCATCACCCTGTTCCTCGCCACTCACTTCGGCATTCCCGTCTCGACGACCCAGACCATCACCGGCGCCATCGTCGGGGTGGGCGCGGCCCGTCGCGTCTCGGCCGTCCGCTGGGGCGTGGCGCAGCAGATCGTCTGGGCCTGGGTCATCACCCTGCCCGCCGCCGGCCTGATGGGCGCGCTGTTCTACGGCGTCAGCCAGCTGTTCAAATGACCGCCCGTCGCTTGCCGCAGCCCTGTCCCGGGCGCCTGAAAGACCCCGGCCGCCGCATTTCCGGTTGCGGCGCCGGCGGCCTGGTTTAATCCGGGTCCTGATGATCGAGTCGGGCGCTAAGGGGGAGCGGACCCGCCAGGTGGCGGCGCTCTGCTATCGGACCGTTCCGCGCGTGGAAATCCTTCTGGTGACCTCGCGCGACACGGGTCGCTGGGTCACGCCCAAGGGCTGGCCGATGAAGGACCGCATCGACTCCGACGCCGCGGCCCAGGAAGCCTTCGAGGAGGCCGGCGTCCGCGGCGAAGTGGCCGCCGAGCCGTTCGGCAGTTTCGGCTACGACAAGACCCTGAAATCCGGCGAGGCGCGCTCGATCGTCGCCTCGCTCTATCCGCTGCGCGTCGAGACCGAGCTGCCCGACTGGCCCGAACGTCGCCAGCGCGCCCGCGTCTGGTTCACCCCTTCCGAGGCCGCCGCCGCGGTGCGGGAGGAGGATCTCGGCGCCCTGATGCTGGCGTTCGCCGAAACCCACCGTTCGCACGGCTGGCGCACCTGGCCCATTGTCCGGCTGTTCCAGCGGCTGGCCGGCCTGGAATACTCCGCGCCCGACGCCCGCTAGGCGGCGTCAGGCCGGGCGGGCGACGAAGGCCGGGTTGCCCGTCAGACCGGCGTAGATCGCCGACAGCCGCTCGAACACCGCGTTCCAGCCGTGCCGCGCCTCGGCCCTCAGACGCGCGGCTCGGCCGACCTGATCCAGCTCCCGCCCGAACAGGGCGTCGATCGCCTCCGCCATCGCCCGGCCGTCCGAGCGCGCGGCCAGGACGCCGACCGTGTCGTCCACCGATTCCGCCACGCCGCCCGCCGCCACGCCGACCACCGGCAGGCCGCAGGCCAGGGCTTCCAGCACGATCAGGCCGAAGGGCTCGGCGTCGTTGGCGTGAACGAAGGCGTCACAGCTGGCCAGCAAACGCGCCAGGCTTTCGGGGCTGCGGACATAGTCCAGCTGGATGGTGCGGTCCGACGGCGGCGCGCCCGCCCCGGCTCCGATCAACAGCAGCCGATAGGGCGCGCCGAGCCTTTCGGCCGCCTCGACCAGCACGTCCAGCCGTTTCTCCCGCGCCGGACGGCCGGCGAAGACGAGCAGGCGTTCGCGGGGCGCCAGCCCCAGCTCCCGGCGGACCGCCTGGCGATCGGCCCGGTCGGGATGGAAGACCTCTGTGTCGACGCCCAGCGGCAGGGCGACAGCGTCCCTCACGCCCGCCTCGATCAGCCGCTCGGCAATGAAGCGGCTGGGCGCCACCGCCTGGTCGAAGCCGCCATAGATCGTCGCCCAGCGCCTTCGCACCGGCTTCTCCGCCCAATCGCCGATATGCAGGGCGGCCAAGGCGGCCAGGTCCGTATGGCAGAAACCGACCACCGGCACGCCGAGCCGCTCGCCGGCCTTCTGGGCCGCCAGCCCGGGCGTATAGGGGTCGCCGGCCTCAATGATCGAAGGGCGCTGACGGATCAACCGCTCCATCCAGGCGGTCTTTGACAGCGGCCAGCGGTAACCGTCCCCGAACGGCAGCGGCGCGGCGTAGATCGAGACCCGCCCGTGACCGTCGTAGAAGTCCCGCGGCCCCGGCGCCACCAGGGTATGACGGATCTCGGGACGGTTGCGCGACAGCCAGGCCCGCTTGGCCAGCAGATATCGCTTCACGCCGCCGCTGCGCGGCGCGAACAGCATGGTGGTGTCGACGAGGCGTGCGGCCCGGCGTACCGGCGCGTCCTGCAAGACCATGATCCGACAAGCCCGATGACTTGCCTGTTCTAAGTCCTCAGCCGTCGTCCGGTTCCCGTCCCAGGCGAGAGATCCCTCGACGGGCCAAGGCCTCCCGCAGCAGGATCTCGACCTGGGCGTTGACGCTGCGCAGCTCGGACGCCGCGAGGCGCTCGATCGTCTCGAGCACCTCGGGCTTAACCCGCATCAGGAATGCACGCTTACTGGGGCTCGCCACGCCCGATCACCCGTAGAGCGTGCCGGTGTTGACCACGGGCTGCGCCTCGCGGTCGGCGCAGAGCACGACCAGCAGGTTGGAGACCATCGCGGCCTTCCGCTCCTCGTCGAGCTCGACGACGCTGCGCTCGCTCAGCTGCTGCAGGGCGCTCTCCACCATGGTCACGGCGCCGGCGACGATCTTCTGGCGCGCGGCCAGGACCGCCTCGGCCTGCTGGCGCTTGAGCATGGCGCCCGCGATTTCCGGCGCGTAGGCCAGGTGCATCAGATGGGTCTCGTCGATGGCGATGCCGGCCACGGCGACGCGGGTCTGGAGGTCCTCCTTCAGCCGCTCGCCGACGATCTCGGCGTCGGCGCGCAAGGTCGGCTCGTCGTCCTCGGCGTGGTCGTAGCTGTAGTGCCGGGCGACCTCGCGCAGGGCGGTCTCGATCTGGATATTGATGAAGGCGGCGTAGTCGTCGACGTCGAACAGGGCCTGGGCCGAGTCGGCGACCCGCCAGACGACGTTGGCGGCGATTTCGATCGGATTGCCGCGCTTGTCGTTCACTTTCAGCGTCTCGCTGGTGACGTTGCGGACCCGCAGGCTGATCTTCTTGCGGCCGTACCAGGGCAGCACCCAGCGCAGGCCGGTGACGCGGTCGGTGCCCTTGTAGTTGCCGAACAGCGTGATGGCCGCGCCCTCGTTGGGCTGCAGCGTGTAGAATCCGGCCAGCCCGAAGGCGGCGAGGACGACGGTCACGATGCCCGCCACGCCCAGCGGCGTGCCGCCCGGCTCGCCGACATGGGGAACAGCCCAGACCCCGGCGGCCAGGATCACCAGCAGTACGAGCAGGATCAGCCCGCCGTTCATGCCCCCGCCGACGCGTTCGACGGTGCGGTTGATGCTTGCGTGTTCGGCCATCGGCCCCTCCAGAAGTGTTAGCAAAGTGATATCACTTTTGGTCCGAACGTCAATCTCGCTTGCGCGCCCGGCCCGACGCCGGCTAGTCGGCCCGGTCGAAGAGGAGCGCCCATGGCCCGAATTCTGTTCGCCACCTGGGAAGGCGGCGGTCACGTCCAGCCGATGCTGATGGTCGCTGCGGGCCTCCAGGCTCGCGGGCACGATGTCCTGGTGCTCAGCGACGCCTGCAACGCCCCCGACGCCGACGCCTTCACCCTTCCCTTCCGGGCCTGGCGCGCCGCGCCGTCGAGAACCGACAAGTCCCGCGACAGCGACCTGCTGCGCGACTGGGAGGCGACAACCCCGCTGGAGGGGATTCAGCGGCTCTGCGATCGCCTGATGATCGGCCCGGCCGCCCGCTACGCCCAGGACGTGCGCGAAACGCTGCAGACCTTCCCCGCCGACCTGATCGTCAGCCAGGAACTGCTGTTCGGGGTCATGATCGCGGCGGAGGCGGCGAACATTCCGCTGGCGCTGTTCGCGGCCAACATCTGGTCCCTGCCCACCCTTCCCGGCGTACCGCCGTTCGGCGCCGGCATGGCCGCACCGCAGAGCGACGCCGACATCGAGATGCAGGCGGGATTGCGCGGCGTCCTGATCCAGCTGTTCGACATGGCGTTGCCGGGGCTGAACGCGGCCCGCGCCGGCCTCGGCCTGGCCGCCCTGCCGACCCTGTTCGATCAGACCCGCGTCGCACGGAAGATCCTGCTGGGCGCCAGTCAGGCGTTCGACTTCGCGCCGGACGCCTTGGCCGAGCCGTTCCTCTATGTCGGCCCCTATCTGAGCGACCCGATCGGCGTGGCCGACTGGACCTCGCCCTGGAGCGCCGACGACCCGCGGCCGCTCGTCGTCGTGACCTCCTCGACCCTCTACGAGGCGCAGGAGGACATTCTGGCGCGCATCATCGCCGCCCTGAAGGCGATGGACCTCCGGGCCGTGGTCACCTTGGGACCCGCGGTGGATCCGGACGACTTCACGGGCTCCGAAAACGTCCACATCGTCCGCAGCGCGCCGCACGGCCTGCTGTTCGACCAGGCCGAAGCCGTGGTCAGCCACGGCGGTCACGGTTCGGTGCTGCGCCCGCTGATGGCGGGCAAGCCGCAGTTGGTCATCCCCGCCGTCCGCGACCAGCGCGACAACGCCATCCGGCTCGTCAGCCGCGAGGCTGGGCTGATGCTCGAGCGTTCCGCTGAACCGGAGGCGATCCGCGATGCGGTCGATCAGCTGCTGAAGAGCCCCCGGCTCAAGGCCTCGGCCCGGAATCTCGGCCAGTCCGTGGCCGCCGACGCCGCCGGCCGATCGGCCGAGGACGCGATCGAAGCCCTGCTCTAGCGGGCCAGCCGTCGCTCCAGCCCTCCGACGCCGAACCAGATGGCGACGGTGGCGAGGACGGCCACATAGCCGTCCAGGGCGTAGTGCCAGCCCAGATGCACCGAGCCGGCCATGGTGATCACGAGAAACGCCGTGGCCAGCCAGCCCCAGCGCCGGTCGATCGCCCAGGCGGTCAGGGCGAACAGCGTCGCCATGGAGACGTGGAGGCTCGGGAAGGCCGAAATGCCGGTGCCCAGTTGGGTCCTGCCCTGCTCATGCAGGGTCCACAGCATGTGCTGCAGGTCGAAGCTGGAGTAGGCCATGCCCTTGCTGAAGCCGAGATACTGCTCCTGCGCGCCGAAACGGACCAGGTCGCCGGTCACCTCGCCGTAGTAGACCGGCCCGGCCGACAGGAAGAGCCCCGCCATCAGATTCCCGATCAGCACCCAGCACAGCACATAGGTGACGAAGAACCGGATGCGCAGATGCTCCAACCGCCGCGAGAGGGCCAGCAGGGTGGTGAAGACGCAGAGCGCCGTGACCCAGCCCAGGGTGTAGATCAGCTGCAGAATCCGGGTGACCCAATGGTGGCCGAGCAGCGGCTGGAGCCAGAGCCAGGGATCCCGCCCGCCGTGCAGAGCCTTGTCGGCCATCGCCAGGGCTTGGTCCCACTGGAAGGGACTGAGGTCGGCCAGCATGTTCTTCACGGCGGTGAACGAGCCATGGAGCAGGATCAGCGCCAGGATCAGGCACAGGGCCGCCGGGACCCGCGGATTGAGCACGTCGGGCGCCCGCAGGCGCAGGTGGGCGATCCTGCGCCCCTTCCCCGCCATCAGGCAGGGCGGCGCCTCCACCGCCAGCAGATACAACGCCAGCACGGCCGCCACGCCGGGCAGCCACACCCCGAGATAGGCGAAGAACACCAGCTTTTCCGGCGCGCCGAGCGTCCAGGCCAGGATGGCGGCTCCCAGGACATGCAACGCTATGGCGAGATAGATCAGCCGATCCTTGGCGATCTCCGACCAGACCGCGCGCAGGTAGGCCTTGTCGGTCCAGGCCGACGCCCCCGTCCGGACTGAGGATAGCTCGCTCAACCTCGACGCCCCCTCTCCCCGCGGCGAGCGCGGGATCCAGTGGTGAATCGAGCTTAACGCTCCGTGCGCGGAGAGCAATGGCTGCTTCGAAACGGCCTTGGGGAGAGATGGTGGGCGGCGACGGGTTCGAACCGCCGACCCTCTCGGTGTAAACGAGATGCTCTGACCAGCTGAGCTAGCCGCCCATGCACGTCGGTGCGTGCGGAGGGGGTCTTTAGCGTCGCCTCGACGCCAATGAAAGCCGTCCTCCAGAAAAACGGAAGCGGCCGCCCCGTCCCGAGCGGCCGCCTCTCAGTCCCGAACCGGAACGGCGGTGTCAGCCGTTCAGGGCCGACTTCAGGCCTTCGCCGACCTGGAAGCGGGCGGTCTTCGACGCCGGACGAGCGACGGTCGCGCCGGTGCGCGGGTTGCGCGCGGTGCCGGCGGCGCGGCTGACCGCCTTGAAGGTGCCGAAGCCGACCAGGCGGACGTCGTCGCCCTTCTTCAGCGAGCCGGTCACAGCATCGGTGAAGGCCTGCAGAGCCGCAGCAGCCTGCGTCTTGGTGAGACCGGCGCCATCGGCGATGGCGGCGACCAGTTCGGCCTTGGTCATGGAATTCTCCCAGCCAGAATGTTGTGCGGCGCCGCATCCCCCCAGGGGCGAGCCCAGCGCCAGCAAAGGATTATGGAGGAAGGCGAAATCGCGTCAAACGAAAGGCCGCCCGGGTTTCGCCCGGACGGCCCAAATTAACGGTGATAACTAGACCTTCGCCCAGGCGAGGCCCGGGTTAGTGGGTCACGACCGCGTCAACGTCCCCTTCGTCCGCCTTCGCAGGCGCAGCAACGGGTTCCTCGGATTCGTTCCACTCGATCGGCGTCAGAGGCTGGGTCAGGGCCCGGGCGAGCACCTCGTCGATCGTCGAAACCGGCACGATCTCCAGCGCCGTCTTCACGTTCTCGGGGATGTCGGCGAGGTCCTTCTCGTTCTCCTGCGGGATCAGCACGGTCTTGATGCCCGAGCGCAGAGCCGCGAGCAGCTTCTCCTTCAGGCCGCCGATGGCGGTGACCCGGCCGCGCAGGGTGATCTCGCCGGTCATGGCGATGTCCTTGCGGATCGGGTTCCCGGTCAGGACCGAGACCATGGCCGTGGCCATGGCCGCGCCGGCCGAGGGTCCGTCTTTGGGCGTGGCGCCGTCCGGCACGTGGACGTGGATGTCGGTCCGGTCGAACACCGTCGGCTTGATGCCGAAGTGCGGCGCCCGGGAGCGGACATAGCTGTTCGCCGCCGAGATCGACTCCTTCATCACGTCCTTCAGGTTGCCGGTGATGGACATCCGGCCCTTGCCCGGCATGCGGACGGCCTCGATCGTGAGGATGTCGCCGCCGAACTCGGTCCAGGCCAGGCCGGTGACGATGCCGACCTGATCTTCCTCGTCCGTCTCGCCGTAGCGGAACTTGCGGACGCCCGCGTACTTGGCCAGCCGTTCGTCGTCGATGGTGATCGAGGCGACGTTCTCACGGGCCAGATCGCGCACGACCTTCCGCGCCAGGTTGCCCAGCTCCCGCTCCAGCGACCGCACGCCGGCTTCCCGGGTGTAGTAGCGGATCAGGTCGCGGATCGCGGCTTCCGGAACGATGAACTCCTCGTCCTTCAGGCCGTGATCCTTGGCCAGCTTGGGCAGCACGTGCCGGATGGCGATCTGCACCTTCTCATCCTCGGTGTAGCCGGGGATGCGGATGATCTCCATGCGGTCCAGCAGCGGCTGGGGCATGTTCAGGCTGTTGGCCGTGGTGACGAACATCGTCTGGCTCAGGTCGTAGTCGACCTCCAGGTAATGGTCGTTGAACGTGCTGTTCTGGGCCGGGTCCAAGACCTCGAGCAGCGCGGCCGAGGGGTCGCCCCGATAGTCGCTGCCCATCTTGTCGATCTCGTCCAGCAGGAAGAACGGGTCGACCTGCTTGGCCTTCTTCATCGACTGGATGATCTTGCCCGGCATGGAGCCGATGTAGGTCCGGCGGTGACCGCGGATCTCGGCCTCGTCCCGCACGCCGCCCAGCGACAGCCGCACGAACTCGCGGTTCGTCGCCTTGGCGATGGACTTGCCCAGCGAGGTCTTGCCGACGCCCGGAGGGCCGACGAGGCACAGGATCGGGCCCTTCAGCGAGTTGGTCCGGGCCTGGACGGCCAGGTACTCGAGGATCCGCTCCTTCACCTTCTCCAGGCCGTAGTGATCCTCGTCGAGGATCGATTCGGCCTTCACCAGGTCGATCTTCTTGGCCTTGGCCTTGCCCCACGGGATCGACAGCAGCCAATCCAGATAGTTCCGGACCACCGTGCTCTCGGCGGACATCGGGCTCATGTTGCGCAGCTTCTTCAGCTCGCCCTCGGCCTTGGCCCGCGCTTCCTTGGACAGCTTCGTCTTCTTGATGCGCTTTTCGAGCTCGAGCAGCTCGTCGCGACCGTCGTCCTGGTCGCCCAGCTCACGCTGGATCGCCTTCATCTGCTCGTTGAGATAGTACTCGCGCTGGGTCTTCTCCATCTGGCGCTTCACGCGCGAGCGGATCTTCTTCTCGACCTGCAGGACGCTGATCTCGCCTTCCATCAGGGCGAAGACCTTCTCCAGGCGCTTCACCACGTCGAAGATCTCGAGCAGCTGCTGCTTGTCGCCGATCTTCACCGACAGGTGGGCGGCGATGGAATCGGCCAGCTTGCCGGGCTCGGCGATCTGCGGGATCGAGGCCAGGGCCTCGGGCGGGATCTTCTTGTTGAGCTTGACGTAGTTCTCGAACTGCTCGGCCACGGCGCGCGACAGGGCCTCGGCCTCATGCTCCTCGCCGGCGTCCTCGGCGATCTCGGCCGCCTCGGCTTCGTAGTAGTCCTCGCGGGTGGTGAACTTGACCACGGCGGCGCGGGTCTTGCCCTCCACCAGCACCTTCACGGTGCCGTCCGGCAGCTTGAGCAGCTGCAGCACCGTGGCGATCACCCCGACGTCGTAGATGTCGTCGGTGGCGGGATCGTCATCGGCGGAGTTCTTCTGGGTGGCCAGAAGGATCTGCTTGTCGGTGCGCATGACCTCTTCGAGCGCGCGCACGGACTTGTCGCGTCCCACGAACAGCGGGACGACCATATGGGGAAACACCACGATGTCCCGCAGCGGCAACACCGGAAGCGTACGGATGTCGGTCATTCCAATCTCCTCGGCGCGGCCCGGAAGCGGCGCCGCGCTGGCCCGACAACGGAACGGTCGGGCCCTTACAGCAAGATATGTGGCCGCTTTGCGCGTCTGTTCAAGTTTGACGGTCCCTATGCCCCGGGCAAGCCGTCATCAGCCCACAACTTTCGTCACGTTTCCGACATGAGCGTGCGCTAGCGAAATGCAATTGCGAGTCGCTTGCATTATTAACACCCCTCCCCTAGAGAACGCCCGTTCGCGGCCGATCTGACCGCTTCGTATCGGGCCGCTGGGGGTTTCCATGTTCAAGAGTCTGCTTCTCGCCGGCGCGGGCCTCGCCGCGCTGACCGCCTTCGCGCGCCCGGCCCTCGCCCAGGCGCCGACGCCGCCGACGGAGGCCCTGCCCGCCGTGGTCATCGAGACCGACGCCAAGGCGCCCCAGATCTACCGCTTCGGCGATCCGCTGGATTCCGGGACCTCCACCTTCGACGCCGAGGCGATCTCGACCCGCGCGCCCGGCTCGGGCGACGTCAACCAGCTCCTGAAGGCGCTGCCGACGGCCCACTTCAGCCTTCGCGAGGGCCTGGCCACGCGCGAGCAGCTGCAGGACCTGCGGCCCACGCAGCTGTCCATCTCCGGCGGCCGGGTCAACGAGAACCTGTTCCTGCTCGACGGCGTCGACGCCAGTTCGCGCCTGGATCACACCCAGGACGACCCGCAGAACTACACCGAGGTCGCCAACACCTCGCCGCAGGCCTTCTGGGTCGACTCCAATCTCGTCGGCAGCCTGACGGTGCGGGACTCCAACGTCTCGGCCGAGTACGGCCGCTTCGCCGGCGGCGTGGTCGAGATCGCGACGCGCGACCCGGCCCGGGAATTCGGCGGACAGGTCTACTACAACACCACCCGCACCGGTCTGACCTCGTTCCGGATCTCCCCGGCGACCCTGGCGGCGCTGGGCGGCGTGCCCCCGTCCGGCAAGCCGGATTACGAGAAGACCCGCTATGGCGTCCGCTTCGACATCCCGGTCAATGAACGCCTCCGCCTGCTCGCCGGCTACAGCCGCAGTGAATCGGAGGTCACCTACTTCAAGAGCGCCAACTACGGCGGCCTGGGCTTCGGCCAGCGGAGCCTGAGCGAGAACTTTCTGCTCAAGGCGACGGCCGACCTTCCCGCCGGTCTCACCCTGACCGGCCAGCTGACCTACACGCCCTACGAGTCCCAGTCGTCGAACGCGATCGGGATCAACAACATGGTCACGACCGAGGGCGGCGGCTGGACCGGCCGACTGGGTCTCGTGGGCCGAAGCGGCGAAGCGGACTGGACCCTGGACGCCAGCTTCTCCCGCTCCGAGAGCGGCCGCGACGGCGCGCGGGTTCAGTACAACGTCAGCCGGACGGGAACCAACATCGACTGGTGCCCCGCCGGCAGCCAGTGCACCAACGGATTCATCGGGCCGCTGGACCAGCGCGAGAGCGGCTACACCCTGAAGGGAACCTGGTCGCAGCCTCTGCTCGGCGGCGACTTCCGGGCCGGCTTCGACCTGTCGCATGTCGAGGCCTACCGAAAGCGGCCATTCACGACCTACGCATACACCGGCACCCAGGCCGGCGCGAACACCCGTTGCGCCGATCCCAATGAAGGCCCGTCCTGCGTGTCGGGCGTCTACGCCCTGACCGAACGGCTTCAGTACCGAGCTTATGAGGCCGAGGCCTCGATGGAGACCGCTGCGCTCTGGGGCGAACAGACCTTCGAGGTCGCCGGATTCACCGTGCGGGGCGGCCTGCGCCTCGAGCACGACAGCTTCCTGGGCAATTGGGACTTGTCTCCGCGCTTCTCGGCGACGCATGAGCTGCCGTTCGGGATCACCGCCACGGTCGGCCTGAACCGCTACTATGCCCGCAGCTTCCTGGGCTACGCCCTCCGGGACAAGCAGCCTGGCATCCTCCGCTACGCCCGCACCGCGCCCGTCGTCGGCGGCACGCGGACCTGGAGCGACAACTGGACCCTGAGCAGTCAGAGCATCAGCCAACGATACCGGGACGCCAACCTCGACACCCCCTATTCGGACGAGCTGACGATCGCTCTTGCCGGCCCGCTGTTCGGCGGCCAGTACCGCATCCGGGGCATCAAGCGCGAGGGTCGCCAGGAGTTCGCCCGCTCCCCGGCCGTGCGCACCGAGTTCGTCAACGAGCTGGGCCGGGTCGTGACCCTCACCAGCTACACCATCACCAACGATGGCGAGAGCAGCTACCAGGGCCTCAGCCTGGAATGGAACCGCTCATTCGGGCGGCACTCGGTGGGCCTGTCGACCAGCTGGTCGGAAACCAAGACCAGCAACATCGACTACTTCCTCCAGGCCGAAGACGAGCTCTACGAGGGCACGTTCGTCTACTACCAGGGTCAGGTTCGTCCTAAGCCTTCGGTCCTGGCCGAGAACCAGCGCGAGGACTACGCCGCCCCGCTGATCATCAACGCTGACTACCAGTCGACCTGGTGGGACGATCGGGTGAAGCTGAACGTCAACGCCCGCTTCCGCGGCAAGTTCGAGCGCATCGACGACACCGGCGCCGACATCCGGCTGGGCGGCGTCACCTACGACGTGTACGACAAGGTCAAGTACGACCCGTCGGTGGACTTCAACCTGAACGTCACCGCCGACGTCGTCCGCAATCAATGGGGCACGGTCACCCTGGACGCCCGCGTCGACAACCTGCTGGACTCGATCCCGTACCGGAACTCGGTGAACCGCACCCAGCCCTACCAGCTGGGCCGGACGATCTGGGTGGGCGCGAAGTACACGTTCTGATGTTCGCAAGGACCGTCCTGGCCGCGGCCGTCGTGGCCGGGGCCTTCGTCATCGCCGGCGCGGCGTCCTCCCAGGGGACGCCGACGCTGCGCGAACTGTATGCCGGACCGCCTGAGACCTGGCCGCGCCCCACGCTGCTGGACGGCGCCATCTTCACCGAGTTCGGACCACTGCCGCCCGCGCCGCAGCCGGCAGACAACCCCTCGACGCCGGCCAAGCTCGCCCTGGGCCAGCGCCTGTTCGAGGAGCCCAGGCTCTCCAAGTCCGGACAGTTCGCCTGCACCTCCTGCCATAACCGCGAACTGGCCTTCGGCGACGGTCTGCGGACCTCGTTCGGTCACGACCGTCAGCGGGGGCGGCGCAACGCCCAGCCGCTCTTCGCGGCGGCCTGGATGTCCTCCCTGTTCTGGGACGGCCGCTCCCCCAGCCTGGAAGCCCAGGCCCTGGAGCCGATCGGCCATCCGGTCGAGATGGCCGCGGATCGCGCCACGGTCGAGGCGCGCCTGAACGCCGACCAGACCTATCGCAAGGCCTTCGCCGCGGCGTTCAACGACGACCGGCCGATCACGCTCGAGCGCGTGGGTCAGTCGATCGCCGTGTTCGAACGCTCGCTGAAGCCCCGCCGCACCCGCTGGGATCGGGTCACGGCCGACGGCGGCGGCGTCCGCCTCCTGACCGACCAGGAGCTGCAGGGGCTGCACCTGTTCCGCACCAAGGCCGGCTGCGCCAACTGCCACAGCGGCCCCCTGTTCACCGACGGCAAGTTCCACAACCTGGGTCTCAGTTTCTACGGCCGGCGGCTGCAGGACCTGGGCCGCTACGAGGTGACCAAGGACCCAGCCGACGTCGGCGCGTTCCGGACCCCGACGCTGCGCAATGTCTCCGCGACCGGGCCCTATATGCACAACGGCCTGTTTCCGACCCTGGCCGGGACCGTCAACTTCTACAACCAGGGCGGGGCTCAACTGCGGCCGCGGCCCGACCAGGTCAACGACCCGTTGTTCCCAAAGACCTCGCCGCTGGTGAAGCCCTTGGGCCTGACCGCAGAGGAGCGCCGGGCGCTGGTCGCCTTCCTGGAGACGCTCTAGGCCCGTCCGACGCGCACCCGGTAGACGATCGGCGCCTCGAAGCGCCGGCGGCTCCAGGTCGAGTCCGCCGGGGCTGCCGGGAACGGCGAGGCGTTCCGCACCTGGGCCAGCGCCGCGTCGTCCAGGACGCCGTGCCCGCTCGACCGGATCAGATCGACCGCCCGCACCCGCCCGCGCCGGTCCAGGGTGACCGCGACCACCACCGCGCCCTCCAGGGACTCGGCGCGGCCGCGCTCCGGATAACGCTTGTGGCGCTCGATCCAGGCCAGCACCTGGGCCGGATAGGGATCCTCGGCCGAACGCACACCCACGCCGGCGGATGCGGCCTCGCCCGTCCCGATCCCCGTCGCGGTCGACACGCTCGCCGACCCGGCTGTGAAAGCGGTCTCCGAGACCGCAGGCGCGCCCTGGGCGATCCGTTGAAAAACCGGGGTCGGAGCCGCCGTAGCTTGGGCGGCGGCCGCGGGCTGGGACACCGATCGGGCGACCGGAGTCGCCTCCGGCGCCGACGCTGCGGACGGGGCCTCGGGCTTCGGCCGTGACGTCGCCGGCGGGGACCAGGCCGGCGACGCCGAGAAGAGCTCCACGGCGACCTCCGGGACCTCGACGCGCGCGCCGTCCGACGCCGCCCGGCTCAGCGCCAGGAAGACCAGACCGTGCAGGATCGCCGCCGCCAACCCAGCCATGAGGCGGGAGTCGCCGGCCGGGCGCGAATGAACGGACGAGTGCGCCACGCGGACGACGGCCTTCTGCTATTGCGAATGGATTGCATCCTCTAGCGCCTGAGGCGACGACTGACCACCCCGCGTCTTTCCCTTCGCGATCCCAGCGCCTAGACAGGCCCCATGGCCTGGACCCGCACCTACGACGACGCCGAACCGCAGCGCGTGAATCGCTGGCTGGCCCAGAGCGGCGTCTGCTCTCGGCGCGAGGCCGAGGCCTTGATCGCCCAGGGCCTGGTGTCCATCGACGGCGAGGTCGTGGGGGACGTCGGCCGCAAGATCCTGCCCGGCCAGACCCTGACCCTGAACGACAGCGCCACCGCCAGCCTGAGCTCGGCCCTCACGGTGATGATCCACAAGCCCGTCGGCGTGGTCTCCAGCCAGCCCGACCCGGGCCAGGTCCCCGCCGTCAGACTGCTGACCCGCAAGGCGCTCTGGGGCGAGAGCGAGACCATCCCCGACCGCGACAGCAAGCTGGCGCCGGTCGGGCGTCTGGACATGGACTCCCGGGGCCTGCTGATCCTGTCCGAGGACGGCGTGGTGGCCAAGGCGGTCATCGGCCCGGAGTCGGAGCTGGAGAAGGAATACGTCGTCCGGGTCTTCGGCAATGTAGCGAGCGACAAGATCGCCCTGCTCCGTCACGGCCTGGAGCTCGACGAACGGAAACTGCGGCCCGCCAAGGTGACCGTGGCCGGCGACAACATCCTGCGCTTCGTCCTGAAGGAGGGTCGCAACCGCCAGATCCGTCGGATGTGCGAACTGGTCGACCTGCGGGTCATGGATCTGTTCCGCGTCCGGGTCGGCCCGATCGCCCTGGGCGACCTGCCGGAGGGTCGATGGCGGCCGCTGACGGCTCAGGAACGGCAAGCGTTGATCGGAGCTTGAGCTCGCCATGGCGGTAGGTCTGGGCCTTCTGGCGGCCTTCCTGTGGGGACTGACCGATTTCCTCATCAGCGTCGCCGGCCGCTCCTTCGGCGTCCATCGCTCGATGCTCTACGCCCAAAGCGTCGGGGTCCTGGGGATCGGCGCCTGGATCCTGCTCTCGGGGACCGCCCCTCCCGCGACCGCCTCGCCCGAGGCCTGGTTCGCGGCGGTCGTCTCGGCCCCCCTGGGCGTCGTCGCCACCCTGGCCCTCTATCGGGGCCTGAAGACCGGCCAGGTCTCCGTCGTCACCCCCATCACCGCCACCTTCGGCGCGGTGACCGCGATCCTGTCGCTGGCGACCGGCGAGCGGGTCGGCCCCTTCACCCTGGTCGGCATCGGCCTGGTGGTCGTCGGCGCGGTGCTGGTCGGCGCCCGCCGGGCCAAGGGCGAGGCGACGACAGGCTCCAGCGGCGCGCTCTGGGGCGTCTTCGCCGCAGCGGCCTATGGCGTGCAGTTCTGGATCCAGGGCCGGTTCGCCGTGCCCCAGCTGGGCGGCGTCTGGCCGGTTTGGATCTACTATCTGATCAGCGCCAGCCTGCTGCTGATCGCGGTCCCGATCCGGCGGGCGCCGATGACGATCCCGCTCTCCGGCCTGCCCGTCGTCATCTCCACGGGCACGGTGGCCGTCGGCGGCTTCCTGGCCCTGGCGGCGGGACTGGCCACCGGCGAGGTGGCGGTGGTCACGGTTCTCGCGTCGCTGCAGAGCGCCATCACCGTCTGCCTGGCCTGCCTGCATCACCGAGAGCGCCTGGCCTGGCCGCAATGGCTCGGCCTGGCGCTGACCCTGCTGGGTCTGGCCGCGGTGCACGCGGGCTAGCCCGTCCGCCCCTTCAGCGAGGCGAGGCCGATGCCCGCCCCGATCAGCAGAACGCCGACCGCGTGATAGCCGCGGAAGCTCTCGCCCAGCAGGACGACGGCCAGCACCGCCCCGAACACCGGCATCAGGTGCATGAAATGCGAGGCCCGCGCCGGCCCCAACAGCTCCACCCCGCGATTGAAGAACAGGTAGGACAGGAACGACGGAAAGATCGCGATGTAGAGCACCCCGCCGATGGCCTGGGGGGTCAGCGGAACGCCGCGCCCCTGTCCCAGCTCCCACGCCCAGAACGGCGCGAGCAGCAGCACCGCCAGGGCGAAGGTCGCCCACAGCAGGCTCAGCGGATGCACCGCCGGTCGCCGGCGCAGCAGCAGCGAGTAGCCGGCATAGAGCAGCACCCCGACCAGGATGATTCCGTCGCCGGGATGGACATCCAGGTGCAGCAGGTCCCACGGGCGTCCCTGCGCGATCACCACCAGCACCCCGAGCAGCGACAGGGCCACGCCGATGGTCTGCGCCATCGTCGTCCGTTCGCGCAGGATCAGAAATCCGAACAGCATCACCAGCGGCGGAATGGCCGCCTGCATCAGAACGCTGTTCAGCGCCGTGGTGGTCTGCAGGCCGACGTAGAGCAGTGCGCCGAACGAGGCCACGCCGGTGGCCGCCAGCGCCAGGACCATCGGCCAGCGCCGGATCAGCTCGGCTCGGTCGCTCTTCAGATGCGGCCAGGCGAAGGGCGTGATGAGCAGCAGCGCCAGGACCCATCGCCAGAAGCTGAGCCCCATCGGCGGGACCACGCCGGCCATCGCCCGGCCGGCGACCGAATTGCCCGCCCAGAACAGGACGGCCAGGCACAGCAGGATCGGCGCGGCGCGCCACAGGCGGGAGACCGGACTCATGTCCTCTGCATAGCCGCCCAGCTCAGATGACCAAAGCTTCACTAGGCCGCCCCGGCCGCCAGTGGTCTGCTCCCGCGCGAGGGACCTCGTCGGGGAGCGAGGACATGATCGACAGACGTTCGGTGTTGCTGGCCGCGGCGCCCATGGCGCTGACCTATGGGCCGGCGCCGATCCAGGCCGCAACGCCCAGGGCCCAGGTCGAGGCGCTGCTCAGGACGGAACTGATCGAACAGGGCGTCCCGGCGGTCCAGTACGCGGTGACCAGGGGCGGCCGCATCGTCCTGCAAGGGGCTATGGGCCAGGCCGATGTGCGCTATCGCGCGCCGGCGACGACGGAGTCGCTGTTCCCGATCTACTCCTGCACCAAGGGCTTCACGGGCGTGGCCCTCATGCAGCTGGTTCAGGCCGGCAAGCTGGACCTTTCCGCACCCGTCTCGCGCTATCTCGACGACCTGCCCGAGGCCTGGCGGCCGATCACCCTGCGCCAGTTGGCCAGCCACAGTTCGGGCCTGCCCAACATCATCCGCAACGACACCGGCCGGCTGATCGCCAACGACGAGGCCTCGACCTGGAAGGCGGTGCGCGCCATGCCGCTGGCGTTCCCGCCGGGCGACCGGTTCGCCTACTGCCAGACCAACCCCGCCCTGCTCGGCCAGATCTTCGAGAAACTCACCGGCCTGCCCGCGACGCGATTCATCGCCGAGGGCCAGTTCAAGCCGGCCGGCATGACCCGGACGAGCTTCGGCGACAGCCTCGACGTCACCCCCGGCAAGGTCACCTCCTACAACCGGCGCTTCGTCGACCCGATGGGACCGGGCGAGATGCGGCACGTCTATTCGGAACTGCCGGAAGGTCGCCGCACGGCCACAGGCATGGTCGCCACCGCCGGCGACGTCGGCCGCTGGCTGATCGCGCTCCAGGCCGGGCGGCTGCTCGACGCGGAAAGCCGCAAGGCTCTCTGGACTCCCTATGTGTTCAACAACGGCAAGACCGGCGACTGGGCGGTCAGCTGGATGGCCAACACCCGTCCCGTCCACCGCTCGACGGGCATGACCGGCGGCAGCGCCTGCGCCTTTACCCTCTACCCGGAGGACGATGTCGGCGTGGTCGTGCTGACCAACCTGGGCAGCGCCTATCCCGAAGACCTGATCGACCAGATCGCCGCGCTCTATATTCCCGGCATGCGGCTGAACGGCGTCGCGGCGCTGCGCAGCCGGTTGACCGGCAAGGACTACGCGACCGCGCCGGAAATCGCCGCCGCCCTGAAGCGGGAGGACCCGAACTTCCGCCTCGGGGAAGGCGAGCTCAACGACTGGGGCTACCGCCTGCTGCGCAGCGGCCGTCCGAGGCAGGCGGTCGAGTTGTTCAAGCTCAACGCCACGCTGAACCCCGAGAGCGGCAACGCCTTCGACAGCCTGGGCGAGGGCTACGCCGTGATCGGCGACAAGCCCCGGGCCGTCGAAAACTATCGCCGCTCCCTGGCCCTCGACCCGGCCAACGAGGGCGCGGCCCGATACCTCAAGGCCCAGGGCGCTCAGTAGCCGGGCGGCGCCCGGAAGCCGCCGTAGGCCTGTTCGATCAGGCCGGCGAAGGCGATGGTCGTGCGGTCTTCGAGGTAAGGTCCGATGATCTGGATCCCGATTGGCAGGCCGCCGCGGCTCTGGCCGATCGGCGCGGCCGTGGCCGGCAGCAGCGGCAAGGTCGCCAGGCCCGACCAGGCCAGGGTGTCGAAATAGACCTCCTCGCGGCCGTTGATCGTCAGTCGCCGGGCGCGCATGTCGGGGTTCGGCTCGTGGGCGAAGGCGGTGGTCATATGGGCCGGGGCGAGCACCACGTCGAAGGTCTCGAACAGCTCGGCCCACTGCTTGCGGAACGCCAGCTGGGCGTCCAGCAGGGCCATGTACTCATGGGCCGAGATCGGGGCCGCGTTCGGCGCGCCTCGGGTGATGGCCGTATTGAGGACGCCCATATAGGTCCGGTGCATCGCGTCCAGGTCGGGGATCAGCTCGCTGCCGCGGGCCACCTTGGCGCCGTCCGCCTCCAGCCGATCGCCCAGGTCGTGCAGCGCCTGGCGGATCTCGTCATCCAGCGCCGCGCGCGGATGTTGATCCAGGATCAGCACGTGGAAGTCGGCCAGCCGGTCGTGCCGGGCCTTGGGAAGGTCGAGCCGCCAGCCGACCGCCTCCATTCCGACCGGCCCGGCCATGACGTCGAAGCCCAAGGTCAGGTCGGCGGCGGTGCGGGCGATCGGCCCCATCACGGCCAGGGGCGTATCGACGCCCTCGATCCCCGGCGGCGTGTGGCCGGCCAGCGGGATCAGGCCGTAGGTCGCCTTGTGGCCGAACACGCCGCAGAAGGCCGAGGGGATGCGGATCGAGCCGCCGATGTCCGATCCGGCCTCCAGGGGGACCATCCCGGCCGCGACGGCCGCCGCCGCGCCGCCCGAAGACCCGCCGCAGGTGCGGCTGAGGTCCCAGGGATTGTTGGTGCGGCCGTAGACCGGATTGTCGCTCTGCAGATCGGCCAGCATCGGCGGCACGTTGGTCTGCCCCAGGATCACCGCCCCGGCCGCCTTCAGCCGCGAGACGGCCACGCCGTCCTTGGGCGCCCGCCAGCCCTTCCAGAAGTCCATGCCCCAGGTCGTCGGCTGGCCCTCGACCCAGTTCGACTCCTTGACCGTCATCGGCACGCCGAGCAGCGGCCGGCGCTCGCCCCGGGCCAAGGCCGCGTCCGCCGCCCTCGCCGCCGCCCGCGCCTGGTCGAAGTTGCGCACCACCACGGCGTTGAGCGGCCCGTCCCGCGCCTCGATCCGGGCGATGGCCGCCTCGGCCAGCTCCAGGGCGGTGACCCGGCCCCGGGCCAGGGCCTCGACAAGGGTGGTCGCCGAGGCGTCGGCGAAGTCTTCGGTCAGCGTGTCGGACATGGCGTTTCCCTTCTCTTTGTTGCGCGAAGGGTGGCCCGCCGGGTCGCGGCTTGTCGAGACCCGAGAAGGCAGTAGGTGGTTCGAGACGCGGACCCGAGGGTCCGCTCCTCACCATGACGAACTCAGCAATGCTCTGATTTCGTCATCCTGCGGAGCGAGCCTCAAGCGAGCGCCGCGAAGGGCGCAAAGCTTAGGCCCCCAGCGCCGCTTCCACGAAATCCAGCCGGTCCTGGCCGAAGAACATCTCGTCGCCGACGAAGAAGGTCGGAGCGCCGAAGACGCCTCGGGCGACGGCGGCCTCGGTGTTGGCCTTCAGGCGGTCCTTGGCCTCCGGCGTTTCGGAGATCGCCAGCAGTTCCGCCGGATCGAAACCGGCCGCCGTCAGCACCTCGCCCGCCACCGCGGGGTCGCCCATGTTCTTGCGGGCCCGCCACATGGCGTCGAACAGGGCGTCGACCAGCTTCGGGAAGCGCGCATCGCCGACCAGGCCGGCGATCATCCGCATCATCGGCAGGGTGTTGATCGGGAAGTAGGGGTTCATGTTCAGCGTCACGCCGAACCTTTTGGCGAAGCGCCCCATGTCGGCGTTCATGTAGACGCCCTTGGCCGGCACCATCGCCGGCGAGGCGTTGCCCGTGGCCTTGAAGATCCCGCCCAGCAGCACCGGGACATAGACGACCTCAGCCCCCGTGCGGGCGACGACGTCCGGGAGCCGCTTGTGAGCCAGGTAGGTGGTCGGGCTGCCGACGTCGAACAGGAACTCCAGCGTCTTGGGCATCAGAAGGTCTCCATCCAGGGCCGCAGGTCCAGTTCGTGGGTCCAGGCGTCGCGCGGCTGGGCGTGCAGGCCCCAGTAGGCGTCGGCGATATGGTCGGGGTTCAGGATGCCGTCCTGGTCCTTGAGCGCATAGCGCTGCGGGAAGTTGGTCGCGATCCATTCGGTGTCGATGGCGCCGTCGATGATCGTGTGGGCGACGTGGACGCCTTCCGGCCCCAGCTCCCGCGCCAGGCTCTGGGCCAGGGCCCGCAGCGCGAACTTGGCCCCGGCGAAGGCCGAGAAGCCGACCCCGCCGCGCAGAGAGGCCGTCGCGCCGGTGAAGATTATCGTGCCCCGGCCGCGCGGGACCATGTGCTTGGCCGCCTCGCGCCCAGTCAGGAAGCCGGCGAAGGCCGCCATCTCCCAGACCTTGCGGTAGACCCGGGCGGTGGTGTCGCGGATCGGGAAGTTCACGTTCGCGCCGATGTTGAAGACCACCGCCTCCAGCGGGGCGATGTCGCGTTCGATCCGCTCGAACAGCTCAACCATCGGCTCCTCGAGCCTGGCGTCGACGCCGAAGGGATGAACCTCGCCGCCGTCGGCGCGGATCTGGGCGGCCAGTTCGGACAGCCGTTCGGCCTCGCGCCGGATGACCACCGCAGCCAGGCCTTCGCGGGCGAACCGCCGGGCGATGGCCCCGCCCAGGGCGTCCCCCGCCCCGACGACAAGAACGGACTTCTTCTCGGCCATGCGCACGCTCCCAACAAGAACGTTGCGAATAAAGACTTACGAACCGCCGCTGTAAAGCCCGGCGTGCTGCTCGCGCAGCAGGGCCTTCTGGACCTTGCCCATGGCGTTCCGCGGCAGGTCGTCGACGAACAGCACCCGCTTGGGCTGTTTGAACCGCGCCAGCCGGTCCTTGAGGGCCGCGATCACCGCCTCTTCGTTCATCGCACCCTTTCCGCCCGTGGCCACGACGGCGGTGACGCCCTCGCCCAGGTCCGGATGCGGCAGGCCGATCACGGCGCTCTCGACCACGCCGGGCAGCGCGTCGATCTCCTCCTCGACCTCCTTGGGATAGACGTTGAAGCCGCCGGAGATGATCAGGTCCTTGCCGCGCCCGACGATGTGGACATAGCCGCGGTCGTCGACCCGGCCGAGGTCGCCAGTGATGAAATAGCCGTCCGGGCGGAACTCTGCGGCGGTCTTTTCCGGCATGTTCCAGTAGCCGGCGAAGACGTTCGGGCCCTTGACCTCGATCATGCCGATCTCTCCCTGCGGGACGGCCGCGCCGGTCTCCGGATCGGCGATGCGAAGCGACACGTCGGGCAGCGGGAAGCCGACCGTCCCGGCGACGCGATCGCCGTCGTAGGGATTGGAGGTGTTCATCCCCGTCTCGGTCATGCCGTAGCGTTCGAGGATCGCCGTCCCCGTCCGCGCGCGCCACTGGTCGTGGACCTCGGCCAGCAGCGGGGCCGAGCCGCTGACGAACAGGCGCATGCCCCGGGCGGCCTCGGCGTCCAGGCCGGGCTGGGCCAGCAGGCGCGTGTAGAAGGTCGGCACGCCCATCAGGGCCGTCGCGCGGGGAAACAGCGACAAAGCCTCGGCGGCGTCGAACTTCGGCCGGAAGATCATCGACCCGCCGGCCATCAGCAGGACGTTGGTCGCCACGAACAGCCCATGGACGTGATAGATCGGCAGGGCGTGGATCAGCACGTCCTTCGGCGTGAACCGCCACAGCTCGACCAGGGTCGCGGCGTTGCTGGCCAGGTTGCCGTGGGTCAGCATCGCCCCCTTGGACCGGCCGGTCGTGCCGGAGGTGTAGCAGATCGCCGCCAGGTCGGAGGCCTCGCGGACCACGGTGGCGAAGCTCGTCGAGCGGCTGTCGGCGATGTCGCTCAGGCTGCCCTGCCCCAGACCGTCCAGCGTCACGACCTTGGCGTCCATCGGATCGACCAGGTCTTCCACATCCTCCTGCACCGCCGGGTCGCAGACGATCAGCCGGGGCCCGGCGTCGCCGATGAAATAGTCCAGCTCGCGGATGGTGTAGGCGGTGTTCAGCGGCAGGAAGACCGCCCCTGCCCGGATCGTCGCCAGATAGAGATAGAGGTTCTCCGGCGTCTTCTCGACCTGGACCGCCACCCGGTCGCCGGGCTTCACGCCCAGGGCCGTCAGGCTGTTGGCCAGCCGCGCGGTGTGGACCTGGAGGTCGGCGTAGCTGTCGATCCGCCCGTCGGGCCGCTCCAGGAACGGCGCGGCGGGGTCGGCGTTGGCGGTGAGGACGTCGAAGAGGTTCATGCCCTTCGATAGCAGGTCAGTTGCAGGGAGCCACCCGGCTTAGGAACACCTTGACGACCTTGATCTCGGTCAGCGGTTCCGGGCCCGGCGCCGCCGTCCCGACCGGCAGGCTGCCATCGGGCTGCTCCCGCGGGACCTGGAAGCGAAAAACGCCTTCCAGGACCACCTCCCGGCCGAAGCCCTACTCCTCCTGTATCGCCAGCGACTGCGCCGGGTCGGTGTGGATCAGGCGGGCGCCCTCCACCTATGTTCTAGGCCAGCATGCGCTCCAGGCCGCGCCGGTCAAGCACCTCCACCCGCCCATAACCGAGGCGGACCAGCCCCTTGCTCTCCAGCTCGCCCAGCCAGCCGTTCACCGCCTTGCGGGTGACGCCGATCATCTCGGCGAGGTCGGCCTGCGAGGCGACGACCTCGCCATCGCCCAGGCCCCCGAGCGCCAGCAGGCGCGAGACCAGCCGGGCGCGCGGCGGCAACGCCACCATCTCGGCCAGGCCCAGGCTGACGCTGCGCAGCTGGGCGTAGACCAGGGTCGACACCGCCTCCCACAGCCCTGGTCGCACGGCGGCCACCCGTCGCAGGGCGCGGTCGCTGAGCGTGAAGACCAGCGAGGGCGTGGCCGCCGTCACCGTCACGATCCGGGGACCGCCGCCGAAGCTGACGCTCTGGCCGATCACCCCTCCGGCCGGCAACAGACTGATCAGCGCCTCGCGGCCGCCGTGGGCCTGGACGTAGACGCGCAGCACGCCCTCGACCACGGCTAGCACGCCGGTGTCCTCGTCGCCCTCGGCCTGGACCCACTCGCCGACGCCGCGACGCGACAGGCGGCCGGCCTCGAACAGCGCCGCGCGCAGATCCTCCGGCAGGGCGGCGAACCAACCGATCGCGGCCAGCCGCTGGTGAGCGTCGACGGTCATTCGCCGACTGTAACTTCAGTGACAATCACTTGCCCAGTCCCGTGTCCTCCTGCGCGCAACGACAAGACGAGGAGGACGCCATGATCGACACCCGCCTGCACATCGAGGCCCTGCCCGGCTGCGGCGCCGTGGTCCGCAACGTCGATCTGACCCAGACCGGGGACGGCGAGATCGATCAGATCCGCCAAGCCCTGTTCGATCACGGCATGCTGGTCTTCCGCGGCCAATCCCTGACGCCGGAGCAGCACATCGCCCTGGCCGAGCGGATCGCCCCGATCGACGTCAACCGCTTCTTTCCCGCCGACCCGGCCTATCCGGTCATCGCCAAGGTCGAGAAGACCGCTGAACAGACGACCAACATCGGCGGCGGCTGGCACACCGACCACAGCTACGACCGGGAGCCTGCGATGGGCTCGATCCTGGTCGCCCGCGACCTGCCGCCCAGCGGCGGCGACACCCTGTTCGCCGACCTGTACGCCGCCTGGGCGACCCTGCCCGACGATCTGCGGGCCAAGGTCCGCGACCTGCGCGCCGTCCACGCCTCCGATCATGTTTTCGGCGAGACCGGCGCCTACGCCGGCACCGATCGCAAGGAGCTGGCCAAGGGCGGCGTGGAGACGCCGGAGACCGTCCACCCGGTGGTCATCCGCCATCCCGGCAGCGGCAAGCCGGTGCTCTACGTCAATCCGGGCTTCACGATGCGGTTCGAGGGCATGACCCGCGAGGAGAGCCTGCCGCTGCTGATGAAGCTGTTCGCCCACGCCATCGACCAAAGCCGCGTCTACACCCTGCGGTGGGAGCCCGGCGACGTGGCGATGTGGGACAATCGCGCCACCTGGCATTTCGCCAAGAACGACTACCACGGCCACTATCGCCTGATGCACCGCATCACCCTCGGCGGCTGCGCCCTGGAAGCGGCGTGAAACGGGTGACGGCCGGAGGCGAACGCCGCTAGGCTGCGTCCCCTGAGTTCACAGGGGGTAAGTCCATGAAGTTCGCCGCCGCATTCGCCGCCCTCCTGCTCGCCGCGGCGCCGGCCGCCCAGGCGGCCGCCCCCGACGCCAAGACCCTGGCGGAAGTCGATCGGATCTTCGCCGACTGGGGTCTGTCGGCCCATGCGCCGGGGATGGTCTGGGGCGTCGTCGCCGACGGCAAGCTGGTCCATGTGAAGGGCGCCGGCGTCCAGGACCTGGCCTCGAGGAAGCCGGTCGGTCCCGAGAGCCTGTTCCGCATCGCCTCGATGTCCAAGGCCTTCACCGGCCTGGCCATCCTGAAGCTTCGCGACGACGGCAAGCTGCTCCTCGACGCGCCGGCGGAGCTGTATGTGCCGGAGCTGAAGGCCTGGAAGTACCCGACCGCCGACAGCCCCAAGATCACCGTCCGGCAGCTCCTCTCCCACACCGCCGGCTTCGTCGAGGACAACCCCTGGGGCGACCGCCAGCAGGTGATCAGCGAGGCCGAGTTCACCAAGATGCTCGCCGACGGCGTACCCTTCGCGCGCACGCCCGGGTCGGGAATGGAGTATTCCAACTTCGGCTACGCCGCGCTCGGCCGGATCATCACCAACGTCTCCGGCATGCCCTATCAGGACTACATCCGGAAGGAGCTGATGGCCCCGCTCGGCATGGGCTCGACCACCTTCGACATCTTCGCCTCGCCGAAGGACCGCCGCGCTATCGGCTACCGCTGGCAGGACAACAGCTGGGTGCGCGAGCCTGACATGAAGGACGGCGAGTTCGGCGCCATGGGCGGGGTCGAGACCAGCGCCAATGACTACGCCAGGTGGATGAGCTTCCTGCTGTCGGCCTGGCCGCCGCGCGATGAGGCCGACAAAGGGCCGGTGCGCCGGGCGACCGTGCGCGAGATCGCCACCGAGGCCAATCCCGCCGGCGGGAACATGCGCAACCCGGCGATCGGCGGCGCGCCCTGCCGGCAGTCGACATCCTACGGCATGGGCTGGAGGGTCCTGGACGACTGCGATCTGGGTCAGGTCGTGACCCATACCGGCGGTTATCCCGGCTACGGTTCGGTGGTGATGCTGCTGCCCGAGAAGGGCGTCGGCGTCTTCGCCTTCTCGAGCCGCACCTACGGCGCGCCGTCGGTCCCGGCCTTCCGCGCCGCCCTGGCTCTGCAGAAGGCGGGCGCGCTGCCCGGCCGCGACCTGCCCGTCACGCCGAGCCTGAGCGCCGCCTATGACGCCGCCAAGGCCGTCTGGCGCGCCGGCGACATCAACGCCGCGCCGCTTGCCAACAACATGCTGCTCGACCGTGACGCGGCCGCCTGGAAGAAGACCATCGCCGGCGTGAAGGCCGAGGTCGGCGCCTGCGCCGCGACCGAGGCCATTTCCCCCATCTCGGCCATGGAGGGCCGCTTCACCTGGACCTGCGAGCACGGCCGGGTCAGCGGCCGGGTGCAGCAGGCGCCGACCCCGACGATGACGATCCAGGCGCTCGGCTTCACGCCGACCGCGCCGTGAGATTTCCCTGGTCGAAGCCGAGGCGAAACAGCGACGGCGGCCCGCCGACCGCCGTGTTTTCCTTTGATCGTGACCGCGAACGCCAGATGGCCGAGCACTATTCCGGAGATCGGTCCGACTGGATCGCGGCGCGCCACAGACTCATCGACGAGGTGCTGGCCTACCGGCGCTGCGGTCGTTTGGAGCCGTCGTTGCTTCGGGCCTGCGAGGCGGAGTTCGCGGTCGCCCCTTGGACGCGCTCCGCAGGCCTGCGCCGGCTCGCCGAGTTGGCGCAGGACGGCCATGCCCTAGCGCTGGACCGGCTCAAAGCCTTCGCCGCGTCAAGCGACTGGCAGGTGCGATATGACGCGCTCCGAGCGCTTCTGGAGGCCGGGAGTTCGGACGCTGATCGTCGCGACGTGATCACCCGCGGCCTCGCCGACCGAAGCGCGCGTGTCCGGATATACGTCGCCGAGACAGCGGCATTCGCGCATTTCATCGACATGGCCGGTATTCTGGAGCAGGCCGCCCGCCGCGAGAGTGCTCCCAAAGCGGCCCGCGCGATCTACTCCGCTGCCTGGCATTTGCGGCTCAACGAACGCACCGGGGAGCGAAATCGGCTGGGCGGCTCGGAAGCCGATCGAGACGCGTTCGAGCGCGACTGGACCGCCTTTCGGGCCGACCGCACCCCGACGCCATGACCGCCGCCGTCGTTCCCGTCGACCAGCCGACCGGCGATCACTGGGAGGCCGTGGCCGCGCCGCTGCGCGCCTATAACGAGCGACACGGCCCGCCGATGCGGGCCCGACCGCTCGCGGTGCTGCTGCGGGACGAGGCCGGGGTCGTGGTCGGCGGTCTCTGGGCCGAGACGCTGTATGACTGGATGTTCGTCGAGGCCCTGACCGTGCCGGAGACGCTGCGGGGCCAGGGTCTGGGCGCGCGGCTGATGGCCGAGGCCGAGGCCATCGCCCGGGACAGGGACTGCGTCGGCGCCTGGCTGGACACTTTCGCCTTCCAGTCGCCTGGCTTCTACGAGCGGCTGGGCTACGAGGCCTTCGGCCAGCTGGACGACCACCCGGCGGGCAGCGCCCGCATCTTCATGCGCAAGCAGCTCTGACGCCGGCGCCGCCTAGCCCCTGGCGGCCAGGGACGGGGGAGTCCTGGCCGCTCTCGAGGCGACGAAGACGCCGATCGCCAGGCCCAACGCGCAGCCGAGCAGGATCGAGAACGCCCCCGCCGGCCAGCTGAGATGGACAGGCCAGTCCCAGACCTGAGCCGCGACGACGGACCCCGCCAGGCCGAGCAGCAGGCCGACCGCGGAAGCGAAGACGCCAACCAGGGCATGCTCCATGGAGATCTGCCTGAGGATGTTTCCCGCATCCGCCCCCATCGCCAGCCTGAGCGCGATTTCGCGCCTGCGGGCGGCCGTCGAGGCCAGGGCGACGCCGCCGTATCCGATCAGGCTCGCCGCCAAGGCCGCGCCGGTGACCGTCCAGAGCAGGCGGGCGAGGACATCGCGCTGACGGGCCTGCTCCAGAATGTCGGCGCCGGGGTCGTCGTAGCTGAAGGGGCTCTCGCGGGACATGGGCACGCCGGCCGCGCGGCGCATCTCGCGGTCGGCCTTGTAGCGCACGTCCTGCATGTCGCTCTTCGACGTCATGAAGAAGCTCAGCCAGCTGGCTTCGCGAGGGCCGGCCGGAGGCGTCGCACCCTCCGGACGCATGTCGAAGTACCGCCGCGCGGTGAGAAATGGCGTGATCGCCGCGTCGTTGAACCGCCCGGCGGGCCGGGTCTCTGCATAGTCGAGCACGCCGACGACCCGACAGCGCGGTCCGCCGAGCGAGATTTCGGATCCCAGCAGCGATCGTTCGGCCTGGCCGAGATCGGCGGCGAGAGCGGCGCCCAGAAGGCAGACCCGGGAAAGCCCGCCCAGCTCCCGTTCGGTCAGCCAGCGCCCCTCGACGAGCTTGGCGTCGAGCTCGCGCCGATAGTCGCCCATGGCCCCGAAGACGCGCACGACCCGCGTCTCATTGGCGCCGCGCAGCGGCGCTTCCGTCGCGATCCAGGCCGCCGATCCCTCCACCCCCTCGAGCGCGTCGAGCAGCCTGGCCCGATCATCGAGAGACGGCCCCCCTCGGCGAGACGGCACAAGACCGTTGGCGCGTACGACCAGCGTCGTGGCGTAGTCGCCGAACGCCAGGCGCTCCAGACGCTTCGAAAACCCTCCGAGGACCGAGGCGGAGAAGACGACGCACGCAACCGCGGACGCCAGTGAAAGCGTCAGGGCCAGCGTCCGCAGGGGATGGGCTCGGATGGCCCAGACGGCGGATCGGAACGCCATTCCCTCGATCATGTCGCGCCCTCGACCGCGACGAGCCGTCCGCGCTCCATGACGAGCCTCGTATCCGCCCGTTCGATCACGATGGGATCGTGACTCGCGCAGACCACGAGCGCTCCGTCGACGGCCGCCGCGAGCAGATGGTCGACGACGAGCCCGCTGTTCGCTTCGTCCAGCGAGGCGGTCGGCTCGTCGCAGATGATCAAGCTGGGCCGCAACGCCAGGACGCGGGCCAGGCCCACGCGCTGTCGTTCGCCCCCTGACAGGGCGTCCACCCGCGCATGTGTTCGTTCGGCCAGCCCCAGCGCTTGGATCGCCGCCCGCGCGCTCTGCAGACGACGAGCGCCCGCCAGTCGCCGATAGCCCAGAGGCAGGAGAACGTTGTCCAGCACGCTCATTCTGTCGATCAGCCCGGCGTCCTGAAACAGAAAGCCGACCTTCTCGCGCCTCAAGACGGCCGCCGCGGCATCGGCCATGGCGCCGACCTCGACGCCGTCGATCTGGAGGCGGCCGGCCGTCGGTCGATCCAGGAGGCCAAGCAGATTGAGCAAGGTGGACTTGCCGCATCCCGACGGCCCCCGCACGGCGACCAGACGTCCGGACGACAGCTCGAGATGAACGTCAACGAGCGCGTCGACATGCCCCCGCGCCGAGGGAAACCGGCGCCCGAGGCCCTCGCAGCAGATCTGGAAGGTCACACCGCCTTCCTGGCGTCGCGCGCGCTCTTGATGATCACGACGTCGCCCGGCCTCAGCCCCTCGGTCACCTCGATGAACTCGTCCGTCTCGGCGCCCACCCGGATCTCCCGCCTGACCGGCCGCCCCTGCTCCAGGACGAAGACAACGCGAAACCCTTCCATGAGCATTCGCCTGATCTCCAGACCGCGGGCGCCGACGCGGACCGCACGCATGTCGCCATGGCTCTCGCGCTTCAGGTCTTCCAACTTTCCGGGCGGGAGCGGAGCCATGTAGTCGGGCGGCGCGAAGTATGTCGCCTGTATCGGTATGCGAACCGCGCTTCGCGCATCCGCGCGGACAAGCTGTACCGATGCGCTCATCCCCGGCTTGAGGACCTCGGCGTAGTTGTTCACGCGCGCCAGAGCCCGATAGGAGACGAAGCGTCCTTCCCGGATCGGCGCCGCACCGATGCTGACCAGCGTCGCCTCCTCCGATATGCCCGGATAGGCGTCGACCGTGAACAGGACGCGGCTCTTCATGCTGACGCGAGCAAGATCCGCCTCCGAGATCAGTATCTCCAGCGTCATGTCGCGGATGTCCTGCCCCGTTTGGAACAGCGCGCGTTCGTCCTCGGGCGTCACCCGCTGCCCCACCCGGGCGGCCGCGAAGGTGACGGAACCGTCCAGGGGGGCGACGACATCGGCGCCCGCGCCCTCCGCCGCGATCACCCTCGCCCTGGCGCGAACCGCGGTGCGTTCGCTGGCCAGACGGTCCACCGCCGCCTGGGCCTGCTCCACCTCCGCCCCGGCGGTGCGGACGGCCGCCGGGCTGACAAAACCCTGCGCCTGGAGCGTCCGATTGCGCTCCAGCCGATCCCGCGCGTTTCGCAGCGACACCTCGGCTTCGCGATAACTGGCCTCGGACGCCGAGGCGTTGGCCGCGGCTTCTTCGCGAGAAGGGCCCCGAGCGGGCGCCGCGAGGGTGGCCAGCACCTGACCGGCCCGCACCTGGTCGCCTTCCTTGGCGTAGACCGCGGAAATGACCCCGGCCCGCGGCGCGCGGATTTCGGCGCCGCCCTTGGTCGTCAGGGTTCCCGTCGCCGGCACGCTGTCCCGCACGTCGCCGACTTCCGCGACGGCGGTGACGTACTCCGACTTGGGCTCCGGGCCTGAGCAGGCTGCAAGTGCGAGGCTGACGACCCCCGTCGCGAGGGCCGCCAGCGACTTTCGCCCGACCATGTCCTACTCCGCGTTGGCGACGAGCACGAGCGTGCCGGACGGTGTCCTCTCAGCGATGGGCCAACCCCGGCTTTGCGAAACCAAGAATTCAGTATCGATCATCCTGGTGAACTCGCCAGGCTTTTCCGACGTCGAATAGGGCAGCTTGACGTGGAACACGCGGACAGGCTCGTTCGCCGCGCCGACGACGATCGGTTCGGACAGGCCGCATCCGACGAAGGTCAGGGTCGCGACCGCCGGCTTCGGCGGCGAGCCGGCGCGCGTCTCGGTGATCGGGATCTCGGCGCTCGTTCCGGGCCGCAGGCCTTCCATCGCCGCCGCGGCGCCCTCGTACCGCACCGAGCCGCCCAGAATGGTCGTGGGCAGGATGCCCATGCGCACCTGGCGAGGCTCGGGCGGGAACGAGTCCTTGCCCACCGGGATGAGGGCCTCGGAATAGTCGACGAGGTCTCCCGAAACCGCCCTCAGGGTCTGGCGTCTCGCCATGGACCGATCGGGTTTGCCGTCCGACGCGAGCAGCAGATAGTCGAAACTCTGGCCTGCCTTCGGCGAGGCGAGCGCCGCATCGGCGCACTCCGCCTTGCGGTAGAGCGCCAAAGCAGCTTCCGGCCGGGGTTCCGCCCGGAAGTCCGGAGCTGCTTTGGCTTTGGAGGTTTCGGGTCGATCGCAGGCTGTCACCGTCAGACAAGCCAACAACAATGAAAGATTGAACGACGCAGACAGCTTCATGATCAGGCGACCCTCATTCCCCCGATGACCGATCTAGCAACCGCAGCAACGCGCGATGCAGCGGATCCGGTCGGTTGCGTCATGATACTGCTGGGCACAGGGCGAGTAGCACTCGCCGGGAGTCGGGCTTGCCTCCTCCTGCATCGTCTGAGCAAACGCCGTCCCCGCGACGGCGACAACGGACATCAACGCCAAACCGGTAAGCAGCTTACGCATCATTACCCTCCAGCCGTTTGCGAACCATATCGCAACCCCAACGTGTACAGACCCGATCGGAGAGTCAATCGCATCAACTACCTTTCCGAGAAGTCGTGACCGCCTCCTAGGAACGCCGCGCCGCGGGGCCGGAACCGACGCCGGCCGACCTCGCCGAGGCCGGCCTGGACTGGGGATCGCGCAGGAGGCTCGCTTGTCTATCGGGCGGGGAAGCCGCGATGGCCCCCCCCCTCAGGTCTCGGCCCTCGCGCATGAAAAGGGGCGCGGCCTTGGCGACCGCGCCCCTTCACATAGCTCTATGCGGCAAGCGCGTCAGGCGCTGGCGCCGCCCGCCTTCTTCTCGGCGTAGATGACCAGCGGCTGGGCGCGACCTTCCACCACCTCGGCGTTGACCACGACCTCTTCGACGCCCTCGTAGGACGGCAGTTCGAACATGGTCTCCAGCAGAATGCCCTCGAGGATCGACCGCAGGCCGCGGGCGCCCGTCTTGCGCAGGATGGCCTTGCGGGCCACCGCGTTCAGGGCGTCGTCGGTGAACTTCAGGCCGACGTTCTCCATCTCGAACAGACGGGCGTACTGCTTGATCAGGGCGTTCTTCGGCTCGGTGAGGATCTTCACCAGCGCCGTCTCGTCCAGATCTTCCAGGGTCGCGATGACCGGCAGACGGCCGATGAACTCGGGAATCAGGCCGAAGCGCTGAAGGTCATCCGGCTCGACGCCACGCAGGATCTCGCCCGTGCGGCGCTCCTCCGGATCGGCGACCTTGGCGCCGAAGCCGATCGAGGTGCCCTGGCCGCGGCCGGAGATGATCTTCTCCAGGCCGGCGAAGGCGCCGCCGACGATGAACAGGATGTTGGTCGTGTCGACCTGCAGGAACTCCTGCTGCGGATGCTTGCGCCCGCCCTGCGGCGGCACGGAGGCGACGGTGCCCTCCATGATCTTCAGCAGCGCCTGCTGGACGCCCTCGCCCGACACGTCGCGGGTGATCGAGGGATTGTCCGACTTGCGGCTGATCTTGTCGATTTCGTCGATGTAGACGATGCCGCGCTGGGCCCGCTCGACATTGTAGTCGGCGGCCTGGAGCAGCTTCAGGACGATGTTCTCGACGTCTTCGCCGACATAGCCGGCTTCGGTCAGCGTCGTGGCGTCGGCCATCGTGAACGGCACGTCGATGATTCGGGCCAGCGTCTGAGCCAGCAGCGTCTTGCCCGAGCCCGTGGGGCCCACGAGCATGATGTTCGACTTGGCCAGTTCGACGTCGTTGTTCTTCGTCGCATGGTTCAGCCGCTTGTAGTGGTTGTGCACCGCGACCGAGAGCACTTTCTTGGCGTGATCCTGACCGATGACGTAATCGTCGAGGACTTCGCGGATCTCCTTCGGAGTCGGGACGCCGTCCTTGGACTTCACAAAGGCGATCTTGTGCTCTTCACGGATGATATCCATGCAGAGCTCTACGCATTCATCGCAGATGAACACGGTCGGTCCGGCGATGAGCTTGCGCACCTCGTGCTGGCTCTTTCCGCAGAAGGAGCAGTACAGGGTGCTCTTCGAGTCGCCGCTGGCGGCCTTGGTCATGTGTTCTCTCACGCTCTGGCGACGTGTCCGAAGACGTAACGCCACCCACCCGTTCGGCGTTTCCTGCCAAGCGAACATGCAGGATAGGCGCCGGGGGTTTTCTAAACCTTGACAATCCCCGATCGGACGCGCCGGGACAAGGGGCCTGGACGTCACAGGGGAACCGAAACCGTGGACGCCTTGCTCGCGCCCCCGTCCCGGCCTTCCCATCTGACATGGTGACTGCGCCGTTTCGACACAAGCGAATAGCGTTCGCCGGGACGGCGAAGCCCATTTGGTGACGCCGTGTCATGTATATCGTGTATCGGAATCGTGATCGAACGGCCGCGAGCCGAAGAAAGGACCCACCGAGGACATGGCGCGACGAACGTCTCTGCTGGCGCGAGGCCTGACGATGGCGCGCCCCGTCATGGCTGATCCGTTGGCGCCGCGCCCGATCGTCGCCTTCGACTTCGACGGCACGCTGACGGTCCGCGACAGCTTCACCGCCTTCCTGAAGTGGCGCGCCGGCCCCTCGCGCTGGACCGCGGGCTGCCTGCGCATGGCCCCGGACGCCGCCAGCTACCTGTTCCATCGCAACCGCGGCCGCATCAAGGCCGCCGCCGTGCGCGAGTTCCTGGCCGGCGTGCCTCGCGAACAGCTCGAGGCCGACGCCAAGAGCTTCGCCAACTACGCCTCGGCTACGCTGTTCCGCCCGGACGCCCTGGCGACCTGGCGTCGCTGGCAACAGCGCGGCGCGCAGATGGTCATCGTCACCGCCTCGCCCGAGGTGATCGTCGCCCCGTTCGCCCGCGGTCTGGGCGCCGACATGCTGATCGGCAGCGGCATCGCCTACGATCACGACGACCGGGTCATCGGCGCCCTGGCCGGGCCCAACTGCCGGGGCCCCGAGAAGGTCCGGCGCCTGCAGGCCATGTTCGGCGAGGATGTCCGCCTGACCGCCGCCTATGGCGACACTTCCGGCGACACGGAGATGCTCGCCATCGCCGACGAGCAGGGCTACCGGGTGTTCAAGGGCAAGCCCTGAGATGAAGCACGCCGGTTCCCGAGCGCTGGATCGCCTGGAACCGCTGCTGGAGCGCCTACGCGCCCTGCCCGGCCTGAAGGAGAAGAGCCGGGGGACGTTCTTCTACCGCCGCGGCAAGGCCTTCCTGCACTTCCACGAAGACCCGACCGGTCTGCACGCCGACTTGCGCGCGGGCGACGACTTCGATCGCTTCCGGGTGGAGACGGAGGCGGAGCGCGAGAGGTTCCAGAAGGCGGTGGAGGCCGCGCTGCGGTAAAGAAAAAGGCCCGGCGTTTCCACCGGACCCCTTCCCTGTTCAGCGATGACGCCACGCCCTACGACGCCGCGTCGGCTTCGGCCTTCTCGCGGCTTTCGTAGACGTGGTCGACGATGCCCCAGGCCTTGGCCTCGTCGGCGCTCATGAAGTGGTCGCGGTCGAGGGTCTGTTCGACCTCCTCGAGCGTGCGGCCGCAGTGCTTCACATAGATCTCGTTCAGGCGCTGCTTGGTCTTCAGGATGTCCTCGGCGTGACGCATGATGTCGCTGGCCTGGCCGCGGAAACCGCCCGAGGGCTGGTGCACCATGATGCGGGCGTTCGGCAGGGCGATGCGCTGGCCGGCGGCGCCGGCGGCGAGCAGCAGCGAGCCCATCGAGGCCGCCATGCCCATGCAGACGGTGGTCACAGGGCTCTTGATGTACTGCATGGTGTCGTAGATCGCGAGACCGCTGGTCACCACCCCGCCCGGCGAGTTGATGTACATGCTGATCTCCTTCTTGGGGTTCTCGGACTCCAGGAAGAGCAGCTGGCTGCAGATCAGGGCGCTCATGCCATCCTCGACCGGACCGGTCAGGAAGATGATCCGCTCCTTCAACAGGCGCGAGAAGATATCGAAGGCCCGTTCGCCGCGGCTGGTCTGCTCGACCACCATGGGGACCAGGTTCATCGCGGTGTGGATGTAGTCGGTCATAAGAACCCTTTTTCGATGCAACAGCCTGTCGCGAATCATGCCGCGCCATGGCTCTGAACCCGATATCGGGCTCAGGTTAAGAGGATGCAAGGAGGGAGCGACGCTCGTCGAGTCCCCTACTTCGCCTTCGGCTCCGAGGCCAGGGTCCCCGCCATCGAACGGACGATGTCCTGCTTCTGGCGTTCGTCGCGCCGGACATCGCGCCGCGCGGCGTAGAGGCCGGACAAGTAGGCCTTGTCCCAGGCGGTCAGTCCCTCGGCGGGCGTCCGTCCGGCCTCTCGATCCTTGAACAGGTTCAGGACGGTGTCGCCGGTCTCGATCTCGGCCTTCGGGTCGATCTGGGCCAGGCCGACCATCGCGACATAGTCGGCCAGGGCGGCGAACCGCACCTTGCCGATCCGCTTCACATCCATGACGACGACCGCTCGATCGAAGTCCATTCGGGTGGTGCTCTTCAGCCGGCCGACATCCCGCACCCGAACGCTCCCGCCCACGTCGTAGCGCTGGCCGTCGGCGGTCACCCGCGCGCTGACATGCCACCACCGGACCGGCTCCGGAGAGGTCAGGAAGGCGTCGAACGCCTTGCGGCCGGCGGTCATCTCGGTGTCGTACTTGGAGAAGCCGTCCGGGTTCGCCGCAACGGTCATCTTCACCAGGGCGTCGGAATCGTCGGTCGCCACGATGATCATGTTCGGCTGGCAGCCCTTCTGGCCAACGTCCAGCCCGGCCTCGATCGCCGCCGCAGCGATCTGGTCGATCAGAAGCTGGGCGTAGGCCTCCTTGAGCCCGACAACGCTGGTGCAGATGCTGCGGTCCCACCGGGCCAGCCGTCCGTTGGTGGAGCTGGCGACGCTCGCCACGAAGTCGGTCAGGGCCTGCTGATCAGGCGCCTTCTTGGCGGTGACGACCAGACCCTCGACGGTGGTCTCGTCCTGAGGCTCGGCCGCAAACGCGCTCTGCGCCAGGAGCGCCGCGCCGATGATGGCGGTGAGCTTGCCCCACATGTGCGATACCTCCGTTCCCTCAGTCTAACGCGGATAGTCCCGCGCCGGCGTGACCACAAGTTAAGTCGCGGCAATGAAAAAGGGCCGGCGCTGGGCCGGCCCTTTCCGAAAGTCCGTGTGGCGAGACGGGATCAGTAGCCTTCCGGCAGATCGTCGTCGGCCTCGATCTCCTTCTTGGAGACCTTCTTGTCCTTCACGTCGGCCTTCTCGAAGATCAGCTCGACGACCTTGTCCTCATAGAGAGGCGCGCGCAGCTGGGCCTGGGCCTGCGGGTTGGTGCGGAAGAACTCGAACACCTGCTGGGCCTGCTGGCCGTACTGCATGGCTTCGCGCTGCATCGCCTGGCCCAGCTCCTGGTCGGTGACCTGGACGTTGTTGCGGCGACCGATCTCGGCGAGGACCAGACCCAGGCGCACGCGGCGCTCGGCGATCTTGCCGTACTCTTCCTTCAGCTGTTCTTCGGTCTTGTCGGCGTCTTCCGGCGGCAGGTTGCCGGCGGCCTTGTCCTGCTCCACCTGCTGCCAGATGCCGGCGAACTCGGCTTCCACCATGCGCGGCGGCAGCGGGAAATCGTGGCCCTTGTCCAGCTCGTCCAGCAGCGCGCGCTTCAGCTTGAAGCGCGAGTTGCGGTCATAGCCCTGCTGCAGGTTCTTGGTCAGGGTTTCCTTCAGCGTCGCCAGGTCCGACAGGCCCAGGCGCTTGGCCAGCTCGTCGTCCGGCTCGGCGTCGACCGGCGCGCGGACTTCATGGACGGTGACCTTGAACTCGGCGTCCTTGCCGGCCAGTTCCTCGGACTGGTACGGCGACGGGAAGGTGACCTTCACGACGGTCTCTTCGCCCGGCTTGGCGCCGACCAGCTGGTCTTCGAAACCCGGGATGAACTGGCCCGAGCCCAGGGTCAGCTCGAAGCCTTCGCCCTTGCCGCCCGGGAACTCGACGCCGTCGACGCTGCCGACGAAGTCGATCAGCACCTGGTCGCCGTCCTTGGCCTTGACGGTCTTGCCGGTGCGCGGCTCGAAGGTCTTGGCCTGCTTGGCCAGATCGGCCAGGGCCTCGTCCACTTCCTTATCGGTCGGGCTGTAGACCGGACGGGTCAGCTTCAGGGCCGCGATGTCGAGCGGCTCGAACTCGGGCATCAGCTCGAGGGACAGTTCGTAGGTCAGATCTTCGCCGCCGGCGATGACCTTCTCCATGTCCGACTCGGGCTTCAGGTCCGGCTGCGAGGCCGGGCGCAGCTTGTTGTCGTCCAGGACCTTCTGGGTGGTCTCGTTGAGCGCCTGCTCGATGACTTCCGCCATCAGGGCCTTGCCGTGGACGCGCTTGACGTGCGCGGCCGGCACCTTGCCCTTGCGGAAGCCCTTGATGTTCATTTGCGGGGCGATTTCGGCGATCCGGGCTTCCAGACGCTTGGCCAGCTCGCCGGCGGGCACGGTGACGCCGTAGACGCGGCTCAGGCCTTCGCCAGACTTTTCAACGATCTGCATCGACATTCTTTGAGTCCCGGACGCGCGGTCTTGGAGCCGCATCAATCCGCCTTCAGGTGAAAACGAGAAGCGCGCCCGGATCAGGGGCGGCGCAAAGAGGCGCCCTTATGTCATGAGGGGCTTTGAGGGCCAAGCCCCGTTTCCGCTCGCCGATGGCCTCCCTGCCCGCCCCCGTCGCCGCCTTCACTTTGGCGAGGCTTGGAATACTGCATCGTGACGGCCCGCACGTCAGGAGGAACGCCGATGCGCATCATTCTGATCGCCGCCTGGCTCCTGGCGTCGCCGACGATGGCCAACCCGACGCCCGCCGATCGGGTGGCCCAGGCTCAGACGTCGCTCGCCGCCGGACGGTCCGCCGAGGCGCTTCGCGCGCTGGACGTCGTCGTCCGCGATCTCTCCCCCCAGGACCCGCTCTGGAGCCGTGCGCAGCACCTTCGTGGCCGCGTCAATGCGGCTTCAGGGAACCCCGCCACGGCCGCGACCATCTACTATGAACTCTACAAACAGGCGCCCAACAGCAAGGAAGCGCCGGATGGCCTCGTCGGGCTCGGAGAGGCGTTGATCACGCTGAACAAGGCGCCGGAGGCCTGCCGGGTGTTGCAGGAGGCGTCCGTCGTCTACCTGAACCGGCTGTCTACTTCACTGCGCGGCCGGATCGAGAAGAGCAGACGGGCGGCGAGTTGTGCGCCGGCCGGTCCGCCTGCCCCCGTCGACAGCCGAGGCTCCAATGGGGCTATCGCGTCGAAAACACACCCGAGATACCAGTTCGCCGTCTACTGCGTCGCGAGATTTCAGGAGGCCGCGGACCTCGCCAAGCAGGACAACAATCGAGGGGCCGATCAGTTCTTTACGGCGCGCGCGCTGAACCTGCTCAGTCAGTTCGCCATCGACCCGACGACCGATGTGGCCCGGGCGAGACTCGCCCTCGCCAATGGACACGCCAACATCCCCGATGGCCGCGACTGTCCGATGTAGCCGTTCCGCCTGCCCCGGCGAGCCAAGTCGCGCCTGCAGGCCTGCGCCCCGACTTGCGCCGGACCGGCGCATCGCCTAGAGCCGCCCTGGACCTGCGGATGTGGCGGAACTGGTAGACGCACTGGATTTAGGTTCAGTCAAGCGTGTCAGAAAATTCTTCAATTTCAGCTAGATATAGCTCGCCAAAATCGACATGTGTCCAGACGCGTGTCCAATCTCAGCTGTTCTAGCTACTAAGCCGCGCGCAATCAGCGGCAGTTAGCCTCCGACTAGACAACGTTTGGTGTTGCGGATCGAAATCTGCACACTAGGATTCGCAGTCGGGGGCGACGCATGAAGCACAAGCGAGCATGGGACGGTGGAGAATGGCAGAGCTTTGCCCTTCAGCTCGTTCAGCATCGCCACGGGCACCAGAACATCCAATGCGTACCGGATAAGGTGGCTGGAGACGCCGGCATCGAATTCATCTTCACCGGCGGCACGCTCTATCAGTGCTATGCGCCAGCGGAGACGAGTGATGTTGCCAAGGCAGCTGAGGCTCAGAAAGCTAAAGCTACAAAAGATCTGAAGAAGCTGGTCACCTATAAGGACAAGCTCATCCCCCTCCTGAAAGGCTTGTCCATCGACAGGTGGATTTTGCTCTGTCCATTTTTGGACAACAAGGAGGTTGTGGCTCACGTTCGGAGCAAGGCGATAGCGCTCCGTTCTGAGAACCTCCCCTTCCTGTCGAACCAGTTCGAAGGCCTCGTGCATTCACAAGAGGACTTTGCCGCTGAGATCGAACTGCTTCGGCAGCAGTCTATGCTGCCGATGAAAATCGACCTCTCTCCAGCGATGGATATCAGCGCCGCCCAGGGTGGAGAGATCGGCCAGAAGATCACTGAAAAGCTGACCCGAGGCTTCGAGGCCATCGAGACACCCGAGAAGATCGCCGCGCGGCGAGACACCTACATTCGCAATCACCTGAGCCGCGAGAACGCGCTGGAAAATCTCCGGCAGAACCACCCGGCGCTGTGGGAGCGGTCCATCCAGTGTCTCTCAGCGGAAGAACAGCGCCTCGCAGCGGTAGGCGCTAGCTCCAGCCTACCTGGTGACCAACTGAAGGAAAGTGTTGCTCGCATCGAAGCGGCGCTCTCCAAAGATCTGCCGGATATGCCGGGCGCGTTCGCCACAACGGTTGCTATCGGCACGGTCGGCGAGTGGCTGATGCGTTGTCCGCTCGACTTCCCGGAGGCAAACAAATGAGCCTTCCATCGCAACCAGAACGCTTCTCCTTCAGGCAGCGCCCCATTCCGGTGCCTGGCGACCTGCGCATCGAATGGCGGGTCTCCCTAATTGTTCTCATGCTTGGACATTCACGAGCGAAGCAAGCCTCTTTGGCCAAGCTGCACATTCTGAATGACGCGATTAGGGGGAAGCGAAGCGCGCATCTCCTGGAACTGGTCGTCAACTCCAAAGCCGGAATGATGCCGTGGACGTTCCGGATTGAGCCGGCCTTTGCGCGAGCGGTTGATTTTGTGGTCGGCGACAAACTCGCTGACTGGACCACGTCGTCAAATCGGTCCGGCTTGCAACTCACTGCCAAAGGCATCGCGCTATTCGAAAAACTCAAAGCGGAAGATGACGTCCTTACGGCCGAAAAGGACGTACTCGCTGTCTACGCAAAGTCGATGACCGAGGGTGCCGTCAGCTTAGTCATTGGGTCTAAGCGGAGGGCGATGTGATTCACGTTCGCCATCTTCGTCTCCGGTCGATCACCGCCACCCGGATCTATGGGGCAGACATTCCCCTAAAGGCGGGCCTCAACATCATCCAGGCCAACAACACATCCGGGAAGTCCACCTCCCTTCAAGCGATCATCTATGCGCTAGGCCTAGAACGTTCTCTCGGTCCGCAGCTTACAGTTCCGCTCCCTTACGCGATGAGAGAGCGAATTCATCCGACGGAGGACGCGCCGTATGAACACGTCCTGCAGTCATACGTCGAAATCGAAATTGAGAATGGTAAGAAGCAATCGCTGATCGTTCGTCGCGACATTGTTGGCGGCAAGGATACCAAGCTTGTCCAGACGTGGAACCAGGGGTCTCTTGCGCAGAACGGCAAGCGGGGAGAACAGCGTGACTTCTTCGTCCATGATGGCGGCGCCGCCCAACGCGAGGACGGCTTCCACACGTACCTAACCACCTTTATCGGATGGGAGCTTCCCGTCGTTCCCAAGTTCGACGGCACCGAAGGGCCTCTTTACCTAGAGGCCATCACACCGATGCTTTTCGTTGAACAGAAGCGTGGTTGGTCCGCAATCCAAGGACCGTTCCCGACATTCCTGAAAATCCAGGATGTGGCGCGGCGTGTCATGGAGTTTTTGCTTGACCTTGACGCTGGAAAAATTCGGCGTCAGCGGACGGAGTTGCGCAACGCTCTAGCTTCGGTTTCGCAGCGATGGGCGGATCGCCGTCAACTACTTGAGGACCAAGCACAGCGAGTTGGGCGATTGCGCGGTATTCCGATGCAGCCGAGCGCTGAGTTCGCGCTTGCGCCGGATATGAAGCTTGAACTCTTCCGCGATGAAGAGTGGCTGCCGATCGACGAAGTCGTCTCTGAAACGAAAGCGCGCATCAGTGAGCTCGAAGTCGCCCAGATAGAGACCACGGAAGATGCAGCGCCAGAGCTACTCAAACGCCTCGAAACCGCCCGTCGCGCGATCGACGATCTTTCGGCGCAGGCAGAGGTCGTTCGGTCGGAGTTGGGCGCGGAACACCAAGAGCAACAAGCCATCCGAGCCCGACTGGACTCGTTGAATGCTGATCTACGGCGTAATCAAGACGCCTTGAAGTTGAGAAGGTTGGGCTCCGATCTTGGGCAAGCTGCTGGCGAACACGTCTGCCCTACATGCCATCAAGACGTAGGGAATGAGCTCCTCCCCGCCGTCGAAAATGTCGGCATGGGGCTCGAAGAGAACATCACTTTTGTGAAGTCGCAGATCGATCTTTATGGAACCGCCCTCCAAAGCGCGTCTCAAAGGGTTCAGGACTGTCAAGCGCGCTACCGCGGCATTGAGGAAGCGCTCCAAGAAAGGCAAGCCGAGCTGCGAAGTCTGCGGCAAGCGCTCCTCCAGCCAAGCTCCGCTCCCTCGCGGGTTGTGATTGAGGAGATTGTTCGCTCGCAAGCCTTCGTCGAGCGCATAGGCTCTCTCGACGAGGCCGCCAGCATCGCTGGCGCGGAACTCCAACGGCTGGCGAAGGAATGGTCGGAGCTTCAGGACGCAATGAAGCGGTTGCCGGCCGACGAACTGACTTGGGCTGATCGCGAGAAGATCGATGCGTTTCAAGCGTCGGTCCAAAGCCAGCTTGAGAATTACGGGTTCAAGTCGTTTCAGCCGACAGAAATCATTCTGTCCCGTGACAACTTTCGCCCGTTAGCCGTCACGAGGGGGAAAGACGGAGCGCTCATCGAGCAGGAGATCGGGTACGAGGTTTCCGCTAGTGACGCCATCCGTCTCAAGTGGGCCTACTACCTCGCCTTGCTTCGCTTGGCGGCGGTGAAGAGCACAAATCACACAGGCGTGGTCATCTTTGATGAGCCGGGCCAACAGGAGATTGACGCGCAGGCTCTGTATGCACTCCTTGCAAACGCAGCCGAACAAGGTGCCACCAGCCAACAAGTTATCGTTGCGACCTCCGAACCGCTGGATCCCGTCCGCTCAGCTGTTGGATCAAAAGCGCATATCGTCAGCTTCCCTGGTTTCATCTTGCAGCCGCTCCCCACCGTCGAGGACCTGCTCGGATGATGCTGAGCCTCAGAAGAGGCTCAGCTGCCGCGCTCCCTCGACATAGGCCTTCCACTCATTCGATTGCGCCATGTAGTCGAGCCAGGCCACTGCGTAAGCCACCGGCCCGCCTCCCTCGGTAATCTCGGTCGTTGTCGCGAAGTGCGAACGGTAGCCTGTTTCCGCGATCGGTAGGCGCTCACCACTAGCGCTGCGCACCTCCAAATGAACGATATGGATAGACTCTAAATCGAGCCAACGCACCTCGAAGTGAATGGTGATGGCGATGCCCTGCCAAGCGCTCTCGAAGACTTCAATGGCACGCTCGGGTTTGGGAGAAGCGGGGCTCATTGCTGAGCCTCTTTCTCGGTGATGGCACGCATGACGAAGCGGCCGTGGAGCGGAACAGCGTCGCAGCTGATGCTGAAACCTTGGCCGTCCTTGTTGGGCCAGGCCGCGCCGATAGGGGTCCAGATGGCGGACTCGTTTTCGCCGACGACTCGGTAGGGGCGATGGGTGGGTTTCTGACCCGGTTGTTTGGGTTGGGGGTTAGCCATGGTGGTCTCCTTCCAAGTTTGCCGCGGACCATTCCGCGGCTTCATGGGGAGCCAGGGGCGACGGCTGATGAGCCGGCGGTCACACCTCGCGCGTCAGCGCGCCCGCGGAGGGGGCGGAGCTGCACGGAACCGAAGGCGGAGGAAGCGAGCCAGGTTGATCGGCGGCGGGCCGACGGCAGAACGCTCACCCAGCAGAAGCCGTGAATGTCAGAGGCCGACGAAGGATCGGCCTCGACCGATTGCGTTCGAATCTGCACACCGCATCCTGAGAGCGATCTGTAGCCGGCGCGGTGTCGTAGTTGATGCTTGACCTTGGTCGCCCAGCGCTGGACGACCAAGACTAGAGCAGCGAGAGCTGTTGCCACGTTTCCACATCGTCGCGCTATGCCAAGCACGCACGCGGCGAGTTTGCGATGCGCATTCAAGAAGCGATGATATTCTAGCTGAAGGTGTGGTTGTTCCATCTAGAGACGAGCGGGGGCAAATGGCCCGAAATCTAGAGATCACTGCAGCACTGATCGTTGGTGCCGCCGCGCTTATGGCTGCCGCGATTGCCCCGTTCGTCACCCATGTTCTTAGGGATGACCAACGCATGGAGAAGGCTGTCGTGAGCCCCTCCGTGCGGCCTATCGACCCCGTTTCGCATCCAGATGAGCGCGGTGATACACAACCACCGCCCAATTCCGCGCAGGAGCCAGCCAGAGCTCCTATTCCACCTCCGTCAAAAGGCGACAGCCCGTCAGTTGCGGAGAGGTACGACCTAGACCGTACTGCGCTCTTGATGCGTCTCTATGGTCGTAACTCCCCCGAAAGCCCCAAGCTGTTCATTGCCTTCCGAAATGGCTCTGACCGAGCGCTCAGATACCGGGTTAACTCCGCCAGCCTCTTGCTCGACGGCACAGCGCTCCAGTTGAGCCGATCTACCGGGCAGTGGGTGGAGCTTGCTCCAACCCGGGATTTGGGTCCGATGTTCGACATCGCCAATCATGGCATCGAGGTCCAGATCGGTTCTGCCTTCGATGTGGCTTATGAAGTCGATATTCAGTTCAGCGACGGCACCGGCCCGATAGAGCGGCGCTATGAGCAGGTCGCGGTGACCATAACGTCGGTTGCCCCTCTTAGAATGCAGAACCGTGAGATCTTGTCCCGAAGCACCTTCTTGCCCTGAGCGGCAAAGGCGCGAGGCTTCGTGTCGAGCCCCATAACATTGCGATGTATTGACCACGCCTAGGGGTGTCGGGGGCGCGGCCTACGCCCCTGACCTGGACACGGGAGAGTTCCCGTTCCGCTGCCGGGAGCTTGCTTAGGCGCCGGTCGGCCGGGGGTGGTAACGGGGGTGGCCCGAACCCCCTCCCAACCCCATCGGCTTCTGTTGCCGCCATGCACCCATGGCGGAAATCCGAGGCCGATCTCAACCAAAGGGCGACCACTTCCCTTGGTGCACATCCGCAGGATGTATAAGTGCACCCATATCGCCTTTCTTCCTTACGGTCGCTCGGCAAGCGTCTCGTTGGGGGTTGGGGTATGGCTATCTACCACCTCCGTCTCAAGGTGGTTTCGCGTGCGCTCGGTCGGGCCGCCAAGGTCGGCGGAGCCACGCGCCGTTCGGTTGTCGCCGCCGCAGCGTATCGCTCCGGGGAACGGCTCTACGACGTCTCGCAAGGGCGCTGGTTCACTTTCGACAAACCGGACGTCGTGCACACGGAGATCATCGCCCCGCCGGGCGCGCCGGCGTGGGTGTTCGGCCGGCAGACGCTGTGGAACATGGTCGAGCGGGCGGAGAAGCGGGTGGACGCCCAGCTCGCCCGCGAGGTGGAAGTCACCCTGCCCCGCGAACTATCACGCGACGACCAGATCGAGCTGGTGCGCCGGTTCGTGCGCGAGCAGTTCGTGGCCCAGGGGATGGTGGCGGACGTGGGCGTTCACGAACCCGATGCGTCGGACGGCAAGGCGCAGCCGCATGCGCATGTGCTGCTCACCATGCGCTATCTCGACGAGGCGACGGGCACCGGCTTCTCGGCGAACAAGGAGCGCGATTGGAACGAGCGCGAGGACATCGCGCAGGCCGTCAACGAGGCCCGCAAGCGTTTCAATGACACGGGCCTGGACGCCGACAAGGACGCCCTCGAAGCGGCCGAGGCGCTGCGCAATGTGAACGTCTGGCGGTCGGCCTGGGCGGACTACGCCAACGGCGCGCTAGCGCGCGCCGGCTCGGCCGAGCGGATCGATCACCGCACGCTGGAGAAGCAGGGGATCTTCCGCATGGCCGAGCCCTATCTCGGCCTCGCCCGCCATGTGGAGAAGGCCTACGCTTATCTGAAGGAGCGCGTGACCCAATGGGTCGCGGTGAAGACGCGCACGGCGCTCTACGACGACATCGAGCACTACAAGCAGCGCGACCCGAAGGGGCTGGCGGATTTCGTGCTGCGCCTGGGCGAGATGGCGGAGGGCTTCGCGGCCTCGCTGCGCCGGCCGGACCAACCTATTCCGGAGGTCGACCTTGACCGATGATTTCGATGCGATGTTCGGCGGGCGGCCGCGGCCGACCTTCGCCGATCGGGTGGGACGCGAGCAACCGGCGACACCGCCGCCGATGGAAAGCGCGGTGGGGGCCGGCCCCTACAAGCCCTATGGCTTTCTGCCTTCAGGCGTCGGCGAGGCGTGCGACGTGCAGCGCTGGCTGGACGGCACGGAGGTCGCTGAAGGGATCGAGTTCCAATACCGGTTCCTGATGCAGATCGGCTATGTGGGCGAGGAGCAGATCAAGCTGTTCCTGCCGGACTGCATCGTGGTGATCGAGGGCCGCCAGTTGCGCGACCTGCGCAAGCGCCTGGCGCGGCGGCAGGTGACGTTCATCGCGCAATACAATCCGCGGGTCTGGCCGACGCCGCCCGCCGGCGAACCGATCGTCATGAGCATTGAACTGATGCGACCTTAGATTGCGCGCCTCCAAAAACCGTGGATACCTGTAGCTCGGTTCGGGGGGTGGCATGGTACCTGGGATAGACCCGATTTCTTCGATGCTCGGCGGCGCCGCCATCGGCATTTCGAGCTCAATCGCGGGGCGTCTTGCGCAGCGCTACCTGCCCACGAAACTCGAAGTCAGCCAGGCGGCCTGGTACGATGCGCAGCGTGCGCGGATGGACACTGATCTCGACCTCTATCGAGACCGCATGCGGCTCGCGGAGGAACAGTTTCAGACGCAGATCGCGGAAGCGCGCGAACGCCTGATCGAGGATCACCGGAACCGTAAGGAACAGATCGCCTACGCCGAGCAGTTGCGGCGTTGGGATCTCCCCTTTCGGCCGGAAAACTTCCTTCTGCGGTCAAGCAAGCGCGGCGTTCAAAGCCTCAACATCATCGCCCTGCACGCCGACTTCCGCCCCTCTCAGTTGCGGCTAGCGGGAGACACGACGGCGATCGACGGACTCCTGGATGGGACTCGGCAAGCCAGCGACCGATTGCTTCAGCTGTATGGCGGCCCCGTCGAGGGACACCAGGTCGTTTTCTACCGGGATCGCCAGGTGCGCGATGACCTGGACATGCAATCGCTCGTGACCGATCTGTCAGGCCTGCTCTCGACCGAGCCCACCTTGGTCATCGCTCTCGGCCCGGAAGCCCAGGACTCGTACAAGGTCACCCTTGCTCATTGGGGATTGCTCGCTTCGACGGAGCCCAACCCAGTCGTTGCGGCACCCTTTTCGGTATCACTGGCGCACCACGGCGCCGGGGCCAGGCTAGATGTCCGCGACACCATGATGCGGGTAACGGCGGCTTTGGCGATAGCATCAGCGGATGCGTATTTCGCGCTGAGAGTTCCACACGAGCTGCCGCAGCCGCGCCTGACGGACCTCATGGGCCATTTGCTGCCAGACGAGGTTACCTGGTCGTGGGGCCCGCTTACGGCGAGCTACGCCGATGCGGTCCAGAAGCTTCGCGGACAGAACCCAGGTCTCGCCGCGGAGCTCGCCGCGGGAGCGGCGCTGGGAGCTCTGGAAGCGGGCAATCCGACCTACGCTGGGGAACTGCTCGACCTAGCGCTGGGCGTCTACCCGTGGCCGGGGCCCGTCAACGCGACCGATGGCGCGAGGTACGAGCATCTCGTGCGCATCGAACTACCGAGGCGCGCGCAATCCAACCTTCGGATCGCGCTTGAACGTCTGAGGTCATTCACTCCGCCGACAAACATCCGGTCTGCGGCCGATGACTTGAACACATCGGCTTCCCGTCTTGGCCCGAGGGGGCAACGCAACAATGGGGGCATTCGTTGAAAATCGCGCTTATCGGCGCTCCGTCGTCCGGAAAGACAACCTATTTCTCCGGGCTGTACCTCGCCTTCCGCAATTCCATCGCCTTCAAACACATGACCGATGGTCAGATCATGGAGGCGCAGAAGCGAGGTCTTTCCGAGCAATTTTCCTTCCGGGTCAGTATATCCGATAGCGATCTCGACGGATTTATGTCGAGGAATTCGGCATCCCTTCTAAGGATTCCAGTCGAATACCCGAACGGAAACATATATTTGGACAAAGGATTGATTTCCGGGATTTTTGCTTTTCGACCACTTACTGGCGATCAGCTAACAGAAAAACACATTCGAGACTTCACAATATTTGATCCTCCAGGCGGAGCGTTTCATGGCCTTCATGAGAAATCGGACGATATAGTTGAAGAGATGGCGTCTTGCGACGTTTTCATTGTGCTTCTGGATGCCGAAAACATAATGGAAGCTCTGAGGCGGAAGTCAAAAAACGAAGCCTTTCAGTTCCTGGCAGCGCTGGGTAAGATTGATGAGACAATCAGGGACGCCTCCAGCAGTTTGATTGATGGGGACATTCTTCCTGTTTGTTTTATGATATCGAAGTTCGACATTCTTCAAGAAAATGTAATAAAAGAAGTAAACGACCTCATATATGATAATCTTATTCTTCCATATTCGGGGGAAAATGATAAATATATGATCTGTGTCTGCCCTACATCTGTCGTTGATCAAAAGCATGGCGAGTTTTCGCCATATAATCTTGAGTGGCCGTTCATTTTTAGCGTAGCGGGCACTATTTTTCGGAATAGCCTGGCTGTTCGCGCCGATGCGGACACCCATAGCCGCCTGACCCATGATCATGAAGTTCGGGCGCGGGAGGTGGAGCGCGGTTCCTGGTGGCTCAAGCTGACGGCCTATCTGAGGGGTACGGGGGTGGACGCCTCCAAAGCCCGAGCCCGCGAGCTGCGGGACAAGCGCGGTAGGCTTATCACCATCGCCGATGATGATCTCACGCTAGCGCGGAAACTCTGGGGCCGCCTTTCGACAGAAGGTCGCGCTCGGCATGTTCGCGTTTTCATGGGCGGAAGCGAGATCGATCCCGCCATTGTGGCGGACTAACTATGTGGCAGCAGACATTATTCTCTAAGAGAACAGCTATCGGCGGCATAGCGGTCGATGAGTACCATACGCTGACCAGCGGTGCAGGCGCGGATTGGGATGCGATGTCGTCGATCCAGCGCGCTGGCCGGGCTCATGGGGAGCCAACCTGCTTCGTGGCGAAGCTACCAAATCGACTGCTAGTGGGCGTTATCGGTAAGGTCGGGGATATCTTCGGGAACGACAGCAAATTCGCCTACGAGGCCGTTCAGGGGAAGCGCCCGATCCATTTCACTCACATTTTCGGGTCATCAGAGGCTCGCGTGCTGCCCGATCTACAGGAACTGCTCGCCAAGCAGCGCTCCTCCTTCGAGGAACTATTGGAGCGAGCGCACGCTACGCCGGGGAAGATTGATGCGCCGCCGATGCAGCTCAGCCCGAGCGCTCGCGCGGGGACGGATTGGGCTGAGTTTCTGACCAAGCCGGAAAGCCGAACCCATGGCGCGCTGTTTTCATTGGACGGAAAGCTCCTCAAGCGGGTCGAGCTCTCCGCCCCTGGCCTGACGGAGGGTCGGGAGCTCCCAAAAAAATTCGAAACGGCCCGGCAGGGCCCGAGCTTTTACAAGGTCACCGCGATCGTCGTGGGAGCAGCGGTCGCGATCACAGTGGGCGCATACCTTTGGAAGAAAGCCCACGACCAATCAGCCGAGAATACTCGCTCCAGCCAGTCGAGATAGATGAACGCCACCCGCCCCATGGCTGGTGGCAGCGGCTCTTGCGGTTCTTCGGGTTGTAAGCTGTGCTATGTTCTAAGTGCTCGCCAAGGCGGTCGGGGAGACGGAAATGCCAGGGCCCACACGTGAGGATGTGCTGAAGGTATTTGGCGGCAGTGCCATTGAGCAGCCGATTGCAAATCCGGCCGAGAGGCACGCCGCCCCCTCGGCGGCCGGCTTGGTCGAAGGCGACCTGCCTATCCCCGACATTCTATCCCCGCTCACCATCCCGACTGTCGGCGAGATCGATGTGCAGGTGCTTGCTGGAGATAATCTGGACGCGATCAGCATCGCCGAGCGCAGCGAACCGATAGTCGATCCTGTGATCGCTGAGGTAATCAGTGAAGCGATAGGCGCGACGATAGCTGTGGTGACCACTGAACTGATCTTGCCGACTCCTGCCGGGCCAATCGCGCCGGCCATTGGAGCGGCAACTGGTGCTGCAGTGGGCACGGCGGTGAAAGTTGCGCTTGGGGACGAGGTCGAGGTCGGTCCGGGCACCGATCCTCTTTTGGACCCGATCTAGGAAGACAGCGGCTCCCTAGCGATGAAGGAGGTTAGGTGCGCAGGCAGTGCCGCCATGGCGCTGGCGACGCTTGGTGATCCCGCGCCGCCGCTGACGCATACCGCGACCGGCATGCTGCGGGGCTGAGGTTTCGGCCGCTTCTTCATGGCCCAGCGCACCGCTGCGATCACGACCAGCGCGGCGGACCCCAGCCAGAAGAGCGCGACCGGGCCCTGCATCGCGGGGTCTGACGCGCTGTCGACTGCCAGCCAGGCGAGGACGCACCAGGCGGCCACGCCCAGCATGATGCGCCGCGGAACTGGCGGCGACGCACGGCGAGCACCGCCCATCGCATCCCACTCGCGTTTCCAGGCGGTGTAGGCGTTGACCCGGTTCGCGGCGCGGAAGGCATAGCTGCCGGCGACGACCCCAACGGCGGCGAGGAAGAACGGCACCTGGCCCAGGAACCAGCCGATGAGGCCAGTGGCCGCGAGGATGGTGAGGACAAGCGCGCTGGCAGGATTGCCGAACAGCCATTCGACGGGCTTGGGCGATCTCATTGCTGGAACTCCACATGCAGGTAGTTGCGGGCGCTATCGGCGAAACGGCGGCCGGCGGAGAACCACAGCGCGGTGACCCTTCCGCGGTTGGCGGGACCGCCGGTCACGAGATCCCGCGCGAAGGTGGCGGGTTCGATCTCGTGGTCCATGGTTTCGCTGAAGCCGCGGCTGTGGCTCGTGCCGTCGTTGACGCCGCGATTGCGACCCCAGCTGTCGCCGGTGCTGTAGCTGGAGCTCGACGACCAGTTGGAGCTGCCGTTGCCCTTGCTGTCGGTGGAGCCGCCGCCGCCGCTAGTGCTGCTCCAGGACTCGTTCTCGCCGGCGTTCATGCCCATGGACGAGCCGTAGCTTTCGCCGCTGCTTTGGTTGTAGCGGCGTTGCAGGGAGCGGCCGATCATGTCTGACGCCCAACGGTTGGTCTCGGGGTCGGCCGAGTTGTGGAAGACCTTGGTGACGAAGTTGGCCAGCAGCATGTCGGCGCGGTGCTTGGCGTGCTCGCCGCCCATCTTGGCGTAGTAGGTCGGCAGCGACTGCGTGAGGAAGACGGTGCAGGCCTTGGCCGAACGGCAGGTCGACTGGAAGTCGGTGTCGAAGGCGTTGACGAAATACTGGCTCTCGTCGGCCCAGAGGAAGACGGGCCGATCGCGGTGCTGGGTCTCGAGCGCGTTGCGCGCCAGCACCGCACGCTGCCACATGAACTTGAAGAGCTGCTGGGCGATGACGCCGTCTTCCGACCAGGTGAGCGCCGACATGTCGAGAATGATGATCGCGCCGTGGAAGGTCATCTCGGGCACGAGCGTGGTTTCGGTGCAAAAGGCGCGGTGCAGCCGGCCGCGATTGAAGCGGTCGAGTGTGGTCGACAAGGTGATGGCGATGTTGCCGCGCGTTTTCGGATCGAGCTGGGCGTACTCGTTGCGCCAGTAGCTCGCGGTCTTCTCGAAGTCGCCCTCGGCCATCGGCATGACCGGGTTGCGGTGCGCGGCGGCGAGCGCCTGATACATGAAGGAGGTCGACTGCCAGTCGGCATCGTGAAGCTGGTCGAGGTTGACAGGCGCGGTGCTGACGAAGCGAATGATGTCGGGGATGCGCACGGTTCCGGTCGCGGCGTAGAGGACCGGAATGGAGTTGCGCAGCAACTGGCGCGTGGCGTCTTCCCAGAAGGACTCGCCGGAGCGGCCGTCGCCCTTGGAGAGGCGCGCGGCATCGACGATGCGCATGAGGCATTCGACGACGCTGCCGATGCCGTCCTGCCCCTGACGGGCGAGCTCGTAGGTGAGGAAGTTAAAGGCCCCGCCGCGATCGCCGAAGAGGACGACGGAGTTCCCCCGCCCGTTCTCTTTCGCGTAGCGCTGCCAGAGCTCGACCTCGTCGGGCTTGGCGGCCAGGACCAGGCCGCCCATGCCAGCGCGCAGATAGGCCGAGGCCAGCACCTTGCCGCTGCCCGAGGTTTTGCCGGAGCCGATGCCGCCGAAAATATGGACGCCCTGGCAGGCATCGCGAAGCGTGAAGTAGTCGCTGCCGGACAGGCGCAGCAGGCGCGTATCGAGCGCGCTCACGTAACTCATCGAAATCCCCCGATCCGCGAGTGGCGTTCCCTCGGGGAGTTAATGCGCTGGTAGGTCGCAGAAACAACGACACACTACCTATGAGAGTCTTTCTGTGCGGGGGTGCAGGTAATGGGCGAGCGCAAGGTGCTGAACGCGATCGGCGATGCCATCGCGGATATTCGATCGACACTCATCGATCGCGGCTGGTTTGGGCAGGAAGCGCGGATCCGGCAGCAGTGGAACGAGCTTGGCTACAAGAACGACGAGGGGCCGTCGCGCTTCCTCGGGCCCGAGCATTTCGTGTGGCCGGAAGGGTCGAAGGGCCATGAGAAGTACGGCTCGTTCGAGCGGGATTGGGCTCCGAGAGAGCCGGCCGAACGCGCCCAACAGAACCAGGACATCGAGATCGACCGCTAGATCGTCACCGCATCGAGGGGGAGCACGATGCAATATCAAGGCATGCCACTGCCGGTGTGGGCGAAGTTCACGATCTGCATCGTGTTCGACCTCATCGACATGACGTTCGGGCGGGCGATGCTCGGCGTCGGAATTCTCACCGACGTGGGCAATGCGCTGATCATGTTCTGGCTGTGGGGGCCGACCGGCCTACTTGCGGCGTGGGAGGCGGCGGACGTCACCGAACAGTTCGACGGGTTCGTTCCGACCAACACGATCCTAGCGTGGGCGGCGCACAAGAAATCGGTATCGACCTAGCCGCTTCGACGCCGTCTGAAGCAACCGCATCATGACGGCGTGGGGAGACGTTGTCGCCCTCAATCGCGACGAAGCCTAGAGCCGAAGGAACACCACTAGCTTGACCGCTGGATGTTCGAACTCAGCGTACCGATCGAGCGCGCCGACACAGAAAGCTCCACGCCGTTAGCCCATTGGAAAATTGCACGACCTACGGCTTACTCGGCCCTATGCACTTTGATTTTCGCAGGACCGACATTCATGCCCGCCTCTGGGCGGCTGCCTTCCTGTCGGTGGCGATGTTCGGACCGCTTGCGCATGCCCAGCAAAGCTCGGCCCCAAGACCATCAAGAGACATCACGCAACCGCCAGATCGCGTTCACGCCGCGCAGGCACGCTATGTTGATCAGTTCATTGTGGATTTCAGCGCAGGTTCAGCCAGCAATCCTTTTGGCAAAGGCTACCGTGAACTTACCCCGCAAGACTTTACACGTACCATTCCAGATCAGAGTGACCCTACCAAACGAATTTATGTAATTTCGGATGGAGATCTAAACGGCATTCGTGCAATTTTTATCTACGAAAATTATGACCTGATTGACCAGATCAAACCCACCCGCATGACCCGCGCTGAATTCTCCCGCGGCATTTTGCGCGAAGCTGCCCGCCGTGGTGATGCGATGGATTATTACGAGCGCCGTCTTCCGTTCGGCGTCGATGCTGTCACCGTCTCGCGCCCGCAGGAAGCTGCACCGGAGCGCCGCGTGACCGTCACCGAAAACCCAGCTTTCATTACCGCACGCGACACATCGGTGGGTATTTTGCGCAACCGCAATCTCGGTGCGGTTACCGTGCAGCCGGACGTGATGGAACAAACCGGCCTGCGCCCCGATCCGCAAGGTCGCCCGGTAGGTTTTGGTATCCAAACCGACACCGCCGCCTACGACCTCGGCTACACCATGGGCGCGGCACCGCAAAACCGCCCGAATGGCGGCACACCGCTCGCATTATTGTTCGACCAGGGCCGCGAACAAATCACCTACGGCTATTGCGTCGCCACCAACGATATCTACGCCCAGAGCGGTCGCACCATCGACCAGCGGGAGGCGTTCTCTGTCGGATGGCTGCAAGCTCTTCAAGACGCTCGTGCCAGCTTCGAACCGACCAACGCACGCATTGGCGTGTTGGATACTGTGTGTCCGGCAACGGCGCCACCGGTAACCGACAATGCTCGCCTTATGCTTGCGATCCGCAGTTGGACCGACATGGGCGTCACGCACAGGATCGAGCCGGGAGCGCCGCCTCGCTAGTCGACGTGCGGCGATAACGGGGACGCCGTCTGAAGCAACCGCATCATGACGGCTTATCGAACGTACGCTCATCCCACAGGCGCGCGGCGAAGCTGCGTTCTTCGTCGCCGACAGCCTGCTGGTAGATCACGGTGGAACGTGGGCTCGCATGGCCTAGCCAACGCTGCGTCAGCGCAGTGGGCACATCGTGCTCGGCGGCGCGCACGCCGAAGCGATGGCGCAACCCTTTGGGCATGGCCTGCCCGCCGGTGATGCCAGCTGTCGTCATCACACGTTTGATGCGCCGCCAACCGGTCTGTCGGCACCAGGGCCAGATCCGTTCGTCTGGCCCGAGCCGATGTGCGAGGTCGACCAACTCGGCCATCATCGCGGGCGGTATGGGAACCGCGCGAAACACCAGGCGGCGGCGCTTCAATGTACGGAACACGATGTGACCGCGTTCGCGATCGAGCCGGCTCGGCGAGAGCTCCAACGCTTCGCTGATCCGGCAGCCGCTGGTGGCGAGTACGCGGCAGAGAGCGCGGGTCAACGGATCGGCTTTTGCCGCCTCGGCGAGAAAGCGGCGCCCCTCATCGCCGGTGAGATACTTTCGCTGGCCTCGACAATCAAAGAGGCTGAGGGGATCGGACTGATCTGCTCGGCTGACGCTCACTCAAACTCCTGCTGGCGAGGCGTCGCAACGGAATGGGCTATTCGGTTGCAACCCCTCGCTGGACTGCGCAGCTGGCCGCACCTTTTCCGCTCTGCCTCGGAAACGCACCGGCTCACCGCACCGTGTGTAGTTCAACGATAACAATTGTGTAGGAGTGCGCCCGCCTGCAACCGAATAGCCCATAGTGTTGAATCCACCTGACGCTTTTCAGCTCGGGTGAGGCTTCGTGGCCAGGAACTTCTCAGCAGTTTTTGCCGTCCTGGCGGTGCTTACAGCAGCTCCGCCGGCCGACGCGACACAGGCCGGTGCGAACCAACTCGCCTACAATAGCGCCATCAAATGCCTCGTCGCAAACAGTAGAGCGAAGAGCATGCGCCTACGGGTTGGCGATGAAACCGGCGCAGCGCGCTATGACACCCAGGCACGGAAAACGTTCGATGTGGCGGTGCGGCTGGGGCGCGGCATTGGGCTGTCGAACGAGCGGATCAATGGCGACCTCGACGCAATGATGGATCGAGAACTGCCACTGATGGTGCAGGACAACGCGTACTTCCGCCAGACGGTCGCTGACTGCCGCACCATGGGTCTGATGTGATCTAGGCGATGCCGGCTTGTGGGCCGGGCTTGGCGCTCTGCGTTACGCCGTGTCCGCTTTGGGACTGATCGGCGACGGTCACACCGGCGGACCGCAAGGACGCGAGAAGCGCCGGATCAATATTGGAGTTCGGTGCGATGTCGTCGAGCGGGTCGATATTCTGTGCTGAAGGCGCGGTATTGCCCCGTTCTCTGCTGCCGCGGCCGATTTGCGCCTCCAGAGCAGTTTCGGCACGGCCGAAGCGTTCATCCCAACGTGCATAGTCTGGGCTTGCGGTCGCGCCATGCGCGCCAGCGTCACGCAACTGGTCGCGCGACAGACGCACGGCGCGCAGATCGCCTTCAGGCGTGCCTTCAGCTTTGGCCCGTTCAATCTGCTGCTGACGTTCGGCCTCACGCTTGCGATAGGCCTCTTCTTCCTCGGCGCTGCTGAAGCGCAGGTACGGGTCGAAGATGCGGTCGCGATAGTAGGCATCAGCGAACTCGTTGACGGCGGCGCGGGCTTCGGTGCGAGCGACATCCAGCGCGGAAGCCGAACGGTCGCTGGTCAACGCTGAGGCGCGGACCTGTTGGGCGACGTTGGTCGCGGCGGTGACGCAGGCGACGATTTCACCACGAAGCGCCGCTGCGCTGACGGTTCCTGAAGCCAGGCGGCGTTGGAAACCGACCAAGTCAGTCATCTGCGCTTCGGCTGCGGCAAGCAACTCGGCTCCGCCGGCACGGCGCAGTTCCTGAATTTGGCTGGTGAGTTCGGTTTGGGCGTTGAGTAGCTGCATCAGCAGTTCAGCGCGGAGGCTAGCCTCCGAACCAGCGGGCGAAGCCTGCTGGTGGCGCACATTGCTGTCTGTAGGGTCGCCGACGATACGCTACTCCAATTGGGTCATCGTAGCGGTCAATCGTTAGGATTTCGTTAAGCATTTGGCAGCTCTGCCCAGGCTAACCCGTTCCGGTTCAAGGGTTTCCTGGCCCCACGCGGCATGCGCAGTGGGGATTTCGGAAGGTGGCTAGGGCTGCGTTTCCGCAAGGCGCTCGCTTCATTCTTGCAGCTTCGCCCGCCAGGGGCGGCTATCGGCCTGTGCGGGAACGCCATGGACCCAACGCCCAAGAGTTCCTCATCCCGCGCATTCCGCGCGGGGCCAAAGGAGGAAACCATGACCTATACCGAGATCGCTCTGTGCATCACCGCCGCCGCTCAACTCATCGCCGCGGTCGCAGCCCTGATCAGCGTGGTGCGAGGCTCCCCTTAGGGAGGGCTAAGCGTATTCCAACTAAGCGGCGGCTTTGACCGGTGCTAGAAGCTTAGTGACTAAATAGCGCCAAGGAAGAGAACTACAGTGGAATGGCTGGAACAGCACGAAGCCTTGGCGGGCTGGGCGCAATTCCTCGGTGCCGTGCTCGCATTGTTCCTGACGTACATCACCGCATTTGCTCCCACTTGGCGTCGTAAGCGACAGCTGCGGGACGAGGCAATGCGCTTGCTCATGCATGGGTACGAAGTGATCGAGAGCTTTCATCGAACCTCGGCGCACTTTGCTCCGTTCCAACTCTCCCTGCGCCAAGCAGCTCTCAGCATGAACGCAGCCATTGAGGATCTGGGCCGGTTTCCAGTTTACGAGCTGGACAATAATTTCGGCACGATGTCGCTGGCGCGACGTCTCATGACGATGCGCATGACCGTCGCAGCCGCGAAGCTGTTCCTCGACCAGGCGGCGCAGGATATCGGCGATAGGACGGCCACGGCCGAGGAACACGAGTTTTTGCGGGAAATGGTCGGGCAGCAGCTCAAGATGGCCGAGAACCTCCTGATGAACCGGCAGATGGCACGACCGGAGTGGCCCGCGCCCGGGGCCGCGGAGACCGCATAATCGAGTGGATTTTTGGTGGGCGATGGCTGCGCCCGTTCGGTCGCTTGACGCCACCGGTTCGGCTCGTTCGATCCGCCCCTTCGCCAGCGGGCAGCACGGCCAGTTCTGGCCTTTCGCTGCCCGCTAGAAAGAAGGTGGTGCGGCTAGAGGGACTCGAACCCCCACGGTTGCCCGACGGTACCTAAAACCGTTGCGTCTACCAATTCCGCCATAGCCGCGGAGAGGCTCGTCTATAGCCGAGCCAGCAGTGGGGGCAAGGAAATCGTCGCCCTAGATCGGAGCGGCGGCATCTTGCTCCATCGCCGACATGGGCGGCACCGGCCGGCCTTTGGCGACCTTGCGCTGTGCCTTCGGGCGCTGGAGATTGATGGCCGTCGTGTCGATCCGATCCTTGATGTGGGCGGCGTAAAATTCCTCGATCATCTGGACGCTGGTGCGGCAGTTGTTGGCGATCTGATAGATGTTCGCGCCTTCCATGAGGCGCATGGAAATGTAGGTGTGGCGAAGGCTATAGGCCGTCCGCACGCGGCCGTCGCGGTCACGCTTGAGGCCTTCCTCACGCAGGATGTTGTTGAAGGCGTCGCGCCCGAACTTCGGGAAGAGACGGATGTAGGGGAGCTGTTTCGTGATCTCCTCGTTCGTCATACCGGCCTGACGAAGCTCTTCGGCCCGTCGCTCCACGAGCCGTTTGTAGGGAAACACGGCGCCCGGCATGGTCTTGCAGTAACCGACGCCGGTTTTGCCGCGCACGTCGATCACTAAGATGGTCTGGCCAGTGGCGAAGTCGTCCTCGATGCAGATGTCCCGGATTTCGAGCCGAGCTGACTCGTCCGGCCGAAGGCCACTGTTGCCGACGAACAGGACGTAGTCGTGTAGGTCCTGATAGCGCTTCTTCCAGCCGCGCCGGCCGTCGCTACTCTCAGCACGTCGGCGCGTCGCGGTGTATAGCTGCTTGTACTCTTCGGGTGAGAACCATGCCCGCCGCTCGCGCTTGCCCTGGGTCATGTAAGGCATGGTGAGGTTGGGCAGGTGTGACAGCCAGCCTAGACCTTCGGCGTGCTTGAGCACCTGCCGGATGTGCACGATCTCCTGGTTCATGGTGCTGCGCGAAGGCGGCTTGCCCGTCCGAGCGATCGTCTCCTCGGCCCGCGCAACACGGTAGGTCTGCACGAGGCCGCGATTGACCTCCGGCAGCGGTGTCGTCCCGAAGAAGGGGACGATATGCCGCTTCATCCGAAGGTCGAGCAGTTCGATGTACTTCGGGCTGCGGACCGTCGCCGCGAGCACGCGGGCCTGCCGCATGTAGTGGTCGGCGGCTTCGCCGAAGGATCGCTCCTTGGGCTTGATCTCGCCATTTCGGACCATGCCGCGCAAGCGGAGGTACCATTCCTCCGCGACGTCCTTGGCACGGTCGAGATCCTCCTCGCCGGTGCTCTCGCGGAAGCGCTCGCCGCCAACGCGGGCTGCGCATTGCCAGGTCCGCCCCTTATCGCGCCGGTAAACCTGTAGCCGGCCATCAAACATCGTGTGCGTCGTCACTCTCAGCCCCCTCTGCCGGGGGTAAACCCCGGCTGCGTTCCGACTTCGGCCGCGCTAGCGGACACTGTGTCCACGATGTGTCCAGGCATTTCAACTGAAGCGCGATCGTAAAGTCGTTGTTTTTATAGAGGTTTTCCTCTATTGGGGCTTTGTAGCACCAGATTTAGGTTCCAGCGCCGAGAGGCGTGGAGGTTCGAGTCCTCTCATCCGCACCATTCTCCCGACTTGCCCCGCGCCGCCGCTGCGATAGCGTGCCGCCTTCGGTTTCGGGGAGAGCCTCCATGCATCGTCGTCAGTTCCTGCAGGGCGGCTCGGCCCTGGCCGCCGTCGTCGTCGCATCCTCGGCGCGGGCCCAGCCCGCCGCGGGGACGGAGGACGCCAGGCTTCGAACCCTTCTCGACGCCTTCTGGGAAGAGGATCTCGACGCCGGCCCCGAGGGCGCCACCTCCATGGGCCTCGATGTCGGCAAGCGGGCCGCCCAACGGGGGCAACTCACCGACCAGAGCCGCGCCGAACGGGATCGCTGGGTCGCCGCCCACAAGGACCGCCTCGCGCGGCTGAAGGCGATCGACCCCGGCAAGCTGTCGGCCGCCTCGAAGATCGACCGCGAGGTGGTCGTCTACGCCTACGAGCGCATCGCGGCGGGCGGAACCAAGTACCGCTTCGGCGAGGGGCCGGCGGGCTTCGACTACGCCCCCTACTCGCCCTATGTCGTCAGCCAGCTGAGCGGCGTCTACCAGGCCGTGCCGGACTTTCTGGACTCCGACCATCCGGTCAGGACCGTCGAGGACGCCGAGGCCTATCTGTCACGGCTGGAGGCCTTCCCCAAGGCGCTGGACGCCAACACCGAGTCGCTGAGGATCGACGCCGCCGCCGGCGTGCTCGCCCCGGACTTCGCCCTGGACGCGACGCTGGGCCAGCTGACCCGGCTCGCCGGCGCGGCGCCGCTCGACAGCGGCATGACCCAATCCCTGGTGAAGCGCACGACGGCTCTGGGCCTTCCGGGAGACTGGCGGACGCGCGCCGCCAAGATCGTGCAGGACAAGGTCCAGCCCGCCCTCGCCCGCCAGATCGCCGCCCTCCAGGCGCTGCGGCCGAAAGCGACCGGCGACGCCGGGGTCTGGAAGCTGCCCGACGGCGACGCCTTCTACGCCGACGCCCTGGCCTTCCAGACGACGGTCGACCGTTCGCCCGAGGACACGCATCAGCTCGGCCTGAAGCAGGTGGCCGAGCTGACGGCCCAGATCGATACGCTGCTGAAGGCTCAGGGCCTGACCGCGGGCACGGTCGGCGAAAGGCTGACGGCGCTGTCGAAGCGGCCCGACCAGCTTTGGCCGAACACCGACGAAGGCCGCGCGGGGCTGATCAAGTCGCTCAACGAACAGACCGAGGCGATGCGGGCCAAGATGCCCCAGGTGTTCCGCACCCTGCCCAAGGCGGAGGTCGAGGTCGTGCGCGTGCCGCCGGAGATCCAGGACGGCGCGCCGAACGGCTACGCCACGCCGCCGACGTTGGACGGCTCGCGGCCGGGCCGCTTTTACATCAACCTCAAGGACACGGCCGAGTGGCCGAAGTTCACCCTGCCCAGCCTCACCTACCACGAGGCCCTGCCCGGCCATCAGTGGGAGGGCGCGATCGCCATGATGTCGACCGACACGCCGATCCTGCGCCGGATCGGCATCGGCTTCGCGGCCTACGGCGAGGGTTGGGCGCTCTACGCCGAACAGCTTGCGGACGAACTGGGCGCCTACGAGGGGGATCCGCTCGGCAAGATCGGGCTGCTGCAGTCGCTCCAGTTCCGGGCGGTGCGGATCGTGGTCGACACCGGGATGCACGCCAAGCGCTGGACCCGCCAGAAGGCGACCGACTACATGGTCGAGATGACCGGCATGCCCCGCGGCCGGGTGCAGCGCGAGATCGACCGCTACTGCATCTGGCCGGGCCAGGCCTGCGCCTACAAGATCGGCCACACCGAATGGGTCCGGCTGCGCGAGGAGGCCAAGGCCCGCGCCGGCGCCCGCTTCGACCTGAAGACCTTCCACGACGTCCTGCGCGGCGGATCGATGCCGCTGGTCGTGCTGGAGCGGGTGGTGAAGGCGACCTTCGCCTAGGCCCGGTTCAGCGGGCGGCGCCGGCCCGGTCGAGCGCCGCCCTGATTTCGGGGTCGACGATCCGCTCGAAGCTGAGGGCGTCCAGCACGCGGTCCCGCGTCGGATAGGCGCCGGTCGAGAACACCACGACCGGCTCCTTGTCAGAGAGACCGCCGCTGTTGAACCGGAACCGATAGCCGCATGTCGTCATCGCTGCGGAGTCGATCACTTCGAAGGCGCGCAGCGGCGGTGCGCCCTTCAGCGCCGTCGAGGGCGTGAGGATCATCGTGCGCTCGAAGCCATTCACGTCGACCATAACGAGCCGCGGCGGGCGCGGAGGGCCGTCGCGCCTCGGATCATAGCGCGGCGCTTCCGGCGGTTCCGGCTCGGCCGCGGTTGCAACGAAGACGCGGTCGGCCTGGGTCCAGAGGTCGCGCTGTGTCCGCAAGGCGCTGGCCTGGGCCTCGCTGCGCCAGCGCGCCTGCGCCGCCTCCGCTGTCTCGCCCGGCAGCGGCGCCTCCATCACGCAGGCGACAGCGCTCCCCGTCGACAGGAAGGTCGCCGCGGCCAGCAATCCCGGGAAAACCGATCGTCGCCCAAACCCCATAACGCATGGACGCGCGGCGAACGGCGTTCGTCAAGCGGCGGCGGTGAGCGCGCTACTTCTTCATCCATGGCTTGGACTTGCCCGCTTCCATCCCCGCGCTCTGGCGCGGCCCCAGCTTGCCGCGCGGCGGCTGAGCCTTGGCGGCCGCGGATTCCTTCTTGAGGCGCAGAGCCTTCTGGGCGGGGGTCTCGTCGCCGGTCGGCTTGTCGGTCATGGGTCTGTGCTCCGGCGGACTGCGGCCCGGATTCGTCCGGACCGCCCGGCCTATACCTCGGCGGCGCGCCCGGCCCTAGCTAGGCCGGGGCGATCGCCGCAAGAACGGCCGGCAGGATGGTCCCGAAATAGGCCTCTGCCGGAACATTGCGCGGCGGCGGGACAGCGGTCTTGTGGACCACCACCGCTTTCAGGACCGGGGCCACGGTGATGAACTGGCCGAAGGCGCCGCTGGCGGTGTAGGCGCCGCGCAGCGCGGCCGGCCAGCGCGGACCGTCGAACACCCACCAGCAGCAGCCGTAGCCAAGTCCGTCGATGAACGGCGAGTCGCGGGCGACCTCGGCCGCCGGGGTGATAAGACGCGTGGTCCGTCGCACCCAGCCGGCCGGAAGCACCCGCCGCCCGCGCCAGGCGCCGCCGTCGAGCATCAGCTGGCCCAGCCGCGCCATGTCCCGCGCCGACAGGGCGAAATGCTGGGCGGGATGGTCCGACAGGCCGGTGTCGTTGCGGCTCTGCTGCAGGTCCGGCGCCCAGTCCTCCAATCCGATCGGGGCCGCGATGTCCTCGGTGAAGGCCCGGTACAGCCCTCGGCCAGTCGCGCGCTCGAACACCGCGCCGAGGGCGTTGAAGTCCCAGTTGTTGTACAGGAACCGGCTTCCGGGCCGCACTGTCCCTCGCGCCGGGGCCCGATCGGTCGCGTCGCCGCCGTTGGCGGCCGGGTGATAGACGCCCGAGCGGGATCGGAGCAGGTCGATCACCCGGGCTTGGCGTTCCCGGGGCAGCAGCCCGCCTTTGTCATCCAGCCCGATCTCGGCCAGGGTCGCGTCCAACCGGATGTCACCGCGCGCCGCCGACGGCCCGTAGAGCATCGACACCAGGCTCTTCCGGGCGGAGGCGAGATAGCTGACCTGGCGGTCGTCGCCCCAGGTCCAAGCCCGCTCGCCCCCGATCAAGACCACCATGGCGGTGGTCTGCCGTCCCTCGAGGCTGGCCTCGAGAGCCGCCCAGCCGCCGCCCCGCCCAGGTGGGTGGAAAGGCGGAACGGCGAACACGGCCGCCCCCATCGCCCGGCGGAGAAAGCCCCGCCGATCCTGCAACGTTGCGCTGTCGACCGGCATGGCTCCTCCCCGTTTGCGGCGCCTTAGAACGCCAGACCCATCCGCCCCGACCAGTCCGGTTTCGCGAACGGAGCCGCGGCTTCGTGAACGGGGTTGGAGGGGACGATCAATCGAATCCCGTGTTAGCCAGGGGCATGGCAGGAGCCGCGATCGAGTTCGTCGGGGTCGAGAAACGCTACGGCGGACGCTCAGCGCTCGCCGGCGTCTCCCTGGTCGTTCCAGCTGGCCAGTTCGTCGCGCTGGTCGGCCCCTCCGGCTCCGGCAAGACCACCCTGCTCAAGACCGTCAACCGCCTGATCACACCCGACGCCGGACGCGTGAGCCTCGACGGCCGGGACGTCGCGGAGGGGCCCGCCCCTGCCCTGCGCCGGCGGATCGGCTACGTCTTCCAGGAGGTCGGCCTCTTCCCGCACCTGAGCGTGGCGGAGAACATCGGAATCACCCCGCGCCTGCTCGACTGGTCGGCCGAGCGGACCTCGGCGCGCGTCGCCGAGCTTCTGGACCTGGTCGCCCTGCCCCCGGCCTTCGCCAGCCGCGCCCCCGCCGAACTTTCGGGCGGCCAGCGCCAGCGGGTGGGCGTGGCTCGGGCCCTCGCCGCCGAGCCTGGCGTGTTGCTGATGGACGAACCATTCGGCGCTCTGGACCCGATCACCCGCGACAGCCTGGGCGGCGACGTCCGCGCCCTGCACGATCGGCTGGGCCTGACCACGGTGATGGTCACCCATGACATGGCCGAGGCGGTGTTGCTGGCCGACCGCATCGTCGTCCTGCGCGACGGCGTCGTGGCCGCCGATGGCGCGCCCGCCCGCCTGCTCGAGTCCGTGACCGACCCCGAGGTTCGTGCGCTGATCGAGACCCCGCGGCGGCAGGCGCGCCGCCTCGCCGAACGGCTGGGCGACGGCGCATGACCGATCCCTTCCAACAGGCCCTGAAACTGCTGCCCGAATATCTCGGCTGGCATGTGCTGCTCAGCGCCTCGGCCCTGCTGCTGGGACTGGCGATCAGCCTGCCGATGGCCATCGCCGCCGTCCGCAGCCCCAGACTCCGCTGGCCAGTCCTGGCCGGCGCCGGCCTGATCCAGACCATCCCCAGCCTGGCGCTGCTGGCGCTGTTCTTTCCACTGCTGCTCGCCGCTTCCCGCCTCGCCGAAGCGCTGTTCGGCCAAGGCTTCTCCGCGCTCGGCTTCCTGCCGTCGCTGCTGGCGCTGACGCTCTACTCGATGCTGCCGATCCTGCGCACGGCGACGACCGGTCTTCTGGGCGTCGACCCGGCGGTGCGCGAAGCCGCCGACGGCGTCGGCATGACGCCGGGCCAGCGCCTGTTGCGCGTCGAGTTGCCCCTGGCCATGCCGGTGATCATGGCCGGCGTGCGCACCGCCGCGGTCTGGACCATCGGCGCCGCCACCCTCTCCACCCCCGTCGGCCAGACTAGCCTCGGCAACTACATCTTTTCCGGGCTTCAGACCGAGAACTGGGTCTTCGTGCTGTTCGGCTGCGCCGCCTCGGCCGTGCTGGCGATCGTGGCGGACCAACTGCTGGGCCTGATCGAAGCCGGAGCCGCGCGCCGAGACCGGCGACGGATATCGGCGGGCCTGGCCGGCCTGGCGCTGGGCGTCGCGGTCGCCGTGGCGCCGCTCGTGGCCGGCGGCAAGCCCGCGGCCTATGTCGTCGGCGCCAAGAACTTCTCCGAGCAGTACGTCCTCGCCGAACTGATCGCGGGTCGACTGGAACGCGGCGGCGCCCAGGTCCGCCGCAAGGAGGATCTGGGCAGCGCGGTGGCCTATCGGGCCCTCGCCGCCGGAGAGATCGACGTCTACGTCGACTATTCCGGCACCCTGTGGAGCAACGTCCTGGGCAGGACGGACAATCCCGGCCGCGCCGTCGTGCTCTCCGAACTGACCAAGCAGTTGCAAGCCCGCGACGGCGTGGTCGTGCTCGGCTCCCTGGGCTTCGAGAACGCCTACGCCTTCGCCATGAAGCGTGACCGGGCCGAGGACCTGGGCGTCGCCGACCTGGCCGGCCTGGCCCGTGCGGCGCCGCATCTGAAACTCGGGTCGGACCTGGAGTTTCTGTCGCGGCCGGAATGGAAGGCGGTCGATGCGGCCTACGGCCTGAAGTTCCAGAGCAGGCGCTCCTACCAGCCGACCTTCATGTATCGCGCTCTGGGCGGCGGGGATGTCGATGTCATCTCGGCCTTCTCGAGCGACGGACGCATCGACGCCGACGGCTTGGTCGTGCTGGCCGACCCCAAGGGGGCGCTGCCGCCCTACGACGCCGTCGTGCTGGTCTCGCCGAAACGGGCCGGCGACCGCCGGCTGCTGGCGACGCTGCGGCCCCTGATCGGAAAGATCCCGGTCGAGGCGATGCGGTCGGCCAACTACAGCGTCGACCGCGACCGCGGAAAGATCACGCCGGCCGAGGCCGCGCGGCGGCTCGAACACCGGCTCGGACTGGACTAGGCGCGGGCGGCGTAGAGATCGCGCAGCACGGCGCTGGACAGCTGCGGCAGATCCTCGGCGATCAGCCCAGGCCCGTGGCGGCGCGCGCATTCGGCGTGGATCCAGGCGCCGGCGCAGGCCGCCTCGAAGCTCTCCATTCCCTGGGCGATCAGTCCGGCCACGAACCCCGCCAGCACGTCGCCCGAACCGGCCGTCGCCAGCCAAGGAGCGTCCTCGACGTTCACCGCCGCTCGGCCGTCCGGCGAGGCGATCACCGTGTCCGCGCCCTTCAGGATTACGATCGCGCCCGCCTTGACCGCCGCCTCGCGCGCGGCCGCGAGCCGGTGCGGCGCCCCGTCCAGCAGCCCAGGGAAGAGCCGCTCGAACTCGCCGGGGTGAGGCGTCAGCACGTCGTCGCGGTCCAGGGTCGCGAACAGTTCGCCGGGCCGGTCGCGGAAGACGGTCAAGGCGTCGGCGTCGACCACCATCGCCGCGCCGGTGTGTGCGAGCGCGAACAGATTGCCGCGGGTCTCCGGCGTCACCCCCGCAGCGGGTCCGATGACCACCGCGTCAGCGTTGTCGGCGCCCTCGACCAGCTGGGCCTCGTTGTCGAAGGCCCGCAGCATGATCGCCTCGAGATGGGCGGCGTTCACCGCCACGGCCGAGGGCGGCGAGAGCACCGTCACCACGCCGGCGCCGATGCGCAGGCCGGCCCGCGCCGCCAGGCGGGCCGCGCCCGTCTGGGTCTGCTGGCCGCTGACCACCGCCAGCCGACCGCGCACATGTTTGTGGGACGCGCCGGTCGGCCACGGGAAGCGCTCGCTCCACAGGGCCGGCCCATTCTCCCGAAGCGGCTGGGCGGCGTCGGCCAGACCGATGTCGGCGACCAGAACCTCGCCGCAGGCCGCACGGCCGGGCTCGAGCACATGGCCGATCTTTCGCCGATGGAAGGTCACGGTCAGGTCCGCGCGGAAGGCGGCGTCGCCTCGAACCTTGCCGCTGTCCCCGTCGACGCCGCTGGGGATGTCGATCGCGACCACCCGTCCTCTCATCGACCGCGACAGTCGAGCCAGCCGAACAGCCTCGCCCTCCAACGGCCGCGTCAGACCCGCGCCGAACAGCGCGTCGACGATCAGGTCGGCGTTCCGCCCGGCCTCGCCGGCCTCGAACGTCTCGCCCCGCCACTTCGCCGCCATCGCCCGGGCGTCGGCCGTCGCCGGCGCGCCGACCGTTTCGACCCAGACGGTCCACCCCCGCCGCTTGAGCAGCCGCGCCGCCACATAGCCGTCGCCGCCGTTGTTCCCCGGCCCGCACAGCACCGCCACGCGGCAGGGCTTGAAGCGCGCGCGGATCGCCTCGGCGACCGCGGTCCCGGCCCGCTCCATCAGCACCAGCCCCGGCGTCCCGGCCGCAATCGCGGCGCGATCGGCCGCGGTCATCTGTTCGACGGTCAGGATCGCGGGCGCGGTCATCGGGCCTCCCTCAAAGCACCTGGGTCGCAGCTTCGCGTCCCCGGGCGATCAGGATCAAGGCCCCCTCGCCATCGGCCTCGAAGGTCTGGATCGAGCAGTGGTCGGGGCGGAAGCCCATCACCAGGTCGTGGCCCTCGGCCGTCGAGACCGCGGCGTTGATGGCGACGTAGTGACTGAACACCGCCGCTCCAGCATAGCCCGCCACCGCCGAGGCCACGCTGCGGCGCCAGGCGTCGTAGTCCAGATCGCCGACGATCTCGCCCCAGCGGCCGGCGAAGGCGTCGCGCAGCCAGGCCGAACGGTCGGCGGGCGCGACAGCGGTCGGGGTCGGAATCTCGCCCACGCGCGGGTCGACGACGACCTCGACGCCCAGGGCCGCCGCGAAGGGCGCGGCGGTCTCGCGGCAGCGGCGCAGCGGCGAGGACACCACCCGCGTCGGCCGCTCACCTTCCGGCAGCGCCAGCAGGGCGTCCGCCGCGGCGCGGGCCTGCGCCAGCCCCGCCTCGTCCAGGCCAGGATCATCGTCCGCATCGCCCCAGGTCGAGGACGGCTTGCCGTGGCGGATCATGTAGACGCGCATCTGCGGACTCCGAGAGTGGCCGTCTTGTCCGATGCTGGGATTCGGCGCGGCGGACACGGGTGACACGGCATCGTTACCGAAGGGGCCGGAACGCCTGAACCGTCAGATCGTTCAGCCCTCGGATCAACGGTGAAAGCCTGCGATCCCGATCCGGAAGGCGATCGAAACCCAGATCGAATTCCAGGACCAGGAAGCCCGACGCGATCCCCTGAAAAGGAGTGAACGCCGGGCTTCGCTGCATCTGGGCGTCAGCTCGGCGTGAACAGGTTGCGCTTGCCGTCCGGATGGCGGCTGACGGTCCCGCTCCGCCCCACGCCCTCGCGTTCCTCGAAGCTGCGCAGCGTCGCCTCGTCTTCCGGCAGGACGGCGACGAAGCGGCGATCCTGTTCGTCTCGGCCGACAACGATGCCCATGTGATAGCCGTCGCGGGTGTGGACGACGGTGTAGGTCTCGACCACGCCCGGACCGTGCGGCGCCTCGACGACGGCCGGATGCGGCAGGGCGTCGATCTCGCGCTGGATCACCGCCGGATCCTCGCGCTCCCAGGGCCCCTCGATCGGCCGGGTCGAATAGATCCCCGTCGACTGTTTGGTCAGATACCAGCCGTTCGCGGTGCACAGGCCGTAGCTGCCGGGCTTGGCGCGCAGCTTGGGCAGCATCATCACCACCGAGTGCATGGCGTAGTTGTTCCCCGGCCCGCCGAAGTAGGGCAGACCGCCGGTCACCGTCAGGCCGCGCGGGTCATCGAGCTTCAGCCCGAGCGCCTCTGCTCCGACCTCCACCGCCACCGGGAAGCAGGAGTAGAGGTCGATGAAGTCGACGTCGTCGACGGTGATCCGCGCCATCTCGAAGGCGCGCTTGCCGGTCAGCTCCATGGCCGGGCTGGAATGGAAGTTCTGCCGGTCGATCGGGTGCCACAGGTCGCTGGCGTCGGCGCAGCCGTGCAGGAACACCCACTTGTCCTCCGGAACGCCCAGTTCGCGGGCCTTCCTGACCGAAGTCAGGAGAACGCCGGCCGACTGGTCGACCTCCATGATGGCGTTCAGATACTTCGGATAGGGGAAGCTGACCCAGCGGTTCTGGGCGCCCACCTCGACCAGTTCCGACTCGCTGCGCTCGACCGGGAACCAGGCGTCGGGGTTGGCCGCCGCCACCCGGCTGAACGGCGCGAACAGCTTGCCCAGCCGCTTCTGATGGTCGCCGATCGACCGGCCGTCGCGGGCGCGCAGGGCGTTCTCGAACATCGGGTAGATGTTGATCGGCCGGTTCATGCTGTGGGCGTTCTCGTACGGCGTCGTGCCCGGGCGCGGGTCGCCCATGCGCCGCGGCTCGGCCTCGATCGCGAAGGGATCCTCCCAGCCGGCGAACCCGGCCTGGGTCTTCAGCCGCTTCATCAGGGAGCCGAGGAACTCGGCGCCGCCAGCGAACACGAACTCGCTCTCGCCGCGGGCGATGCGCTCGCAGGCGGTATTGATCAGCTGCTGCGGGCTGTTGCCGCCCATGTGGGTGTAGACCTCCCACGTCGGTTCGGCGCCGACGGCGCGGGAGAAGCTGGCCGGCGGGTTCTTCAGGCGTGGGAACGGCAGCTGCTGGAAGCCGCCCGGCGCGTCGATGGTGAAGCCGACCAGGGCCACCCCGTCCAGGTCCGCCAGCACCGAGGGGGCCAGCCCCGCGTCCGCCGCCGCCCGTTCCGCCGCGATCTTGAGCAGTTCGAGCGGAGACGGCGACTGGGCCGCTTCGCCGCGATAGGTGAATTGGCCCCCTCCGATCAGAACCGGCGTGTCATCCCGCATCGTTCACTCCCTCGCGACGCTGTTTGCCCATCGCTAGCGCCTTCCCGCAGGGGCAACTCAAGCGGTTTGGCGCACTGCCGTCGTTTGAGGCGCCGGGCGCCTTTTTCTTGGGCGCCTGCCGCCTTACGCTGCATCGCAGCGGCGGAACCGCGGCTCCGGTCTGGACGCCGCAAGGCCCGCTGTGCTCCGTCCCCCTCACCGCTCGTGCAGAGGCCCGCATGAAGAAGATCGAAGCCGTCATCAAGCCGTTCAAGCTCGACGAAGTGAAGGAGGCGCTCCAGGAACTGGGCGTCCAGGGCATGACCGTGCTGGAGGCCAAGGGCTACGGCCGCCAGAAGGGCCATACCGAACTGTACCGCGGCGCGGAGTACGTCGTGGACTTCCTGCCCAAGATCAAGATCGAGGTCGTGGTCGCCGACGACCAGCTGACCGGCGCCCTCGACGCCATCCAAAACGCCGCCCGCACGGGCCGCATCGGCGACGGCAAGATCTTCGTCTCGGAGATCGCCGACGTCATCCGCATCCGCACCGGAGAGAACGGCGCCCTGGCCATCTAGGCCCGGACCGCCATCAGAATTCGCATCGAGAGTCTTAGGGGATAGGACACATGGCCAAGACCAAGGCAAAGGACATCCTGGCGCAGATCAAGGAGAAGGACGTCAAGTACGTCGACGTCCGCTTCACCGACATCCGCGGCAAGATGCAGCACGTCACGTTCGACATCGACCTGGTCGACGAGGACTTCCTGGAAGACGGCACCATGTTCGACGGCTCGTCGATCGCCGGCTGGAAGGCCATCAACGAGTCGGACATGAAGCTGCGTCCGGACCTGGACACCGCCTACATCGACCCCTTCTACCAGCAGACCACGCTGTGCCTGTTCTGCGACATCGTGAACCCGGACTCGGGCACGCCCTACAATCGCGACCCGCGCTCGATCGCCAAGACCGCGCTGGCCTATGTGAAGTCCTCGGGCGTGGGCGACACCGTGTTCTTCGGCCCGGAAGCCGAGTTCTTCGTGTTCGACGACGTGCGCTGGTCCACCGCCCCGCACAACACCGGCTACAGCTACGACTCCGAAGAGCTGCCGGCCAACACCAACAAGCAGTACCCCGAAGGCAACATGGGCCATCGCCCAGGCCCGAAGGGCGGCTACTTCCCGGTCAACCCGGTCGACAGCCTGCAGGACATGCGCGGCGAGATGCTGGCCGTCATGGGCGAGCTGGGCATGAAGCCGGAAAAGCACCACCACGAGGTGGCCCCGGCCCAGCATGAACTCGGCCTGAAGTTCGACACCATGATCACCATGGCCGACCGGATGCAGCTGTATAAGTACGTGATCCACAACGTGGCCCACGCCTACGGCAAGACGGCGACCTTCATGGCCAAGCCGATGTTCGCCGACAACGGCTCAGGCATGCACGTCCACCAGTCGATCTGGGCCGACGGCAAGCCGCTGTTCGCGGGCGACCAGTACGCCGGCCTGTCGCAGCTGTGCCTGTGGTACATTGGCGGGATCATCAAGCACGCCAAGGCGATCAACGCGTTCTCGAACTCCACGACGAACAGCTACAAGCGCCTGGTGCCCGGCTACGAAGCCCCGGTGAAGCTGGCCTACTCCAGCCGCAACCGCTCGGCCTCGATCCGCATCCCGCACGTCGACAGCCCGAAGGCCAAGCGCATCGAGTGCCGGTTCCCCGATCCCATGGGCAACCCGTACCTGACCTTCACCGCCCTGCTGATGGCCGGCCTCGACGGCATCGAGAACCGCATCGATCCGGGCGCGGCCGCCGACAAGAACCTCTACGACCTGCCGCCCCGCGAGCAGAAGAAGATCCCGGAAGTCTGCGGCTCGCTGCGCGAAGCCCTGGAGAACCTCGACAAGGACCGCGCCTTCCTCAAGAAGGGCGGCGTCATGGATGACGACTTCATCGACGGCTACATCGAGCTGAAGATGCAGGAAGTCATGCGCCTGCAGCTGCATCCGCACCCGGTCGAGTTCGACATGTACTACTCGTGCTAGTCGGCGACAGCTGACCGATACGGAAGGGCCGGAGAGCGATCTCCGGCCCTTTTCTTGTGCGGCGGCGCCCGATGCTGTCGCAGCCGCGACACAGGATCGTCGCAAACGCGCCTTCCAACCCCGGATCGCGCCGTTTCGCGATGGCGGGATATCGCTGTTCGCCCTACCGATTCCCCCCAGGCGCGAGGGGGCGACTGATTCCGCCGCCTCCCGCGATGGCTGGCGGAGGTCCCCCTATGAAGATCGGTCGAAGCGCGCTCACCCTGTCCTGCGGCCTGGCCGCGCTGACCGCGGCGCTCGCCGCCGCGCCGGCCTTGGCGCAGGAAACGACGCTCGAGGAGATCGTCGTCACCGCCCAGAAGCGCAGCGAGAACCTCCAGGACGTGCCGATCTCGGTCGCCGCCGTCGAGGGCGAACAGCTGAAGAGCATCCTGGCCGGGGGCGAGGACATCCTCGCCCTCTCCGCCCGCGTGCCGGCCCTCTATGTCGAGTCTTCGAACGGCCGGGTGGCGCCGCGGTTCTACATCCGGGGCCTCGGCAACGCCGACTTCGACATCGCCGCCTCACAACCGGTCTCGGTGATCATGGACGAGGTGGTGATGGAGAACGTGGTGCTGAAGAGCACCCCGCTGTTCGACGTCGACCGGGTCGAAATCCTGCGGGGGCCGCAGGGCACGCTGTTCGGCCGCAACACCACCGCCGGCATCGTCAAGTTCGACAGCGTCCGGCCCAGCCAGGACTTCCGGGCCAACGGCACGTTGAGCATCGGCACGTTCCGCACCATCACCCTGGACGCCGGCATGGGCGGCCCGATCATCGACGGCAAGCTGGCCGTCCGCCTGTCGGCCCTGGTCCAGCACCGCGACGACTGGATCGACAACGGCTTCACCGGCGAGAAGGACGCCCTCGGCGGCTTCGACGAACAGGCCGCCCGGCTGCAGCTGCTGTTCACCCCGAACGACCAGCTCAGCGCCCTGTTCAACATCCATAGCCGCACCCTGCAGGGCACCTCGGCGGTGTTCCGCGCCAACATCCTGACGCCGGGCAGCAACAAGCTGAACAAGAACTACGACCGCGACACGGTCTGGTACGACGCCGGCGGCGGCAATCCGCAGGCCTACGACGGCTGGGGCTCTTCGCTGAAGGTCGACTACGACTTCGGCGGCGTGACCCTGACCTCGATCACCGCCTTCGAGAACACCAGCGGCTACAGCCGCGGCGACATCGACGGCGGCAACCCGACGGGACCCGGCTTCATCCCCTTCCAGTCGGACACCACCGACGGCATCGACAACCTCGACCAGTTCACCCAGGAAATCCGCCTGGCCAGCGGCGACGACGGCCCGATGACCTGGCAGGTCGGCGCCTACTATTTCGACTCCGAGCTGGACGCGACGACCAACCCCGGCTTCGCGCCGCCGACCACGCTGCGCCACACCAACACCTCCTGGGCGGTGTTCGGCCAGGCGACCTATCAGGTCACCGAGCCGCTGAAGATCACCGGCGGCCTGCGCTACACCAGCGACGAGAAGGATCTGAAGGTGCTGGCCGGCCCCAACCCGGCCGCGCCGGTCTCGATCTCGGACGAGCGGGTCAGCTGGGACCTGTCCGCCTTCTACGAGGTGACGCCGGACGTCAGCCTGTTCGCCCGGGTGGCCTCCGGCTTCCGCGGCCCGTCGATCCAGGGCCGCGACGTGGCCTTCTTCAACCCGCCGTCGGTCGCCCAGTCCGAAACGATCATGTCCTACGAGGCGGGCTTCAAGAGCGAACTGTTCTCACGCCGGGTCCGCCTCAACGGCGCGGTGTTCACCTACAAGGTCGAGGACCCGCAGTTCACCGCCGTCGGCGGCGGCGGCAACTTCAATCGGCTCATCAACGCCGAAGCCGGCAAGGCCTGGGGCTTCGAGGTCGACGGCGAATGGATCGTCACCGACAATCTGGTCGTGACCGGCGGCTACAGCTACGCCAAGACCGAGATCGACGACTCGAAGCTGGCCGTCGCCGGCTGCGCCCAATGCACCCTGACCGATCCGCTGAACGGCTTCGGCCAGGCCCTCGTCGACGGCAACCCGTTCCCGAACGCGCCGGAGTACATCCTCGACTTCACCGCCCGCTACAGCATCCCCTACGAGGACGGCGAGTTCTTCGTGTTCACCGACTGGAGCGTCCAGGGAAAGACCAACCTCTTCCTGTACGAATCCAAGGAATTCAACAGCGACGGCAACTTCGAGGGCGGTCTGAAGCTCGGCTGGGCCAAGCTGGACGGCTCGCTGGAGGCGGCGCTGTTCGTGCGCAACATCACCGACGAGGACAATCTCGAAGGCGGCATCGACTTCAACAACAACACCGGCTTCGTCAACGAGCCCCGGGTGATCGGAGTCAGCCTCAGCGCGCGGCTGAACTAGAGCGCGTCCTTCGACACGGCGCTTCGCGCCCGCTCAGGATGACGAGGGAACAGTCGCGGAGATCAGCGCTCGAGGAGCACGTGTCGAACCCCGCAATGAACAGGGGACATGAACCGCAGGTTCGTGTCCCCTGTGCCGGCAGCAAACGGGGACACGCACCGCCTCGCGGAGCATGTCCCCCGTCATTCAGCCCTTGCACTCGCCCGTGTGGGCCACATTGACGCCGGCGCCGGCCGCGCCGCAGGCGTTGCCATAGGTCTTGCCGTCGACGCCGCAGACCGGGCGGTAGTCCATCGTGCAGGCCTGCGGGCGCTTCGTGCAGGTCCCCGAGCCGTCGGCGACGTTCACCATCTCGGGCGTCATCCTGCAGTACAGGCCCTCCTGGCACTGCAGGCCGGCGATGCCGCCGCACATGCCGCCCTCGGCCACGCTCGACCGCCCCGGCTCCGACGTTCCTCCGCCCGAGGTCGTCTGGCAGGCGGCGAGCAGCAGAACCGAAACAGCGATGGCGGCATAGCCGCCGAGACGGACGATCATGGGTCTCTCCATTGGAAACGGCCGGCGGACCCAGGGCCCGCCGGCGCGCATCTGTTCAAACGGTAGGTCGTCAGCCTAGGCGCAGGCGCCCGTGCTGGCGACGTTGACGCCCTTCACCGCAGCGGCGCAGGCGTTGTTGTAGGTCTTGCCGTCACAGCCGCAGACCGGCTTGTACTCGAGCGTACAGGCGGTCGGCTTGGCCGTGCAGGTCCCCGCCGCGTCGGCGACGTTGCAGGTTCCAGCCGGCTTGGCGCAGTAGTCGGCGGTGTTCTTGCACTGGATGCCCGCCACGCCGCCGCACATGGCGCCGGTTTCGGCTGGCGTATTGACCGGCGTCGCCGCCGGTGCGGCGGCCGGAGCCGCGGCGGTCGAGGACGCAGCCGGAGCGGCCGCCTCCTTCTTGCCGCAGGCGGCCAGCAGCAGCAGAGACGCGGCCACGACGGTAAGCACTTTGATTGGAGCGATCATGCAGTCCTCCCCAGGCGTCAGTCGCACCGCTGTATAAGCGCGGGGCAGGCCTTCGGTTCCCGGGAAATCGTCGCGACCTTGGATTGACCGTCTCCGGCTTTTCGTCTGATCTGCGCGCCTTCAGTAAGGGCGGGGACGGAATGACTCCCAGATTGCGCGCGGCCTTGGCCGCAACGGCGACGGCGGCTCTTTTGAGCGCCTGCGCCACCACCGGAACAACCACGCCGGCGAACAAGCCGGCCAAGAGCGAAACGCCGGCCAAACCGCCGCGCGCGGGACTGGATCCTTCGGCCAGGCCCGACGCCTTCCCCAGCACCTATGCGCCGCTGCCGTCGCGCACGACGGCGATCCGCGGGGCCACGGTCCTGACGGCCACGGGCCAGGAAATCCCGAACGGCGTGGTGGTCATGTCGGGCGGCAAGATCCTCGTCGTCGGCGGCGCCGACACCGCCATTCCGGCCGACGCCGAGGTCGTCGACGGGTCCGGCAAGTGGATCACGCCGGGGATTATCGACTCCCATAGCCACCTGGGCGTCTATCCCTCCCCCTCCGTGCCGGCGAAGTCGGACGGCAACGAGGCGACCGATCCCAACACCGCCTACGTCTGGGCCGAACATTCGCTATGGCCGCAGGATCCGGGCTTCAACCGCGCCCGCGCCGGGGGGGTGACCACGCTGCAGATCCTTCCGGGCTCGGCCAACCTGTTCGGCGGCCGCTCGGTGGCGGTCCGCAACGTGCCCAGCGTGACCATGCAGGGGATGAAGTTCCCCGGCGCGCCCTATGGCGTGAAGATGGCCTGCGGCGAGAATCCCAAGCGGGTCTACGGCGGCAAGGGCCGCACCCCCTCGACCGCCATGGGCAACGTGGCCGGCTACCGCCGGGCCTGGATCGACGCGGCGGACTACGCTCGCAAGTGGGACGACTACCGCGCCAAGTCCGAAAAGGGCGAGAAGGCCGATGCGCCCAAGCGCGACCTGACCCTGGACACCCTGGCCGGCGTGCTGCGCGGCGAGATCCTGGTTCAGAACCACTGCTACCGGGCCGACGAGATGGCCGTCATGATCGATGTGGCCAAGGAGTTCGGCTACAGGATCACGATGTTCCACCACGCCAGCGAGGCCTACAAGGCCGGCGCGCTGCTGGCCAAGGAAGACATCTGCTTCGCCACCTGGGCGGACTGGCAGGGCTTCAAGATGGAGTCGCTGGACGGCATCGAGGCCAACGCCGCGATCGCCTACAAGGCCGGCGCCTGCACCGTCATCCACTCCGACGACGAGACCATGACCCAGCGGCTGAACCAGGAAGCCGCCCTGGCCATGGCCGCCGGCAACCGCATCGGCTTCGGCATCACCCGGGCCGAGGCGATCAGCTGGATCACGGCCAACCCGGCCAAGGCCATGGGCATCGCCGACCAGACCGGTTCACTGGTCCCCGGCAAGCGCGCCGACGTGGTGATCTGGAGCGGCGATCCGTTCAGCACCTACTCGCTGGCCGAGCGCGTCTTCCTCGACGGGGCCGTGGTCTACGACCGCAAGGATCCCCGCTACCAACCCAAGTCTGATTTCGAGCTCGGCACGCCCGGCGCGGGAGCCTTCCACCAATGAAACGCGCCCTCTTTGCTTTCGCGGCCCTGATCGCCGCTTCCCCCGCCGCCGCTGAGACGGTGGCCATCGTCAACGCCCGGATCGAGATCGGCAACGGGACCCCGACCCTTCCGTCGGGAACCGTCGTGCTGAAGGACGGCCGCATCGCCGCCGTCGGCGCGGGGGTCTCCGCGCCGGCCGGCGCCCGCGTCATCGACGCCAAGGGCGGCGTGGTCACGCCCGGCCTGGTCTTCCCGTCGACCAACCTGTCGGCCTCGGAGATCGGCGGGGTGCGCAGCACCCGCGACGACAACTCCGGCAGCCTCTCGGCCGGTTTCGACATCAGCTACAGCTTCAACCCCGCCTCGGCGATGATCCCGCTGGCCCGCCAGACCGGAGTCACCACCGCGGTCGTCACGCCCACCCTGGGCGGCGGCGGCGGCGGTCACGCCCATGACGGCTGGGAAGGCGACGGCCGGGACGATTTCGCCGGCGGCGACACCCACGGCCTGCCCAATCTGTTCGCCGGCCAGGCCGCGACCATCACCCTGGCCGACGGCCGCGACCAGCTGCTGAAGAGCAAGGTCGCCGTCGTGCTGGACCTCGGCGAGGACGGGGCCCGGGCGGCCGGCGGCTCGCGCGGCGCCGACCTGGTGCTGATCCGCGCCGCGCTGGAGGACGCCCGCCTCTACGCCCGCAACCGCGCCGCCTTCGCCCGCGGCGAGACCCGCGAGCTGGGTCTGTCGCGCATCGATCTGGAAGCGCTGGTCCCGGTGGTCGAGGGGCGCACCCCGCTGCTGCTCCGCGTCCATCGCGCCTCCGACATCCGCCAGGCCCTGCGTCTGGCGCGCGAAGAGAAGCTGAAGATCATTCTGGAAGGCGCCGAGGAAGGCTGGCTCGTCGCCGACGAACTGGCCGCCGCCGGCGTGCCGGTGATCCTCGACAGCCAGGCCAGCCTGCCCAGCCAGTTCGAGGCCCTGGGCTCGCGCCTGGACAACGCCGCACGCCTCCAGCGGGCCGGGGTCCAGATCGCGATCATGGGCAGCCGCGACTTCAACAACCTGCGCCAGGCGCGCCTCAACGCCGGCCTCGCCGTCGCCTACGGCCTGCCGCGCGAGGCCGCCATCGCGTCGGTGACGTCGGTTCCGGCGAAGATCTGGGGCCTGACCTCCACCGGCTCGCTCGAGACCGGCAAGGAGGCCGACGTGGTGCTGTGGAACGGCGACCCGCTGGAGACGACCAGCTGGCCGGTCGCGGTCTTCATCGACGGCGTCGAGCAGCCGCAGAGCACGCGGGCGTTCGAGCTCCGCGACCGCTACGCCAGGCCGAACGCGAGCGGCTACCCGCCCGCGTACAGCCACTAGATCATGGGTTGCCGATCTTCCTCGGCGGCAGGGCGCGCTTGATCCCGCGCGTGAAGCCGCTGGGGAAGACGGTCAGGTGATCCTCGCCCTCGACCACCGTCGAGGCGAGGCGAAGGCCCGGATAGTTCCGGGCCTTCAGCGTCTGCTCGAACCGCTGGTTGTCGCCGACCATGTCGGTGTCGGTGTAGCGCGGGTCGCCCGCCTTCACCGTCTCGAAGGCGCCGATGTACAGGAAGACGTCCGCCGGCAGATCCTTATGGGTTTCGGCATAGCGCGCCTCGACCCCAAACATGTGCCGCTTGTCGTACCAGAGCGACGGACTGCCCAGGATGTAGTGGCTGAACGTCTCGGGCTTGGTGAACAGGACCTGGGCCCCGAGCAGCGCGCCGTAGGAGTGGCCCATGTAGACGCGCCGCGCCGGATCGGTGCGGAACTTGCCGTCCACGAACGGCAACGCCTGGGAGACGACATAATCCGCATAGGCCGCGCCCTGACCGTGAACCTGGTCCTTCGGCGCACTCGACGGACCGTTCGGGGTCAGGGTGTAGTCCCGGCGGCGGCTGCTGACGGGATCGTCGCCCACGGCGTAGGAGAGGCCGACCAGGATGAAGTCCTCCAGCCCCTCGCCGTTCGCGCCGACGCGGCGTGAGATGCTCCGGACCACCGGAAAGGCGTAGTCGGCGTCGGTGACGTAGACCACCGGATACCGCCGCCCAGGCTCCTTGGCGTAGGAGGCCGGCAGGCTGACGAAGACCTGGTAGCTTCGGCCCGACTTCGGGTCTGGAACAGTCCAGACCTGGGTGTCCTTGAGGACGTAGGGCTGCCCTTCGGCGACCTCGGCGGGCGCGCTCTGGGCCTTCACGGCGCCCGAACAGGCCGGCAGCAACAACACGGCGGCCAGCAAGGCCAGTTTGAAGCCTGATTTCACGTCGAATCCCCCAGGGCGCACAGAACCAAGATCGGCCACCGTAGAGCGGATTGTGACCGAGGTGCGGCGGCGCGCCACTTGCTCTGCTTGCCCCGACGCCGCATACGCACCGTTCCCGAATCGTTCGAAACTCCCCCGCGTAATGACCGCCTCGACTCCTTCCCTGTTCGGTGACGACGACGACGCTCTGAAGCCCGTCCCCGCACCGCCGCTGGCCACGCCGCACGAGCCCCGCCCCGATCCCAAGGCCGTCACCTCGGCCAAGGCCGCCGAGAAGCCCGCCCCGGCCCCCGCGCCGTCGGGCAACTACGACGCCAGCGCCATCGAGGTGCTCGAGGGCCTGGAGCCGGTCCGGATGCGTCCGGGCATGTACATCGGCGGCACCGACGAGCGGGCCCTGCACCACCTGTTCGCCGAGGTGCTCGACAACTCGATGGACGAGGCCGTGGCCGGCCACGCCAAGTCGATCGAGGTCAGCCTGGACGCCGACGGCTTCCTGACCGTGAAGGACGACGGCCGCGGCATGCCCGTGGATCCGCACCCCAAGCACCCGGGCAAGTCGGCGCTGGAAGTGATCATGACCGTCCTGCACGCAGGCGGTAAGTTCAGCGGCAAGGCTTACGAGACCTCCGGCGGCCTGCACGGCGTCGGCGCCTCGGTGGTCAACGCCCTGTCCGAGCGTCTGGAGGTCACCGTCTGGCGGGACGGCTTCGAGCACCGCCAGAACTTCGAGCGCGGCAAGCCGACCGGCCCGCTGCAGCAGGTCGCGCCGTCCCGCAAGAAGGGCACCCAGGTGCGCTTCCTGCCCGACCCGCAGATCTTCGGCGACGGAGCGATCTTCAAGCCCGCGCGCCTGTACCGGATGGCCCGGTCGAAGGCCTATCTGTTCCGCGGCGTGCAGATCAAATGGTCCTGCGATCCCTCGCGAATCCACGACCAGACCCCGCCGGAAGCCACCTTCCACTTCCCCAACGGCCTGGCCGATTTCCTGGCCGAGCGGGTCAAGACCACCGCCACCGTCACCGAGAGCGCCTTCAGCGGCCGCATCGAACGTCAGGGCGAAGCCGGCGCCGTTGAATGGGCCGTGACCTGGACGCCGCAGGGCTTCGGCGAGGCCGACGGCTTCATGCAGTCCTACTGCAACACCGTGCCGACCCCCGAGGGCGGCACGCACGAGGCCGGCTTCCGCGCGGCCTTGACCAAGGGCCTGAAGGCCTACGGCGAGCTGGCGGGCGAGAAGCGCGCCGGCATCATCACCGCCGACGACGTCATCGCCAACGCCGGCGCCCTGATCAGCGTCTTCATCCGCAATCCCGAGTTCCAGGGCCAGACCAAGGAACGGCTGTCGTCGTCCGACGCCCAGCGCCTGGTCGAGAACGCCCTGCGCGATCCGTTCGACCACTGGCTGACCGCCTCGCCCAAGGCGGCGCGCAGCCTGCTGGACTTCGTCATCGACCGGGCCGAGGAGCGCCTCAAGCGCCGCAAGGACAAGGAGGTCTCGCGCGCTTCGGCGACCCGCAAGCTGCGCCTGCCCGGCAAGCTGGCCGACTGTTCCGGCGCGGCCGTGGACGGCGCCGAGCTGTTCCTGGTCGAGGGCGACTCGGCCGGCGGCTCGGCCAAACAGGCGCGCGACCGCAAGACCCAGGCGATCCTGCCCCTGCGCGGCAAGATCCTGAACGTGGCCAGCGCCTCCGGCGACAAGCTGATGGGCAACAAGGAGCTGGCCGACCTGATGCTGGCCCTGGGCGTGCAGCCCGGGAACAAGTACCGGGAAGAGGACCTGCGCTACGAGCGCATCGTCATCATGACCGACGCCGACGTCGACGGCGCCCACATCGCCAGCCTGTTGATCACCTTCTTCTACAGAACGGTTCCGGAACTGGTGCGTGGCGGCAAGCTGTTCCTGGCCATGCCGCCGCTCTACCGCATCAGCCACGGCGGCAAGTCGCTCTACGCCCGCGACGACGCTCACAAGGACGAGCTGCTGGCCACCGAGTTCAAGAACAAGAAGCCCGAGATCGGCCGCTTCAAGGGCTTGGGCGAAATGATGCCCGCGCAGCTCAAGGAAACCACCATGGACCCGAGCAAGCGGACCATGGCCCGGGTGGTCCTGCCGCGTGATGAAAGCAGCGTCGAGGACCTTGTCGAGACCCTCATGGGTCGCAAGCCCGAGCTGCGCTTCCGCTTCATCCAGGAGAACGCCGAGTTCGCCGCGGCCGACGTGGACATCTGAGGCACAACGCACGGCTCGCCCGGTAAAGCGCTGGGCGATCAGAGTAATTCCAAAATCCTGCACGCGCCGCGCCCAGTCGCGGCGCGTCTGCATTTGCCCCCACGTGCAGCGGGATCACATCTGCTCAAACCTATTTGATCGGGCTTTATCGGGAACGCCCGGCCGTTGCCGATAGTTTTGCTCCGAGGCGTCGCGGGACGGCGACGCCCTGTACGCGTAACTGTCGGGACCTTGCATGCTACAGACAGAGATCGAGACGACCATGGCTCCGGCCATGGCGCAGCCCCCTGCGCTGGACCTTTCCCGGACCGCTCTGTTCCTGGATCTGGACGGCACCCTGGCGGCCATCGAGCCGACCCCCGACGCCGTCGGGCCCCAGCCGCGGCGCAACTGGATGCTGCACGAGCTGTCGCGCCAGCTGCACGGGCGGCTGGCCGTGCTGAGCGGTCGTTCGATCGACGACATCGACCGCATCCTGGGCGAGACGGTCCGCAGCCTGGCCGGCGTGCATGGGCTGGAGCGCCGAACGCCGCAGGGCGAACGCGTCGACCTGAAACCGCATCCCGACCTGCCTGCCGTCGCCGGCATGCTGCAGAGCTTCGCGGCCGGCCAAAGCGGCCTGCTGCTGGAGCCCAAGGAACGCAGCCTGGCCCTGCACTACCGCGGTCACCCGCCGGCCGAGGCCGCCTGCCTGGAGATCGCCCACCGCCTCGGCGCCGCCTACGGCCTGACGGTACAGGAGGGGCGCATGGTCGTGGAACTGCGCACGCCGGGTCCGGACAAGGGCGACGCCCTTCAGGTCTTCATGAACGACCCCGTCTTCGTCGGCGCGACGCCGGTGATGGTCGGCGACGACCTGACCGACGAGGACGCCTTCACGGCCGCCGAGACCCTGGGCGGCTTCGGCGTGCTGGTCGGCGATCCGCGCCCGACCGCCGCGCGCTATCGCCTCGATGATCCCAAGGCCGTACTGGCCTGGCTTGAGGAGTCGATCGCTTGAGCCGCCTGATCGTCGTCTCCAACCGTGTGAACCTGTCCCGCGACACCGGCGCCGGAGCCGTCGGCGGCCTGGCCGCCGCGATCGCCGCCGCCCTGCGCGAACGGCCGGGGATCTGGTTCGGCTGGAGCGGCGAGACCACCCCTCAGTACACCGGCCAGATCGCCATGGAGCGGATCGGCGAGGTCACCGTGGCGCGGGTCGATCTCGAGGAGCAGGACGTCGAGGAATACTACAACGGCTACGCCAACAAGACGCTGTGGCCGCTGTTCCACAACCGCATCGACCTGACCGCCTACGAGCGCCCGTTCGACGCCGGCTACGCCCGGGTGAACCGCCGCTTCGCCGAGGCCCTGGCCCCGCTGATCGCGCCGGACGACCTGATCTGGGTGCACGACTATCACCTGGCCCCGCTGGCCCGGGAGCTGCGGGCGCTGGGCGTGAAGAACCGGATCGGCTTCTTCCTGCACATCCCCTGGCCGGCGCGGCAGCTGCTGACCACCCTGCCCGGCCACCGCAAGCTGGTCGAGGCGCTGTTCCATTACGACCTGATCGGCTTCCAGACCGAGGATCACCTCACCGCCGTGACCGACTATCTGGCGCACGAGATCGGGGCCGCCCCGATCTCGGCGACGGGCGAGGTCGAGGCCTTCGGCCTACGAACTCAGCTGGGCGTGTTCCCGATCGGCATCGAGGCGCCCGACTTCCGCGACGGCTCCCGGTCGCCGCTCGGCGAGGAGAGCTTCCAGCGGATGCGCGAGAGCCAGGCCGGCCGCAAGATGGTGCTGGGCGTCGACCGCCTCGACTATTCCAAGGGGCTGGAGGAGCGCTTCCTATCTTACGAACAGTTCCTCGCCGCGCATGAGGAACAGCGGGAAAAAGTCTTCCTGCTGCAGATCGCCACCCTCAGCCGCGACAGCGTCGAGGCCTATCAGGAGCTGCGCGGCCGGCTGGACGCCATCGCCGGTCGGGTGAACGGCGCCTACGGGACCGTCGACTGGGTGCCGCTGCGCTATATCAACAGCGGTTATCGGCAGGACGAGCTGGCCGGCATCTACCGCGCCGCCCATGTCGGCCTGGTCACGCCGTTGCGGGACGGGATGAACCTGGTGGCCAAGGAGTACGTCGCCGCGCAGGATCCGGAGGATCCGGGCGTACTGATCCTGTCGCGCTTCGCCGGCGCGGCCGCCCAGATGGGCTCGGCCCTGATCGTCAATCCCTACGACCGCGACGACGTCGCCGCCGCCATCCAGCGGGCCCTCTCCATGGGCTACGCCGAGCGGCGCAAGCGATGGGAACGGCTGATGGAGACGGTCGCCCGCGACGACGTCAGCGCCTGGCGCACCCGGTTCGTGGACGCCCTCGGCGCGCCGCGGCGACCGCGCCCGAGGCTGGCCAACGACGCGGCGTGACGATCCTCGATTTGACCGGCGTCTAGGATCCGCGCCCGGCCACTACCGTGTGGCGCACCGGTTCGCCCTTGAGGCCCTTGGCCGTCCAGCTGACGCCGACGCCGCCCTTCAGCGACGGAATGCCGGTGCAGAAGGCCAGCGGGACGAAGATCGGCCGCCT